>JALHTW010000147.1 GCA_022866045.1 Candidatus Aminicenantota bacterium | reverse complement strand
GCAAGGCGTCATCATCCCCTCTCAGAACGTTCAGAATCTTATGCTCCGAACGGATGTCGTCGAGGCCGCGGCGCAGGGAAAATTCCACGTTTATCCCATTCGATCCATCGATGAGGGAATCGCGATTTTAACCGGTGTGCCTGCCGGCGAACGCCGGGAGGACGGGACATTCGAAGAAGGGACCCTCCATTTCCTCGTGGACAAGGAGCTTAAGCACCTCGCCAGCGTCTCAAAGGATTTCTTCAAAGAAAAAGAAGAAAAAAAGGAGTAGAAGCGGGAAGTTCTGCCGCGGAAACCGGCGCTCAGGGATCAACCTGGCTCGCGTCTCCGAATTTGTGGCAAGGCCGTTTCCGGATCTTCTCCGATCATCCTTAACCCACACAATAGACAAGCGAATCATAAAAGATATCAATTGAAAATGGCGATCTCGTTGATCGACCAATGGCGCGCCTCATGGGCGGCGGTCAGCATGATCCGGATGTACCGGACGGTGGACGGCTCGAACGGAATAGGCACGATATATTTCGTAAAGTCTTCGATCATGGATTTGTCCAGGGCCGGGAAAAATCCCGCTTTTTCGTAAAGCCCGGCCCACGTTTTTCCGTCCGTCGAGCCTTCGACCTGAAAACTCCGCGGAAAATCCAACGGATTATTATTGAGATACAGCACGATCTTCTTCAGCGGAACGACTTCGCCCAGGTCGAGCTCGAAGAAATCATCTTTCCGCTGCGGATAGCCCGTGCTCCAGCCCGTGCTCAAGTCGCCGTCGAAGGCCAAATCCGTCCCTGTTTGGTTCAAACTTGCCCGGGCATTCCATTTCGTTCTATCGCCCGTTCGAGAGAGCTTATCTTCCGCCGCCTTTTCCCTCTTTTGAGGAATCAACCGGCAGAGATAATCCCCTTTTGCCTCGGCCACACGCTCGACGCGGGACACATGATTCGCGAGCCCCCCGACGATCTCCTGTCCCTGATCGCTCCGAACCCCGCCCGTATGGACCAATACATAACTCACTCCAAGATCTTCTAACAATCCAAAAGTCGCATCGGAAGGAAACTGCTCCATCGCCTCCCGGACGATCCTGTAGCCCGGCGGCGAATAGCCGCTATAGCCGTTGACGATGTTTTTGCGGTGGAAAATCGAATAATAGACAGCCGGAGCTTCCTCATATTCCTCATAGTCATGAGCGGGCATGGGAAGCTCGATGATCGACGCCCCCTCGGGAAGTTTTCGAACGGCCGCATAGATTTCTGGAATCTGGTCTTTCGCCGGCACAGAAACCAAGGGGATAGGTACGGACAGGTATTCCAAAAGGATAAGAGCTCCGACCGCCGCCACGACGCGATTTTTCGCCCGGGAGGATTCCCAGCGGCTCGAGATCGCCAGCACTCCCCATCCGCTCAGGACGGCCAGGCCGATCATCATCATCGCCGCGAAACGACCGGGGACTCTTAAGTTTTGGAATCCGGGAATTCTGTCATACAAAAAAGCATACGGGCTGTCGATGATCTCTTTTCCGAGACAGCGGATGACGGGGCCGAACGAAAGAAGCCCGGCCAGGGCAATCAGGAAAAGATAGTATTTCTCCGCAGGACGAGTGGTCCGCAGGAAACCGCTGAAACGCCGTCTGATCTTCGGATCAAAAATCAATCTCAGACACAGAGAAACGAGAAGGAATGCCGCCGGCTTAGAGAGTGTATGCGCCGACAATCTGAAGATGCCGGCTTGGAGCTCGAAACCTCCGGATATCCCGACATAAAGACCGAAGACGAAAAGGAGAAGGTTCAGGATGTCCCAAAGAATAAAAATCTTATGGCTTCCTGCCGAAGCCGCCGGTTCGGCCGCGGCCTTTCGCCCGGCCCGCCCTTTCAACACCCAGAAAACCGCCAACAAGATCGGGACAAGTCCCGGGAACAGCTGCCACTCCTGAGCTCCGAGCTTTCCCGTAAGCCAGCCCCAGACGATGTTGAAGGGAGGGACGGCGACAAAGTGTTGAAGCTCGGCGGAAAAAAACTTCACCTCCCACAAGGCCCGGACAAACAACATACGCTGATGGACTTTGAAATAGGAATAGACGTAGGGGAAAAGCGGTACTGCGCTCAAAATAAAAAAGATCCCCATGGACACCCAGAACCGGCCTTCACGTCCATATCCCTTTTTCATCATGAGATACAGAATCATCAGCCCGGCAAAAAGAGTCAGGTATTCGCCGTAGTAGGCGCAGCTCAGCACCTGGAGGACATAAAAGACGGCCATCCCTAAAAGGTTCTTAACAGAAGGCATCTCAAAGTAGCGGTGGATGAATAAAAAGCAGAGCGGAGTCCAGCCGAGGAAGAGGAGCTCCAAGTGGCTGAGGTGGGCAAAATGGTACGGGAAAAAAGCAAAGACGAGCGCCGCAACAAACGCCGCGTTCCGCGAGGACGTCAGGTATTTGACCAGGAGATACATCCCACCCCCGCAGAGAACGAAGGAGAAGAGGAAAAGAATGTTGTACACAAAGACCAGATTGCCGCATAGAAGGTAAATCGGCGCTCCAAGGGCGGCCAGGACCGGAAGAGCGTCCGCGTAAAAGAGCGTGCCCTGATGAGGAAAGAAAATATTGGTATCGCCGAAATGGGAGAAACCGTTCCCCGCCGCCCGGATATCCCAAGACATAACCCACATGGAATAAAAAGGATCCCTGAGGTCCGCGGCAACATGGTCGGACAAATGGAATACCAGCGGATAGGTCATGGCCAGAGAAAGAAAGGCCAAGGCCAGGAGGGCCAGCCCATCGCGCCAGCCTTTCCTAACGAATGTTTTCATCGTCGATCGAATATTAGGCCAATCCTACCAGATGTTTGAGTCTGCGGATTTCATCCTTCTTCAAAGCGCGCCATTTTCCCGCGGGCAGATTCTCGAGCCGGAGTCCCGCAAAACTCATCCTCTTTAGCCTGACGACATCGTGGCCGACGGACTCGAACATCTGCCGGACCTCACGCTTCCGCCCTTCATGGATCTCCACCCGGAGGACGCTCATTTGAGGATGCGATTCCAGAGCCGCGACTCGGGCCGGCGCCGTCTTCCGCCCTTCAAGGAAGACGCCTTTTTCAAGCTTCGCGATCTCCAGCGCCGTTACTTTCCCCTCGACGCGAACGATATAAATTTTTGGGACTTCGTAGCGCGGATGCATAAGGCGAAAAGCCATCTCGCCGTCATTCGTCAAGAGCAGACATCCTTCGCTGTCCTTATCCAGCCTTCCGACGGGATTGATCCCATCCGGAAGCGAAGGGATCAGATTCCGGATCGTGGCCCGTCCCAGGGGATCGCTCAGTGTTACGAGAAAGCCCTTCGGCTTATTCAAGAGAAGATACACAAGCTCGCGGCCTGACCTGACCTTCTTGCCGTCGACGACCACGCGGTCTTTTTCTCCGTCGATCTTGCTGCCGAGGTCCTGGACGACTCGGCCGTTGACCGCAACGCGGCCTTCCTTGATCAGCCGATCAGCCTGCCGCCTCGATGCGATCCCGCGCTGGGCCAGGTATTTATTGAGCCTGATGTTCATTAAAAATAGATGTTGAGGCCTCCGCAGAGGGTGAAATTCCCCAACGAGATATCGATCGCTGCGATGTTCACGGTAACATGGTGATATTTACCCTCGACGAGGAGCGAGATCTTCTTGCCTAAGGAGACCTCCAGCCCGGCGCCGAAGTTGTAGCCGCCTTCGGTGTCCTTGTCGATATTGTGGATGTCAACGGTGTAATAACCATATCCTCCGGTCACGTAGGGATGGAAGATCGCCAGCGAAAGAATGTACCTGAGGTTAAGGCCGATATAACTGTAGTCGCTGACCCTTTCGTTCCAGTTAAAGAGTAAGAAGTCGTTCATCCCGATGTTGTGCATCGCCGAGAAATAATTCACCTCGAGGGCCAGCATTAAGAACCGGATGCCGCCGTGCAGGCCGTAGAGGAACGTCGTGTCGGTCGTAAACTCGGCTAACTCGAAACTCGGTTTCTGGGCGGAGTATCCGGCGTAGCCGCCGATATAGATCCCGACCTGAGAGAAGGCATTGGAGGCGGTCAGGAACAGAACAAAGAACAGGACAGGTCCAACGATTCGTTTCATTATTAGCTCCTAAAAAAAACGGGGACACGGACCGAGGTGATATGGTCCGAATTTCTTAATTCGGTGCGCCTCCCCCGGAAATGCGACCGTGTCTCCATTTGTTTTATCCCATCCGGGGTTTGGCCAAGATCTCCATGACGCGAAGGTCGAAAAATGTCTGAGCATTGGAAGGCATGAGCAGAAGGGCCGTATCGGCCCCTTCGCCCGTGCCCCCGATCGATAGGCACGGCTCGCTCAGCGGCACCAAACCCGCGTCCACGGCCATGAGGGCGATCTCGATGGCGACCTTCGTCCCCTGGCCGAATATCCGGAGCGTATAGGCCATGATCTCCTCGAGCTCATAGGTTCCGAGTTTCTTGCGGACGGCGCGGCCCACGCCGCCGAAGGCATGCTGGCAGGTCAGGATCTTGGCCCCGAGCGCCTCGATTTTTTTCCGGAAAGCAGGCCTGAGTTCCTGGTGATCCGGTTCAGCAAATCCCATGGAGTGCGTCACGACGACGACGTTTTTGCCTTTGAAGACCTCAGCCGCGAGTGTCCCGGTCTTTCCCGACGTGGTCGCGACGAGGATGTGCTTGACGCCGAGCTCCTCGGCCCTTTTCGCCGCCATAAGGAGCGTTTTCTTCGTGTTGTCTTCACCCGTTTTATGAAAATACAGGCTTGGGATCAAAATATCCGCCGCTCCTTTTCCCGTCATGCTCATGGTCTATCTTTCTTTCTCATTTTGTCCTCTTGTCTTCCTCTTGTCAAGAATAATGCAAGCTGACCGTATATCACGTTCGGGGACATGATTCCCCATCCCTGGCGGTTTTCGACGGTATCGTCCTTTGGGGCGTACCGACCAGACAGGGACAGAGTATCGTGTCCCCCTTGCATTTGAAAGTGATATACGGTCAGTAATGCAAGGGCTCGGGGAGGAGGATCCGCTCCCTGCGGAGATCTTGACGCCCGGCGAGCCTCTTCTCCGAGCCTCCCTCAAAACGTATGCAATTCTTTTTCCGGTGTCAGCTCAATTTCGGGCGGGGTCCTGTCGCGGCTCTTCCCCGGCCGTGCTCGCCGCCAGGCCGCTGCGCGCGGGCGGGGAGCCCCTTCGCCGCGCCACCCCTGCTCAACTTTCCGGCGCCCCGGAAAAAGAATTGCTTGCCCTCAAAACCTTTCCTTCGCTTTTTCGTAGGAAATTAGGTAAAATATTTTGCTTGAATCATGGCCAAGATCAATATCGGTGAATCATTTGGGATGGCCATGGGGTCCCTATGGTCCAATAAGCTCCGGACCTTTCTGACCCTGCTGGGCATCATCATCGGCGTATTGACCATCATCGCCGTAGTCTCCATCATCCAGGGCTTGAACAACTATGTCTATACGAAGATGTCCTTCTACGGCGCCAATGATTTTGTCGCCACCAAATTCGGGATGGTGGGGATGTCGCTTAAGAACTTCAAGGAACAAATGAAGCGCAAGGACATCACTCTCGAGGAGATGTATCTCCTTCGCGGGCGCTGCAAAAACTGCGACCTGATCGGCGCCAGCGTCGGCTCGGGCGCGACCGTGAAATACGGCAGCGAACAAGTGAAAAACGCCGAAGTCTCCGGCGTGACCTCTGTCGACCACATGATCGGGTCCGTGATCGAACTCCAGGGCGGCCGGCACCTCCAGGAAGAGGACGAGGACCATTCCCGCTACGTCTGTATTATCGGCGCCGATATCGCCAAGAAACTTTTCCCCTTCATCGATCCCCTGGGCCGATGGATCAAGGTCGGCCGGCAGAACTTCCTGATCATCGGCATCGGCAAGGAACGAGGAAAGATCCTTGGCTTCAGCCTGGACAATTATGTCCGTATTCCCATCACGACATTTCAGAAAATCTATGGTTCCCGTCGCAGCATAAACATCAACATCCACACGGCTTCGCAAGAGCAGATGATGGCGGCCCAGGAAGAGGTCCGGACGATCCTGAGATCCAAGCGAAAGTTGACATTCAACAAGCCTGACGATTTTTCCTTCCGGACGTCGGAGACATTCATCCAGTTTTATAAATCCGCCACGTCCGGCATCTACTTCGCGATGATCGGCATCGCCTCGATCGCCCTCCTCGTCGGCGGCATCGTCGTCATTAACATCATGCTCGTCTCGGTGACCGAGCGGACCAAGGAGATTGGGGTGCGCATGGCCATCGGCGCCCGCCGCCAGGACATCCTGTTCCAGTTTTTGATTGAATCCTCGACGATCTCCGGGATCGGGGGCGTGATCGGCATCGTTCTCGGCTTCCTTCTGGCCAAGATCATCTCCGCCGCGACGTCGTTTCCTTCGAGCGTCGAACCGTTCT
>JALHTW010000146.1 GCA_022866045.1 Candidatus Aminicenantota bacterium | reverse complement strand
GAATATGCTGAAAGCCGATTTTCTGTTCCTCTTTCTTCGGGAGGTGGGAAAACCCGTGCGGGAGGGCCTCCAGCTGCGCGATTATTCCAATTTCCGGATCGGCGGGCCGGCGGATTATTTTTTCGAAGCGGGGACCATCGAAGAGCTTAAGTCCGCCGTCCGAGTGGCCCGCGAATTCCGGGTCCCGTTCTTTATCATCGGCGGCGGGTTCAATCTCTTATTCGATGACGCCGGATATCGGGGACTCATCCTCAAGAATTCGTCCCGGGGATTGGCCCTTTGCGGTCCGGGAGCCTGCCTCAAAGCCACGGCAGGAACGCCGATCGGAGATCTAGTGGATTTTGCCGCGGAGAATAACCTTGAGGGATCTGAGTTTCTGGCGGGAATCCCGGGGACGGTCGGCGGCGCCGTCTTCGGCAACGCGGGAGCGTTCGGGCAATGCATCGGCGATGTTCTCGAAGAGGCGGTTTTGCTGAAAGGAGACGGCGAGGAAGGCCGGGTCCTTAAGGACTATTTCGCCTTCAGCTACCGCCATTCGAAGCTCAAGATCGAGCACGATATTCTTTTGGAAGCAATATTCCGGCTGCGTCTGAGAGACAAGGCGAAGATCCGGGAGAAGATCGAAGAGAATCTCGCCGTCAGAGCAAAGAAGCATCCGCCGCGGGAAACAGCCTATGCCGGCAGTTTTTTCAAAAATCCGGCTCTTTCTGATGGAACAAAAACGGCGGCTGGCTATCTTTTGGAGAAAGTCGGGGCTCGGGAACTCAGAGTCGGAGGCGCGGCCGTCTATCCGGGCCACTGTAATTTCTTAATCAACGCGAACAACGCGACGGCGCGCGATGTCCTATCCCTCGCGGCAGAGTTGAAAAAGCGGGTGAAGGATATGTTTGGGATCGGCCTCGAGGAAGAAGTCATGTTTCTTCAAGCATCCGCTTCAGGCTTTTGATCTTTTTTGGCGGAACACCTTTCTTTTTCGCGAGCCGCAGGGCTTCGGCGCCGAGGACCTGATAGGCCTTATGGGCGGAGGGAAACTTTTTGAGCGCTGCGAGATGTCTTTGAACGGTATCCGCATCTCCGCGGGAAATGGGGCCCGTGAACGCCTCCGCCCTGTCAAAATGTTTTACGTTCTGTAAAGTTCCTTCGACCAGCGGGAGGAGAATGCGGGCGGCTTCTTTGTCCCGAATCCTGATGCTTCGAAGAAGAGCGCAGGCCATGTCGAAGAGGGAAACGAAAAGGTTCGAGGCCATGCTGTCCGCCGCATGGTAAAGGACTTTGTCCCGCGCTTTGATGAGAAGAGGACGGGCGCCGAATTTTTGGGCGATGTTTCTGGCGATACGCACCGCCTTTGCGTCTCCTTCCAGTCCGATGGTGATATTTTTAAAATGTGCCGTCGGCGTATTCTTCCGGGAAAACGATTGGACGGGATGGAAGGACGCGCAGGAAGCGCCTTTGGCTTTTAGTCCCGCCAGGGCTCTTGAAGGAAGAATTCCGCTCGTATGAAAAACATATTTATGGCGCCAATTAACGGATGACCGGGCGAGCGTCCTCGCCGTTCGCTCGATCTCGTCGTCGGGAACGCACAAGAAAACGAGTTCGGCAGCGGTCGCGGCCTTGGCGATGTCCGTCGTCGCTTTTCCGTGTCGGATAATCCCCCGGCTTTCGCGGGCGGCGGCCCTGTTTTTGTCCGCGAGCCAGCGGATGTCGTATCCCTTTTTTGAAAGCGCGAGGCCGAGCGATGTTCCCAGGCGCCCCGTCCCGATGATCGCCACGCCGGTCATTTTTTCTCCTTGAAGACCTGGGTCCAGAGCCGGACTTCAAGCGATGTCGGCCGGGCTTCGCTTTTTTCCAATTCCTTTTCCCGCTTCCGCTCTTTGAGCGTCCGCTTGAGCTCGGCGTTGAACTCCCGGCAGCTCAAGGTCGTGGCTCCTTTCAGGCGCGCGCAGTTTTTGATCTCGCGGTCCGAGCTGACGACGAATAATTTTCTCGGGTCCGACTGTCGGGCAAGGATCTCTTTGATGGCGGCGTCCGCGGTTTCTCCCGCGGGAGGATGGATGATGTCGAATCGGTCTTCCGGCATCGCCATCTCGTCCGCGTCCGAAAGAACCGCCCCGTCAAAGACGAGAATGATTCGGGCCCTTTTCGAGCGCTGGAACGCAATCAGCCGACGGACAAGCTTCAGCCGGTTTTCGGGGTCTTTGAAATACCCGGGGAACAGAAATCCCAGGAGGTTGTTTCCGTCGATGAGATACGCCATCGCGTCTCACAGACGGTACGTTTCGCCGGGCTTGAGGATGATCACGTCCGCCTTCGCCCCGACCCTCTTCTTGAATTCCTGAGGATCCGTGTCCACGCCGGGGAAGGTCCCATAATGGATCGGGATGATCTTTTTGGACCGGATGAATTCGACCGCCTTGGCGGCTGAGGCGGGGCCCATCGTGTACCGGTCGCCGATCGGGAGAAAGCTTAGATCGGGACGGAAGAACTCGCCGATGAGCCTCATGTCGTACGTCAGGCCCGTGTCCCCGGCGTGGTAGATCTTTTTCCCGTCGATCTCGACGATGACACCGGCGGCGTTTCCTTTTTCCGCCGAGTGAAGGGCCGTGACCATGTGGACTCTGACGCCTCTGGCATCGACGGTGCCGCCGATGTTCATGCCTTCGGTTGCGATGCCGTGAGACGAGGCTTCGACGACGATCTCATGTATGGCCACGATGACCGCGCCTGTTTTTTTGGCGATGGCATAGGCGTCGCCGAGGTGGTCGCCATGGTGATGCGTGACGATGACGACGTCCGCGGCTGTGATCTTTTCGGGCGATATCGCTGCCTTTGGGTTACCGGACAAGAACGGATCGATGAAGACAGTCTTCGTGCCTTTGAGTTTGACGGCCGAATGGCCGAGGTAGGTGATTTCTAACATGGGTCTTCTCCTTTACCCCGGTGGCCAGGCCATCCGCCGCCCGCCGAGGAGATGAAAATGGATATGAAACACGTCCTGCCCCGAGTCCCGGGCTGTGTTCAGGACGATCCTGTACCCCGATTGGCCTATGCCTTTGTCCGCCGCGATCCGGCGCGCTTTCATGAGGATATCAACGAGAATGTCCGCCTTGTCTTCAGGGATGTCGTTCAATGAGGCGAAATGGTCTTTGGGAATGATGAGCGTGTGCGTCGGCGCCTGGGGCCGGATGTCGTCGAAGGCCAGGATGCGGTTGTCCTCGTAAACGATCTTGGCCGGCATCTTTTTGGCGATGATCTTGCAGAAAATACAGTCTTCTATGGGCGACCTCTTCATAAATCCTTACCGGATTTCCCCGCCCCTCGGGGGAGGGGATGACGGGGAGGAAAAATAATAATCACCCTCACCCTTACCCTATCCCATCAAGGGAGAGGGAGAACCGGCGTCATCCTCTTATCCGTTCGATCCTGGCGCCCAAAGCATTGAGCTTTTCTTCGATGGCCTCGTAACCCCGGTCGATGTGCTCGACTTCGTTGACGATGGTCTCGCCGCCGGCGACCAGGCCGGCCAGGATGAGAGAGGCGGATGCCCGGAGGTCCGTGGCGATGACTTCGGCGCCGGAAAGCGGCGTTTTGCCGCGGACAATCGCTTTGTCGCCGCTGACTTCTATGTTGGCCCCGAGGCGAAGAAGCTCGTTCACGTGCAAGAAGCGCCGGTCAAAGATGGTCTCGGTGATGATGGACGTGCCCGACGCTTGGGTCATGAGAACCATGAATTGGGCCTGCATGTCGGTCGGAAATCCGGGGTAGGAGGACGTCGTGACATCCTGAGGTTTAATCTCGGAGCTTCCGACGACGCGCAGGGTCTTGTTCTTTTCGATCTCGATAACGGCGCCGGAATACCGCAATTTTTCGATGATGGTCGTAAGGTGGGCGGGTTCGGTGTTGGTCAGGGTGATGCCGCCCTGGGTCAGCGCGCCGGCGACGAGAAACGTCCCGGCCTCGATGCGGTCGGGGATGATCTCGTGGACGGCGCCGCCGAGCTCGCTGACGCCGTTGACCCGGATGACTTCCTCGCCGATGCCGTCGATCTTGGCGCCCATTTTCACGAGCAGCTCGCAGAGGTTGGAAACTTCGGGCTCCTGGGCGCAGTTGCGGAGAACGGTTTCGCCGCGGGCGAGTGAAGCGGCCATGACCAAGTGTTCCGTGCCGCCGACCGTTTTCTTGTCGAATCGGATGTCGGCGCCTTGGAGCCGGCCGGCTTCGGCCTTGATATAGCCGTGTTCGAGGGAGATTGTTGCGCCCAATTTTTGGAGGCCCGCGATGTGGAGGTCGATAGGACGAGACCCGATGGCGCATCCTCCGGGCAAGGCGACCATGGCCTTGCCGAACCGGGCCAGGAGGGGGCCGAGAACGAGGATGGATGCCCGCATGACACGGACAAGGTCATAGGAGGCTTCCTCGGACAGGATCTTTTTAACCTGGATCGTCAGGTCGTTCTTTTTAAGGTGGTATTCGGTGCCCAGCTCGGTCATAAGCTTGAGCATGGAAAAGACGTCTTTCACCAACGGGATGTTTTTCAGCCGGATTTTTTCGTCGGTCAGGAGAGACGCGGCGATGGCCGGAAGGACGGCGTTTTTCGAGCCGCTCGTCCGGACTTTTCCCTTGAGGAGTAAGTTGGGATTTCCAAAGATCCGGATCTTTTCCACAAAAATGATTTTAGCCTATCGGGGGGCAAAATTCAACTTAAGACGGGGTCAGACTGAGGTCTGACCCCGGTTTTAAAGCGAGTTCAACGCCTGGTCGAGATCGGCGATGACGTCGTCCGGATCTTCGGCGCCCACACACAGCCGGATGAGCTGCGGCGGGATGTCGGCCATGCGCCGGGCTTCCTCGCCCTGCTGTTGGTGCGTGGAGATGGCCGGGATCGTCGCGACGCTTTTGATCCGGCCCAAATCCGTCGCCCGGAAGATCATTTTGAAGCCGTCCAAGACCTTGCGGGCATTCTCCGGCGGGCCGTCCACGCGGAAGCTCATGAGGTGGCCGTAGCGGTTGACTTCGTTTCCTTTCCCGTCGTCGGAATCGACGAGTTTCATGTATTTTTTAGCCAAAGGATGGAGCTTGTCGCTCGGGAGCCCGAGATAATCCACTTGGTAGACTTTTGGGTGGGCGCGGAGAAATTCGGCGACTTTCTGGCAGTTCTGGCTGACGAGGTCCATCCGCGACCGCAGCGTCCGGAGATCATTGAGGGCAAACATCGCGTTGAGCGGCGCCGCGGCGGGACCGTTGTCCCTGTAGGGGAGCAACTTCACGTATTCCGCGAAACTCTCCTTGAACAGGGGGTGGTCGTTCTTGACCTTGGTCACAATGGGCTTGCGGCTGATGAGAGCGCCGCCGATGGCCATTCCGCCGGCCGTGATCGATTTGGTCAACGAGTGAATGACGACGTCGGTCCCGAAGGCGATGGGCCGCATGAGGGCCGGCGTGGCGCAGGTGGAGTCGAAGATGAGCGGGATCTCCCAGGAATGAGCGAGATCAGCCAAGGCCTTCACGTCGCAGAAGGACTGCTGCGGATTGCTCGGCGCTTCCATATACAGGAATCGGGTGTTCTCGTCGATCTTAGTCTTCCATTCGTTCATGTCCTCGGGATGAAGCACCCAGCGGACCTCGATCCCGCGCTCCTGCGCTTTGCGCACGTTGAAATGCTGGAACGCGCCGCCGTAGAGCCGGACCGAGGCGACGAAATTGATCCGTTCCGGGCCGTCTTTCTGTTTGACAAGAAAGGGATCCACGGCCTGGGCGATGGCCGACATGCCGGAGGCCGTCACCAGGCAGGAGGCGTCATGCCCGGCTTTGTAGCTTTCGAGCAGGGCCAGGGCCCATTCGAGGTAATACGTCGTCGGATTGGCGATGCGCGTGTAGCACCAGGTCGGGATGAGATAGGCCAGGGCAGCTTCGAGCTCGTCTGTATCGCGGTAAGCCTGCGAGCTCGACAGGTACAGGGGTTCGATGACGGCTCCCTGGTTCCGGTTCAGAGCCTCTTCGACGGAATACAGGCCGTGAACGGCGATTGTATCGAATTTCCATCGCTTGACCTGAGCGAGGTGCGCTTCCCGCTCGGCGATCAGTTTTTTGGCTTCTTCCACATATTTCAAGACTCCCGGGCTGTATGATTTGTCTTGCATGACTCCTCCCTCAATAAAGTCCGGTTGGGTGCCTTTTATAAAATATTCATATTTGAGACTAACGGAGAGAACGCAAGAGAAGGCCTGTTTTTCGCTTGTTTCGCGCGTTAAAACGCATGATACAGGACTAAGATTTCCCGATTCCTTAGAATCCAGTTTATCTCAAATCGCGGTGAATGGCAAGCATGTCCTGGAGGATGGAATCCCCGGTTTCGAGCTTGCCCGCCCCGGGGCCCTGGATCGTCACCTTGCCGAGAAGATCGAGGTCGAACGTCAGCGCGTTTTGAGTTCCCATGATGCCGGCCAGGGGGTCGGATAAGAGGAGTTTCTGCGGCGCGACACTGGCTATGATCTCGGCCCCGTCACGTTTTGTCTGGGCGATGAGCTTGTAGCGGCAGCCCTCCTGCTTGGCGTCCAGAACCATCGGCCTGGTGATCGAGGAGATGCCCTGCGGTTTGATGTCCGAGGGCTTGATGTTCCCGCCGAGGATGACGTTGGAGAGGATCACGACCTTGGCCAGGGCGTCGAAGCCTTCGACGTCGGCCGTCGGGTCGGCTTCGGCGTAACCGAGTTTTTGGGCTAGGGCCAAGGCGTCGCCGTATTCCATGTTGTCCTGTTCCATTTTGCTCAAGATGAAATTTGTCGTGCCGTTGAGGATGCCCTTGATCTCCCTGACGGTGTTCCCGGCGAATCCGTTCTCGAACAGGGTGAAAACAGGCGTCCCGCTCATGACCGTCCCTTCGAACCGGAAATAAACCTTCTTTTTCCGGGCCAGATCCTGGAGCTCTCTGTAATGAAGCGCGGCCGGCCCTTTGTTCGAGGTCACGACGTGTTTCCCGGCCTGGAGGGCTTTTTTGATGTAGCTCGTCGCCGGCTCTCCTGTCTT
>JALHTW010000145.1 GCA_022866045.1 Candidatus Aminicenantota bacterium | reverse complement strand
CCGAACGATCTCCTCGGAAGGGGGAGTGGGACAACGCCGTTATCCCGTTCCTATAGTCCCGGCACAACGGTGACAATCACGGCGCCTCAAACGCTGGAGGTCCAGGGCGCTCACTCCAGATTCAACGGCTGGAGCGGAGACGTCTCCGGGACAAATACGACCATCACCCTGACCATGAATTCGATGAAAAACATACAGGTGAACTATATCCGGCTGTACCATCTGACCATTGCCTCCGGCACGGGCGGAACCACAAATCCGGCTCCGGGGAATTACCTTTTCGATACCGGCACAATGGTGTCTGTAACAGCCTTGTCGAATACCCATTATCGCTTTCTGAACTGGAGCGGCAGCGCGACAGGATCAGCCAATCCCGTCTCCCTCACGGTGGACGGCGACGAGACGGTCACGGCCAATTTCCAAAGGTTCATTTATCCTCCTTCGAACGCCGCGGCCCAGAGGGTCTTGAACCGGTCGCTGTCTCAGGCGGAATACATCAATATCATCAGCTGGGAAGCCAACGCCAATAACATAGACATCGCAAGCTACAAGATCTATCTCGTCGAAGGAAGCCAGAGGACAGAGGTCGCCTCTCTGGCTGCGGATAAATCAGCGTTCACCTATTGGCATAGAAAAGTGGATAAGAACAAGGAATACACGTATGCGATTGTGGCCGTGAATAGAGAGCCCCGGGAAGGGGATGCGGCGACTGTCGTGGTCCAGTGAGCGTTGGGAAAGGAGATGAGACGATGAAAAGACTGATCGCGATAGGGCTGATGGTTTTTATGGCTTCGGTCACGGCCTTTTCTTCGATTGGGATCAAGGGAACATATTTTTCCCCTTCGGACTCGGATTTCAAGAGCATATACGGTTCCGGATGGATGTACGGCGGTGAGATCACGTTCAACATCACGAAGGGGCTGGATGCCTGGCTGGACGGCGGATACTTCGCCAGAACGGGGGTCCTGACCTATTCCCAGGAAGAGACGAAATTGACGCTGATCCCCATCGGTGCAGGGCTGAGGTACAGGATCCTGACGGGGAAGATCGCGCCCTACGTCGGGGCCGGGGCGAGATATTGTCTGTATATGGAATCCAACGTGATCGGCGATGTGAACAAAGGCGGCGTTGGATTCGTCGGGAAGGCGGGCGTGTTGATCTCGATCATCCATGGGATCGGCGTTGACCTGAGCGCCGGCTATTCCTGGTGCAAGATGAAACCTGCGGATTTCGAGTTCAACGTGGGCGGTCTCGAGCTCGGAGCAGGCATCGTCTTTTGATTTACGACACCAGAGATGCCGTCGTATAATGACGTCCTGGTGCCATGAGCCTCGATTTTCTCAACGATGTCTCTGAATTCAAGGATCTCGTCCGGGCCCTTGAAAAAAGCGAGAAGGGGCTCCGGATCTCCGGGCTCGCCGCGCCGTCAAAGCCCTTCTTTTTCTCATCCTTAGCTCAGAGACTTCCGAGACGGATCGTTTATATCCAGCCGGCGGAATATTCTCTCACCCGGTTCGAAGAACGGTCCGGATTCTTTTTTTCCGAGCTCGGGTCGGCGAAGCATGCCAAGGCCCTTCCCGCGCTCACGGAAAATCCCTATCAGGAGACAGCCCCCTCGCTCGAAGCAGTCTCGTCCCGGATGAGGTTGTTCTATGACCTTCTCTATCGAATGCCGGCGCTCATTATCACGAACCTCTTCGGCCTCCTGCGGCCCTTTCCCGGACCCGATCGTCTCGCCCGCCTTTTTTTGAGGCTTGAAAAGAATTCGTTTTATGACCGGGATAAGCTTCTCGAGACTCTTGCTGGGTACGGCTATGTCCGCGAAGACCTGATCTCCTTCCGGGGCGAATACGCGGGGCGAGGGGGTATCGTCGATATCTTTTCTCCCTGGCGGAACGTCCCGTACCGCGTCGAATACAGCGGTGACGAGATCGTCTCTCTCCGGGAGTTCGACTCCTCCACCCAGCGCTCCCTTCGCCGGCTGGAGAGCATCCTCATCCCTGCGCTTCTCGAAGCGGCCGGGCCGGACGAGGCGTCCGTTCCCTTCACCCGATATCTCGAGGATCCCGTCTTCGTCATTGACCATTTGGACGACGTCGGGAAAGAATGGGACGACGCGCGCAAGGAACTCCAGGACCGGGAAGAGGCGCTCGACATCTATCCGCCGTCGCTCTGGGACGAGATTCGCGAAAAAGCCGTGATCGTCGAAGACCTTGAGATCACCAAGGCGAGAAAAGTCTTTCATTTTCCGTTTCAATCCGTGCCGCGGTTCAAAAACAGGATCCCGTTCTTCCTGGACGCCATGCGCAGGCTCCAGCGGGAAAGGGACCGTTGTTATATCTATCTTACGAGCCCGGCGATCCGCAAAAAGATCGCCGGACTTCTCGATCAGAACGAGATTGAATGCCGGGAGGCGGACACGCCGCTGGCGGCCCCCAAGAGCGGCGAATTGATGCTCCTCCTCGGAGACCTCGGCCAGGGCTTCAGCTACCCCCGCGAGAAAATCTCCTTCTTTGCCGAAACGGACATCATCACCGAAGAAAAGGTCGTCCTCAGCCGGCCTTCGGTCAGGCCGACGCTCACCCAGTTCCAGGACCTTAAGGCCGGTGACTATGTTGTCCACGCGGATTACGGCGTCGGCATCTTCCAGGGACTTCTTAAGATGGACGTGGACGGGAATCCGCGGGAATTCATGGGGCTCCGCTACCGCGACGACGACAAGCTCTTCGTCCCCGTCGAGGACCTGAACCTCGTCCAGAAATACGCCCGGGTCGGTGCGGCGCTCCCGCCCCTTGACAAGCTGGGCACGAACTCCTGGCAGAAAACCAAAGAGCGGACCAAGAAAGCCGTCGAGAAGGTGGCCAGGGAGCTTCTGGAACTCTATGCCCAGCGAAAGGCGATCAAGGGATTCAGCTTCAGCCCCGAGGGAAGCTGGCAGGCCGAGTTCGAAAAGACATTCGAATATGAAGAAACCGAAGACCAGATCCGCTCTGTCCGGGAGATCAAGAACGACATGGAGGCGGAATTTCCGATGGACCGGCTCCTCTGCGGCGACGTGGGCTACGGGAAGACGGAGGTGGCCATGCGCGCCGCTTTCAAGGCCGTCATGGACGGAAAGCAGGTCGTTGTCCTCTGCCCGACCACAGTCCTCGCCAGCCAGCATTTGAAGACGTTCGCGAGCCGGCTGGTCCTTTTTCCGGTCCGGGTCGAGGCCCTGACCCGGCTCCAATCCCGGACCGGACAGCAGAGGATCGTCGACGACCTGCGGAAGGGAAGGGTCGATATCGTCATCGGCACGCACCGCCTCCTCTCGAGGGACGTGGAATTCCAGGATCTCGGGCTCCTCATCATCGACGAGGAACAGCGGTTCGGCGTCAAGCACAAAGAGAAGATCAAGCAGATGAAGGCGAACATCGATGTCCTGACCCTGACGGCGACCCCCATCCCGCGGACGCTCAACCTCTCTCTTGCCGGGCTGCGCGATATCAGCCTGATCGAAACGCCGCCCAAGGACCGGCTGGCCGTCCACACCGTTGTCACGACGTTCGGCCAGAAACTCGTCGCCACCGCGGTCAAGCAGGAACTCAACCGCGGGGGACAGGTTTATTATATCTTCAACAAGATCGAAGAGATGGAGCATATGGCAGCGCTGATCGAAAAATGGGTGCCGCAGGCCAAGATCGTAACCATCCACGGCGAGATGCGTCCTCTGGAGCTCGAACGGCGGATGATTGATTTCATCGACCAGAAATACAATGTCATGGTCTCGACGACGATCATCGAGAATGGCATCGACATTCCCCTTGTGAACACGTTGATCGTCCACCGGGCAGACCATTTCGGGCTAGCCCAGCTCTACCAGCTCCGCGGCCGGGTTGGGCGATCTTCCCGCCAGGCGTTCGCCTATTTTCTCGTGCCGCCGTTTAGCGAGCTCGCCCCCCTGGCCAAGCGCCGCCTCGAAGCGCTCAAAGAATTCAGCGAATTGGGCTCGGGTTTCCGGCTGGCCGTGAAAGACCTGGAGATCCGCGGCGCCGGCAATGTCTTCGGCGCCAAGCAGCACGGCGCCATGGAGGCGGTCGGCTTCGATTACTTTATCCACCTCCTTGAACAGGCTATCCGCGAGCTCAAGGGAGAGATCGTTGAAGAGGTCAAGAGCGAGATCAACCTCAAGGTCGATATCCAGATTCCCGAGGATTACCTCCCCCAGATGAACCTCCGGCTCAACCTCTACAAAAGGATTTCCTCGGCCGAAAGCCTGGACGAGATCAAGGCCATCGAAGACGAGATCAAAGACCGGTTCGGGCCACAGCCCAAAAGCGTGCTTAATCTCTGCCATTACGGCCGGATCAAGCTCCTGGCCCAGAAGTTGAAGATCAAGGCTGTGGACCGGATGGAAGGGCGGGTGATCTTCAAGTTCATGCCTGCCACAACCGCGGAGCTCGGCCGGATGACATCGCTCCTGAACAGGTATGCGGGGACACTAACGCCCCAGGGCGTGATGAGCCTGGTCCTTCAAGCGCGGCGGGACGAGGATTTCCTCAGTGAAACGATTGCCGTCTTGAAGGAGTTATAGAATTGTCATATAATGAATTGATAATCAAAAAGATGAGAGACCTTCGAGGCGCACGGAGAGGCCTTTTTATCCTCATAGGCGGCCTCTTTTTATTGCTTCCCTTGAGTTGCCGGAAAGATGGGGTCGAGGGATCCTCGCCCCTGGCGGGGAAGCCGCAAAATCGGGACAGGATCATCCTTGAAGTCGAGGGCGCGATCTTCACGAACGCGGACTTCGACAAATATATTCGTTATGCGGCCGGCGAAAAAAGCTCTTCGCTTTCGATCCCCGCGCTCAGCCGGCTTTACGACAGCTTCGTGGACGAAAAGATCTTCCTCATGCGCGCCCGGGACCAGGGTCTCATCCTGACCGATGAGGAGAAGGAAGGATACTTGAAAAAGCTCGAAAGCGCCTTGGGAGCCGAAGACAAAAATGGGGCGTCCTCGGCCGTCGACAAAGAGGCCCTCTTCGAGAGACTCCTTGTTCAAAAGTACTTATATCTCCTTGCCAAGGACATCAAGGTCGATGACACAGAGATAACAAAATATTACAGCCAGCACAAAGGCGACTATCTGCTGCCGGAAAAGGTCCAGGTCAGCCAGATCCTGCTGGCTTCGGAGGGCAAGGCGAGCGAAGTGAGGGACCGGCTAAAGAATGCAGCCGAAGAGGAGTTCCGGGCCATTGCCCGGACGGAATCGACCGGGCCCGAGGCGTCCAAAGGCGGCCGGATGGGTATGTTCAGCGCCGGCCAGCTTCCCCCGGAGCTCGAGAAGTT
>JALHTW010000144.1 GCA_022866045.1 Candidatus Aminicenantota bacterium | reverse complement strand
TCGTCCAGGCTGCCCTCGGCCATCTTGGAACCGCCCGATTCGCCGGCGCCCGGCCCCAGGTCCAGGATGAAATCCGCGGCCCGGATCGTCTGCTCGTCGTGCTCGACGACGACCACCGAGTTGCCCTCGTCGCGGATCTGCCGGAGTAGGGCGATCAGGCGTCCGTTGTCGCGCTGGTGGAGGCCGATCGTCGGCTCGTCGAGCACGTACAGGACTCCCCTCAACTTGGCCCCCACCTGGGCCGCCAGCCTCACGCGCTGGGCCTCGCCGCCCGATAGAGAAACGACGGTCCGGTTGAGCTGAAGATAGGACATGCCCAAGGCGTTCAGCACGCTCAGCCGGTCGAGAGTTTCCTTGAGGATTCGCGAAGCCACGCGCGCGCGCGACGAGCTGAATTCGGACGCCTCCAGGGCTTCGGCCAGCCGGTTGAGGGACAAGTCGCCGAGAGCGGAGATGCTGCGGCCGCCCACCGTGACCGCCAGGCTTTCGGGTTTGAGCCGGGCTCCGCGGCACGCCGGGCAGACTTCGTCGGTCAATTCCACCTCGTCCCATTCATTGAGTTTCGTCCGATAGCCGAGACCGTGGCAGTCCGGACAGGCGCCGTAGGGACTGTTGAAGGAAAACGTCCGCGGCTCAAGCTCCGGCAGGCTGACGTGGCAGTTGGGGCACAGCCCCTTCAAGGAGAAATAGACCTGCTCGCCGTTGGGCCGAAGGACGATGAGCTCCTCACCGGCAAGCGTCAGGGCCCGTTCCACGGCTTCTTTAAGCCGGGCGGCGGCCGACGGCGCGACCGTGAACTCGTCCACCAGCGCGTCCACCGTATGGGTCTTGGTCTTGGGGAGGACGATGCGCTCCTCGAGCTCGCGCAGGACGCCGTTGACCCGGACCCGGAGAAACCCTTTTTTCCTCAGCCGGTCGAAGAGCTTCTGGTATTCGCCCTTGCGGCCTTTGACCATGGGCGCCAGGACTTTGACCTTCTCCCCGGGAAACGTCGAGCCGATGTGACCCAGAATCTGCTGGGCTGTTTGGGAGCTGACCTCCCGGCCGCAGCGGGGGCAATGAGGGACGCCGACCCTCGCGTAGAGCAGGCGCAGGAGGTCATAGATTTCAGTCACCGTGCCGACGGTCGAGCGCGGGTTGGCGGAAATCGTCTTCTGCTCGATGGCAATCGAGGGCGATAGGCCCTCGATCGACTCGACCTCGGGTTTTTCCATCTGGTCGATATACATCCGGGCGTAGGCCGACAGGCATTCAATGTAGCGGCGCTGGCCCTCGGCGTAGAGCGTGTCGAAGGCCAGGGAGGACTTGCCCGAGCCGCTCGGGCCGGTGATGACGATCAGCTTGTTGCGCGGAAGGTTGACGTCGATGCGCTTGAGGTTGTGCTGCGCCGCCTTCTTGACGCGAATTTCTTGGAGCATGGGCTTAATATTATACCAGATTCGCGAGCGGCTTCTCGCGCTGGACAACGACCGACCATCTTAAGGGTGACACTAAATGGTGACAGAGATGCTTATTCCCAATTTCCTTATGGACATTCTCATCGTGTACGGAAATTAGTAAAAAGGATCGCTGGAACCAATTATAATAGGGGCATGAAGACAGGATACAATA
>JALHTW010000016.1 GCA_022866045.1 Candidatus Aminicenantota bacterium | reverse complement strand
TAATCTATGCTCGAGTGTTGATTCCTCTTTCTTTTATCAGATGGACAGACCTGATTCCGATCTTATTGGTTGATCGGGTCGCCTTCTTCATAACTATCGATCACTTCCCGAGGCACTTCATAAACCCTTCCCCATCCGCCCAAGCGCTCGACGACATCCGGCCGGGCCAGGGGGCGCTTTTTTCCGTTTTGAATGAGATACACGCCGCGGTCCTTGCGGTTGCTCTGCTCAATGATCATTTGGCCTTCGAATGTCAGCTCGATCATCGCCCCGGTTTTCATTTTGTCCAGCGTATCTTCGGATGTCTCGACCAGGTACTGCCACGGGTTCTTGCCCCGCTTCCGGTCATAATTATAGCGGAACAGGCTTTCCAGATTCTTGAACGGCCGCCGGATGTAGGTGCTTATGCTTTTCTTTTCGATAAGATACACCGTGGCGTCTCGTGCCTTTACGTATTTCTGGTCCAAGTAGGCGAGGTTGTCGGCATCCGGCCAAGCGGAGAATTCGCGCTCCATGCGGGAGAGGATTTTCCGGCAGTCGGACAGGGCATAGGGCATCACCCTGCCTCTCTTCATCTCTTCTTCGAGCTCGCTGAACGCCGAGGCTAGATACATGAATGCGCTGTAAACGTTCGTCCGCAAATAGGCCGAGCGGAAGAAGTCCGATTGCGCTTCGGTAAGCTTCAGGAAGAGGCGGCAGGAGGCTGCGAATGCTTCGGACTTGAACAGGATGCCCTGCTCCTGATCAGAGATCGTCCCGTTCCAGTCTCGGAAATGGCTGAAGCTCTCCTCGGCAAGCGCCGCAGCCTGCCGCTCGAGCTCCAGGCCCAGGTCATAGATCCGGCTGCGTTGGTCGGCCGCCGCGTAGCCTGTGTGTCCCGCGTCCTCCGCGTATTCCGTATCGCCGGTGTCTCCGGGACCGAAGTCGAGATCGGAAAACGCCAGACACGCCGTCGAAGACACGAGAAGAATCAGGATAAAGACCGAACAGATGAAAGATTTCATCGTCGCTGCCTCCTTGTCATGAAAAATACAAGAGACGGAATAAAAAATAGCCCATTCCAGGGACAAAGTCAATTTGGCCTATTTCAGGAAGACGGCGAGAATGACGTTCTCCGCCGCTTCGAAGGCGACGTTCTCCAGACCGGTTTTATCTCTATACTCTGAAATGAATCAATAAAAGGCCATGGCGGCGAAGCTCACGGCCGATTGAGTCGCTGCCTCCATCCAGACATCGTAATCCAGAAGCCGTCCTTCGGTTCGGGGAAGGATCTCGAGCAGGCTGGCCAAGGCGGAAAATCCGCAGACGTTATATTCGTCCTTCACCCTCCGGGATTCCGCCCAGAAAGCCTCTACGTCACCTCTCAGGCAAGCCTCGATGAGCGCCCGATCATGCTTTTCGGCTTCAGGAACGAGAGACGACGCGCTCCGGCGATGGCCGAACTTCGGTCCGATGTGGGAAAAGTCCACGCCCGCAACGACGAGGACGCTTTGTCCGGAAACCGCCAGCCGGTCGGCAAGAACGCCCAGAAACGCGTCCACGCCCGGAATTTGAGAGGGCCGGGAGACCTTCGAAAGCTCGCCCTGGAACGAGCTGCAGAGAACCGGCACGATCGAAAATCCGGCGCCGAAGATTTTCTGAAGAAACAGGAGCTGGAATTCCAGGGAATGCTCCCGGCGATGGGCCAGGTCGTCGGCCGCAACGGCGTTTCCTCCGGCTTTTCTAAGCTCTTTCACAAAGGCCTTGTCTGTTCTGGCCAAGCCGAGGGGTGTTTTAAAATCCTTTTCCGTGAGCGAAAAGAAACCTTCCTCAAGGTGATGGCCCGTCCCGAGAAGGAGGATCTTTGAGGGAGCTGCGCCCTGTAAAGCGCCATAGGCTTTGGCATAAGCTTTTTTCCCCGCCTCGAAGTCAATATGCGGGGCGACGATCGCCAAGGCCTTCTTCCCGTTCTCTCCTGAATGCGCTTCCCCGCCGAGAGACAATATCGAATCGAGATATTTTTCAAGCTTTTCTTTGGACGAGGGATAGGCTTGTCCGGCATGCGAGGCTCGCCGAACTTTAAGCCTCGTGTACTCGTCTCTCAGCCCCTGTTTGGCGGCGCGGTATCGTTCGCTGTCCAGGAGGAACGCAGCATCCAGCTCCGCCACCAGCCGTTCGACGCTTTCCCGGCTGACGAATACGCCCCCTTGCCGACGGACGATCTCGAACTGGATGTCCGGGATGTCGTTTCGTCCGTTAATGAGTCCGACAAGGTTCAGCGCATCGCCCTGGAGCACAATCGGATTCCGGATCAGGCCTAGGGTATCGCGGACGATGACCGCTTTTTGTCCTTGATAGGACGTCGGAATGAGTTCGAGATCGTCCCGGAGCTTCGGAAGGTTGCTCTTCATTGTCGTTAAAGACTCCTGGAGGGAAACCATTTTACATGATTTAAGCCCACCCCAACAATGTCGGGAAAAAAGTTCTCCCTTGACTCGCATTTGACTCAAGGGAGATTTGAAAGGAGGGTTGGAAGAGGATTCCTTTATCCCTTTCCTCTTCCTTTTCACAACCTCGGCGTTGCCTTGGATGAGAATTCCGTGCCGTTGGGCTGCGAATTCACCCCTATTCTTTGCCTAAAGGAAAAAGACGTCAATCACCTTTGCCGGTAGAACCCGGGGTGATTTTCCGGGTAAAAAATCACCCCTAAAGGAGGCTGCCGATTACCCCTTTGAGGTTAAAACCAGGGGGCTCGTATCGAATTCCGAAATTTGGAACATGGACTCATCATATTTGATATAATTGGTTCTCTTCCCTTTTGTATGGGTAAGCTCTAAGAGAGAGCACGTGTTCACGCAGGAATGGCTTCTCGAAAACGCCCGGAAGATCAAAGGCCTTGAATAAAGAATCATGGTTCTTTTCCATTTTTTTCGGGCGAAGGACGGTCGAAGGAGATCCGGAAGCGGATGAATACAAGTTGCATTTGAAAAATTGCATTCAAATTCGCGGTTTAATATAATAGGACGCAATGAAGACGGTCCTCTCGATCGAAAACATCCACAAATCGTTTTCGGTTGGATTCATTCCCCAAAAAAAAGAGATCCTCCAAGGCATCACCTTCTCGGTCGCCGAAGGCGAGATCTTCGGCTACCTCGGGCCCAACGGCGCGGGCAAGACGACGACGCTCAAATGCGTCCTCGGCCTGATCTTTCCCGACAAGGGGACGATCGAACTTTTCGGCCGTCCGCATCTCGATCCCAGGGCCAAGGAACGCCTCGGCTTCCTTCCTGAAAACCCGTATTTTTACGACTACCTCACGGCCCGGGAATTTCTCGAATTCTACGGCCAGCTCTTCGGGATCAAAAGGCACGAACGCGAGGCCCGCATCGCCGCGCTCCTCAAACTCGTGGGGATGGAGAAGGCGGCCGGCCTGCAGCTCCGGAAATTCTCCCGCGGCATGCTCCAGCGCATCGGTCTGGCTCAGGCGCTGATCAACGAGCCCTCGCTCGTCCTCCTCGACGAGCCGCTGGGCGGACTCGACCCCCTCGGGCGCAAAGAGATCCGCGACGTCATCATCCATCTCCGGGAAGAGGGAAAGACGGTTTTCCTGTCCTCTCACATCCTCCAGGACATCGAGATGATCTGCGACCGCGTGGCCATCATCGTCGGCGGGCGGATCATGAGCCAGGGGAGGCTCGCGGACCTCATTTCCGAAAGGATCCTGTTCACCGAGGTCACGATCTCCGGCGTCGAAGAAAAGGAACTCGCCGGGCTCGGCGAAAGCCTGACGGCCCAGGCGGGCCGGACCCTGCTCAAAGTCTTTGAGGAAGATAAGGTCCAGGACATCCTGGAGCTTGTCCAAAAAAGACACGGAAGGATCCATTCCCTCATTCCCAGGACCCAGACCCTGGAAGATCTGTTCGTGGACATGGTGAGGCCGCAGTGATCATTAAGGTGATTGCCCTCAATACATTCAAAGAAGCCGTCCGCGACCGCATCCTCTATCTCCTCCTCTTCTTCGCGGCCGTGTCCATCCTCTTTTCGAGGGTCCTGGCCCTCTTGACCGTCGGTGACCGGACGAAGATCGTCAAAGACGTCGGGTTGGCCTCGATCTCGCTCTTCGGCGCCTTGATGGCCATCCTCATCGGGACCGGGCTCGTCTACAAAGAGATCGAAAAGCGGACGATCTTCACCCTCATTTCCAAGCCTATCCGCCGCCACGAGTTTCTGCTCGGCAAATTCTTCGGCCTCGCCCTGACTCTCTTCGTCATGCTCCTCAGCATGAGCGTCATCTTCCTGGCTTTGGTCTTCTTCCAGACGTGGACGATCGAATGGAGGATGCTCGCCGCGATCTTCTTCATCTTCGTCGAGCTCATCCTCCTCACGGCCGTGGCGATCCTCTTCTCCTGTTTCTCGACGCCCATCCTGAGTTCGCTCTTCGCCCTCTCGTTCTATCTCATCGGGCATTTCTCCTGGAGCCTGGAGACGTTGATCAAAAAGGCCCGGCCGGGCGCGACAAGGACATTTCTCCAGGCCCTTTATACGATCCTGCCCGACCTCGAGAATTTCAGCCTCAAGACCGAGGTCGTCCACGGTCTTCCCATCCCCGTCTCCCACATGCTCTATTCGACGGCGTACGGGATCGTCTATTCCGCGTTCATCCTCGCTCTCGCCATCCTCATCTTCCGCAAACGGGATTTCATTTAATCGATGAAAAGAAAAGTCTCCCTAGGTCTCGTCCTTGTCCTCCTTGCCCTTTTGTTCATGGGCCTCAAGATCAAGATCGAGCAGATCCCCCGTCGCAGGATCCCCGGTTCGAGCATCATCTACATCCCCTCCGGGAAATATCTCAAAATGGCGACATTCGGATATTCGTCGCTTCTTGCGGACATCATCTACATCTGGGCCATCCAGTATTACGGCAACTATGCCATCCCGGACCGGTTCACGTATTTGACCCATATCTTCTCCATCATCTCCGAATTGGATCCCCGCTGGGTCGATCCTTATGAAGTCGGCGCCCTGATCGCCTTCTTTGACTTCCAGGATGTTCCCCTGGCCTTGAAGATCCTGGACATGGGATTTGCCAAGAACCCGGACCAGTGGATCTTTCCGCTTGAAGCGGGCCATTACGCGCAGCTCTATAAAAAGGACTTCGAGCTCGCCCGGGACTATTATAAAAAGACGATGGCCGTCAAGGGCGCTCCGGACATCGCCAAGCGGCTCTACGCCGAGGCGGCATTCAAAACATCGGACCTCAAGACCTCCTGGGAGACATGGCTCGAAGTGTATCAGACGGCGTCCGACCCACAAATCAAGAAGATCGCCTCGAACCATCTTTACGAAGTGAAAGCGGCCGGGGACACCGCCGTCCTCAAAAGCGCCCTGGAAAAATACAAGGAAAGGTTCGGGCGGAACCCAGCCGAGCTCGAACGGCTGGTCCGCACCGGCTTCCTCGCCTCGTTGCCCCAGGATCTCGACGGCAAGGATTATCTCTACGACCCGCAGACGGGAGAGATCAAAACGCAGGTCATCCCATGGAAACGATAATTATCATCACCCTGGCCGGCCTTGCCTGGGGAAGCTTTCTCAACGTCGTAATCTACAGGCTGCCGGCAGGCATGAGCCTCATCAAGCCGCCGTCGTCCTGCCCCGTCTGCAAGGCGCGTATCAAGCCCTACGACAACATCCCGGTCCTATCCTACCTCTTCCTCCGGGGCCGGTGCCGTCACTGCAGGGCCACGATCCCGATCTCTTATTTTCTCGGGGAACTCATCACGCCCGCAGCGTTTGTCGTTCTCTATCTCCATTTTTCTCTGGGCCTGTTCTTTTTCGCCTCCTGCCTCTTCACGAGCGCCCTCATCGTCCTCGGGTTCATCGATTATTATCATAGGGTCCTGCCGGACAAGATCACGTATCCCGGGATCGCGCTCGGCCTTGCCTATGCTATCGTCCGCAAAGACCTCAGCTTTCCCCAGGCCTTGCTCGGCGCTGCGGTCGGCGCCGGGTTTTTATTGGTCATTTACGGCGGGTATTATCTCATCCGGAAGAAGGAGGGCCTGGGATTGGGCGATGTGACGATGATGCTTATGGTCGGCGTTTATCTCGGCTGGGAGAGGACCCTGCTGACCTTGATCCTGGCCTCCTTTGTCGGAGCCTTGATCGGGATCTCGATCATCGCCCTGAAAAAAAAGGACTTCCAGTATCTCCTGCCTTATGGAACGTTCCTCGCCCCCGCCGCCTATGTCGCTCTCGTCTGGGGGGATAAGATCTGGCTGGCTTATTTCAGCCTATTTCAATAAAAACGGGGACGCCTCACGGTTATTTGTTCCTCAGCTTGAATTTCGAATTCATGGACTCCTGGAAGGTCCTCCGGAATCCCTTCCGCGCCGTGGATAAAGACACTCTGACACTGGCCGCCGTGGCGAAATTGGACGAGAGCGTGTTGTCCGACGGGTCATAATAGGTGATGCTGAGCCCGGTTATGTCGTCGGCCAAGTTGCGGCTGCCGTCGACCCTGGCGCTGACGCCTTCGTTGGCGTCGTAGATCCTCTCG
>JALHTW010000143.1 GCA_022866045.1 Candidatus Aminicenantota bacterium | reverse complement strand
TTCGCGGAATTGGGTGCCGAGAGACTGAAGCTGCTGCCCGATCGTCCCCGTGGTTTTTAGAAAGTGGTCGCTCATGGCCTGGAGCTGCTGGTTCATACCCTGGGTGAGTTGGCCGATCTGCTGCTGCATCAGGGATAGTGCTTGATTGTCGGTCTGGGAGCGGCGGAGCTCCTCGATCTTGGCCGACGTGTTTTTCAAGGATAGACCGAGGATGAGGGCTGCCGCGAGAAAGGCCGCCGTCAGAACGATCAAGAGAATGGTCGTGATCATGCGCGCTCTCCCTGGAAAGGATTATAAAAGAAAGTCTCTTTCAAAAAAAGGGATATTCTGCTCAGCTGCAAAGCTACTGACAAAAATTCTGAAAGATTGATTATTTCGCTGTGCTAAAAACTTATTGTCTATCTACCTTATTCGTACTACGCAGATCAGGGAAGGCCGTCGCGTTTGACAAGTTTGCTTCTGTTATCTAAACTAAGGGGGATTTTCCATGGCCCGTTAGCTCAATTGGTAGAGCAGCGGACTCTTAATCCGCGGGTTGTAGGTTCGAGTCCTACACGGGTCAATCCCTTTTTTCCCCTGGAAATTCATTAAACCCTCCGACCCAGGCGTATGTCTTGATGTCACGCTCCGTAAGCCAAAATATGCCAGATTAAACGGATCAGTTCGTCATTTTTCCGAGTTCGATTTCTTGACAAGGATTCGCTACCCGGAATATCATTCCGCCTTCAACTGATTCACGGAATTGGAGGACAGATGAGAAAACGCGCGCTTTTGTTCATGGTCGGCTTGGTTGTGCTGGCGGCAACCGTCGTCAGCTTCCAGACGCCTGCCCGGACGCCGGACGATCCCGTTGTCAAAAAGATCATTGAAATCGGCACGTCAAACAACCAGGTCATGACCTGGAACGATTTTGCCAGCAATCGGTTCGGAGGCCGGGAGACGGGCACGAACGCTTATAACGATGCGGCCGAATGGGCTGTCTGGCAATTCAAACAGTGGGGGCTCGAGGCGGAGCTCGACGAGGCCGGCGAGGTTCCGGTCGGATTCAACCGCGGTCCCTGGTCCGGCAAGATGCTCAAGCCGACCGAAAAAGCGCTCTTTTTCGGGACCCCCAGCTTCACCGCGGGAACGAAGGGTGTGCAGCGGGGACCGGTCGTCATCCTGAAGTCGGACCCTTTCTCCATCCCGGGTCGCAACGCCACTCCGGAAAATGTCGAAAAAAAGCGGGCCGCCGTCGAAGCGGCGATCGCGGAGGTCACGGCCAACAAGGCCGCCTTCAAGGGATCCTGGGTGTTGATCCCCGGTGAAAACACCGGATTTGCCCGCGACGGCCGCCGCGGCACATCGGAGTATGCTGACGCCAAGCTAATCCCGCCGCTCACCAGAATGCTGGTCGATGCCAGCGCCCTTGGCACCGTTCAGCTGTCCAAAACGGAGCCCTTTAGGATGTTGGACGGATATGCCGAGTCTTGGGATAAGCTGCCCGTCCTGCCCGATATCAAGCTGGCCGAGAGCCAGTACAACGAAATCAAGGGGCTGGTGGAGAAAGGTGAGAAGGTCGAACTCGAGTTCGATATCCGGAACTGGTTCAAGATGGGCCCCGTCAAGTATTCCAACGTCGTGGCGATGCTTCGCGGAACGACCTTTCCCGACGAGTACGTCGTCCTCGGCGGTCATTTCGACTGCTTCAGCGGCGCGACCGGCGGCGTCGACGACGGATCGGGTTTCGCTCCCGGCATGGAGGCGATCCGCCTCATCAAAGCCGCCGGCGGCCAGCCGAAGCGCTCCATCATCGTCATGCTCTTCGCGGCCGAAGAGTCCGGCCTGATCGGATCGCAGAAGTGGTTGAAGAAGCATCCCGACATGCAGTCGAAGATCTTCATGATGATCAACCGCGACGGCAGCCCGAGCGCCATCACCGGGGCGTCCGTTCCCGAAACATGGTATGCGGATTTCACGAAGATCACCGCTCCGCTGGCGAATTTGAACGCGAAGTGGCCGTTCAAACTTGAACGAGGCTTGCCGAGGGCGCACGCGATAAGCCCGGGCGGCACG
>JALHTW010000142.1 GCA_022866045.1 Candidatus Aminicenantota bacterium | reverse complement strand
TAATCGGGCCAGGCTCCGCGCCAAAACAGTCCGATGTCGCCAGGCAAAGGAGAGGGCGATATCTTTTCCCGCCGCCGAGAACGCTGTAACGCATGGCCTGGAAGAGAAGTGTGTTCCGGCGGGAGAGAATGCGCTCGAGCTCCCGCTCGATCGCCCTCTTGTCACGTTCAAGTCTTTGTTCGATGGTCATAGCTTTACGAGCATAATGTTATGGCCCGGAACATGAGCGAGATGGCCATAGCCGGCTACGCCGGCCCCGCAATGACGGACGGATAACAATGTCCCTCGTTTCTATCATTTTTCCTCAAAACGGCAGCTTGTCGTCTCCGTCATCGCCGCCCGGTCTCTTCTTCGCGCTCCGCGGCCGGCCTTTTTTCTCCGGCTCTTCCCCGCCTTCACCCTCCTCCGCTTTCTCTTCGGAGCCTTGGCCGGCTTCTCCTTCGTTCGGGCTGAAGGGCTCCCTGTGGAGCCCGCCTTTCTCGTCCTTGAGAAGGATCTCGACCTTCTTCTCCGCCTTCTCGAGCTCGGCCCGCAGAAAGCGGGCGAGATTGACGCCCTTCTCGAAAAGGCCCAATGACTCGTTCAGGCTGAATCCGCCTTTCTCTAGCTTCTCGACAATCTGTTCAAGGTCTGCCAGCGCTTTCTCAAAATTCAGGTCTTTGTCTTTCATGATGAGCCTCCTCCGACCTTTTCCTTGACAGCACGGGATTCGATCCGCGTCTCGGGATCGACGTCCTCGACGCGGCATCGGAATTCACCTTTATAAAAAGAGACGAGCATCTCGTCGTTGGCCCGGACGTCCTCGATGGCCGTCACGGCCCGGCGGCCATCGCCCGTCCAGCAGAGGGTATACCCTTTTTTCAGGATATTGAGCGGGCTTTGGCCGTGGAGGCTGGCCGAGAGCCTTTCCCAGGCAGCCAGCCGGTCCCGCAGCAGGTGGCGGACGAGGCTCGCTGCTTTTTCCCGAAGCAGGATCGTCCGGGCGCGCGCCTCGGCGATCTTTTTCTGCTCGCCGCGCACGACCTCCCACGCTCTCGATTCGAGATCGTCGATGTACTGGGCCCGGTTCATCAGCCGGACCCGGAAATTCTGGAAAATGCGGTGCTGGGAGAGCGCTATGACTCCCTGTTTGTGCCCCTGGATCGCGAATTTGATGCTCTGGAGAGCCCGGCGCTCCAGGTTATCGATCCGCTCGGTGAACGCCTCCTCTTTTTCGACGACCATCTCGGCTGCCGCCGTCGGCGTCGAAGCGCGGATGTCGGCGACGAAGTCGGCGATTGTGAAGTCCACCTCGTGGCCGACCGCAGAGATGACCGGCACCGGGCAGAGGAAGATGGCGCGCGCGACCTTCTCTTCGTTAAACGCCCAGAGGTCCTCAATCGAGCCGCCGCCGCGGCCGATGATGATCGCGTCGAGGTCGGCCCGGCTCCCGAGGTATTCGATCCCCGCGACGATCTGGTCAGCGGCGCCTTCGCCCTGGACGAGCGCCGGGTAGATCAGGATCTCGAGCTTCGCGAACCGCCGCTCGAGCGTCCGCAAGATATCGACAAGGGCCGCGCCTCTCGGCGAGGTCACGATCCCGATCTTCTTGGGCAGGAGCGGCAGCTTCTTTTTTCGCTGGGGGTCGAAAAGCCCTTCGGCCCGCAGCTTCTCCTTGAGCTGCTCGAAGGCGAGCTGGAGGGCGCCCTTGCCCTTAGGCTCGGCCAGATCGACGACGAGCTGGTATTGACTCCTCTGGGCATAGATGTTAATCCGCCCGCGACAGATGAGCTGCAGCCCATCTTTGAAATCAAATTTGACCCGGGCTGAATCGCTCCGCCACATGACAGCCTGGAGCTGGCAGGATGGGTCTTTCAACGTAAAGTACCAATGGCCTGAGGAGTGGGCATGGAAATTCGAAACCTCGCCCGTAACCCAGACGAGCGGAAAGCTCGTCTCAAGATCGAGCTTGATGAGACTCGTGATCTCGCTGACCGTGTAAACTTTGTCCGGAAGGACAAGGCTTTCACTCTTCAACGTCGTCCTCGGCTTCTCGGATAATTTCCCGTCGTATCGAAAGCGCCTTTCCCGTGTCGGCGTCAATCTCGATATGCACGGCGGACAGGAACACGCCGTCTTTCGCCGGCTCGAAACGCTGCGGCCGGCCCGTCAGGAACTTCTGAAGGGCCTGCTCCCGCTTCATGCCGATGACCGAATTTAGGGCACCGGCCATGCCGGCGTCCGTAATGTAAGCCGTCCCGCCCGGGAGCACCCGCTCATCCGCCGTCGGCACGTGCGTGTGCGTCCCGATGACCGCCGACGCCCGTCCATCAAGGTACCAGCCCATGGCCTGCTTTTCCGAGCTCGCCTCAGCATGGAAATCGACGATGACAGCCGGCGTTTCGCGGCGGAGCTTTTCGATCTCTACATCGGCCGCACGGAACGGGCAGTCGAGCGCTTCCATGAACACGCGGCCCTGCAGGTTCAACACGCCAACCTTCCGTCCCTCGGCGTCGGTCGCAACATAGACGCCCTTCCCCGGGTTTTGGGGCGGGTAGTTCGCCGGCCGCAACAGCCGCGGCTCCTTATCGAGATAAGCCAGCGCTTCCTTCTTGTCCCAGACGTGGTTGCCCGACGTCAGGACATCGACGAAGGCGAACAGGTCCTCCCCGATGTCTTCTGTAATGCCGACGCCTCCTGCGGCGTTCTCGCCGTTGGCGATGATAAGCGTCGGAGCGAACTTCTTCACAAGCTGCGGAAGGCTCCTCTTCAGCGCGTTCCGGCCAGGACGGCCTAGGATATCGCCGATGAAAAGGACACCGATCTTACCGGGCATATTCCACGGCCCTCATTTCGCGGATGACGGTGACCTTGATCTGCCCCGGATAGTCGAGCTCGTTCTTGATCTTCGTCGCGATGTCCTTGGCGATGAGCGCCGCCCTGTCGTCCGAAACCTTTTGGGCTTCGACCATGATCCGGATCTCCCGGCCGGCCTGGAGGGCGAACGCCTTAGAAACGCCGTCGAAAGACTTGGCCAGACCTTCGAGCTTCTCGAGCCGCTTGATGTAAGATTCGAGAAGCTCGCGGCGGGCGCCCGGCCGGGCAGCGGACAAGGTGTCCGCAGACTGGACAAGGACAGCCTCGATCGAAGGGAAGTCCACGTCGCGGTGGTGGCTGGCGATCGCCTGGATCACGGCCTCGGACTCGCCGTACTTGCGGCAGAGCTCGACGCTGAGCTCGGTGTGTGTTCCCTCAACTTCCCTGTCCACGGCCTTCCCGATGTCGTGGAGAAGGCCGGCGCGCAACGCCACGTTGGTATTAAGCCCCAGCTCACTGGCCATGGCGGCCGCCAGGAAGGCCACTTCCTTGGAATGCTGGAGGACGTTCTGGCCGTAGCTCGTCCTGAAGCGCAGCTTCCCCAGGAGCTTGATCAACTCGGGATGAAGGTTCTGCACTCGGAGCTCGTAGGCGACCGACTCGCCTTCCTGGCGGATCTTCTCCTCGAGCTCGGCCCGGACGTTCTCGACGATGTCCTCGATCCGGGCCGGATGGATCCGTCCGTCCACAACAAGTTTCTGGATCGCGAGGCGCGCCGTTTCGCGCCGGATCGGATCGAAGCTGGAGAGGATGACGGCCTCGGGAGTGTCGTCGACGATGATATCGACGCCCGTCGCCATCTCGAGGGCCCGGATGTTCCGGCCTTCGCGGCCGATGATTCGCCCCTTCATGTCTTCGGACGGCAGGTCCACGACCGATACGGTCGTCTCGACGACGTGCTCGGCCGCCGACCGCTGGATGGCCTGGCCGATGATCTCGCCGGCGATCTGCCGGCTCTTGGTCCGCGTTTCCTCTTCGACCCGGCGTACGACCTCAAAGGATTCAAGGCGCGCCTCGTCCTCGATCTTTTTGATCAGCTGGCTCTTCGCCTCTTCCTGGGACAGGCCGGCGATCCGCTCCAGCTCCTCCATCTGCTTCTTGACGAGGGCATTCACCTTTTCTTCCTGGAGGTCGAGCTCTTTCTCGCGTTGGGAGATGCGGTTCTCCTTAGCGGAGATCTCGCGCTCCTTCCGGTCCAGACCCTGGAATTTCCGCTCCAGGTTCTCCTCTTTGTGGATCAGGCGCCGCTCCATCTCGTTGATCTTGCGGTACTTCTCGCGGGTTCGTTGCTCGAACTCCGCGTCGACGGAAGCGAGCTTCTCCTTCGCCTGCTGCTGGACGTCCCGGGTGATCTTTTCGGCCTGGATCTTGGCTTGTTCCAGGATCTCCTTGGCTTCTTGGCCGGCCCGCAGAAGCCCTCGGGTTCCTGCATTCTTCTTGAGCAGGATGATTATGATCAGGGCGGCCAGGACGATGAGAACGGCAAGGCCTGTGTAATAAATGATGTTCACGGCAATTCACCTCCTGCAGGAGCCAAGGCGAGGAGAAGTAAGAAGAAGCCGGATACGCTTAGGAAGCCGGCGTCCCCGGCGGACACTCTATGGACACGTGTGGGGCTATTTCCATCTTAAGATATCGCTTTTTCGATGTCGGGGTACGCTTGGTCATCTTTGAAAAAATTCTTCTCCAGATTTTCCATTTCGGTTTCCATCTGGCCGATGACGTCTTCGAGTTGATCGAACCTCTTCTGGCTCAAGAAATATTCGTCCGCGATGTTCAAGGCCGCCAAGACGGCGATCTTGAGCGCGTCCGTGGATTTCGATTTCACTGCAATCTCCTGCATCTTCTGATCAACATAGGACGTCAAATGGCTGATGTATTTCTCGTCCTCTTCGCCTTTGACTCGTATTTTATATGTTCGTCCGAAAATTTCGATTTCGATGATCTTGTCAATCATATGCCGAGCTTGTCGATCTGAGTGATGATAGCCTCGACCTTCCCTCGAACGAGGTCTCTTTCATTTTCGTATCTTTTGAGGTCTTCGTCAAGCTTTCCGGCCCGCTTGGCCAGCTCTTCCGTGTCCTTCTTCTCAACACGAAGGTCCTTGATCTGCTGCTTCAGCTTCTCGTTCTCGGCGGTCAGCTTATTGATATACTCGATGACATGGCTGATCTTGCCTTCTAAAATCTTCATCCGGTCAAGTTCGGTGGTCACGGGGATTCCCCTCCTTCTCTGAGTTGAATTTTAAAGGCGGACTTGAGGTTTTTGATGATCTTCTGCTCGGCCTTGTCCACGTCCTTGGCCAGGAGCGTCGCTTTGGGATTGCGGAACGTGAAGCGCAGCGACAAGCTCTTCTTGTCCCTGGGGATCCTTCCTCCCGCATAATGGTCGATGATGCTGAATTCCTCGAGATAGGGCACGACCATCTTGTCGAGGGCCTGCTTGATTTCCTGGAAAGGAACGTCCCGGTCCACGAGGAATGAGAGGTCGCGCACGACACTCGGGAACTTGGGTGGCGGGACGTATTCGAAAGGCCTGGGCTGCTTGCCGAAGAGAAGATCTAGGTCGAGCTCGGCCGCGTAGACGGGGCCTCCGAGCGAATAAAGGTCGAGCAGGCGGCTGTGGACTTGCCCCATCCGGCCGATCTTCTCCCCCTTATAGAGAACCGCCAAAGAATAATCTTCTTCGAAGAACGGATGGCCGTCCTCTTTGAAGGAGAACGGCGCATACCGCAGACTCTCCAGGCAGGCTTCCACGGCGCCCTTTAAATGGAAGAAATTGGCCTCCCCCGGCCTCCCCTTCCAATGCGGCGTCCCGAGCGGGCCAGTCGTGGAAAGGCCGAGATGAAGCTTTTCGGCCGTGGCATCTTCGTTCCGGAAATAGATGTTCCCGATCTCAAAAATGTGAACGCCCTCTGTTCCCCGGTTCCTGTTCCAGGCGGTGTTTTCAAGAAGACCGCCGAGGAGGGTCGTTCGGAGGAGCGAGGCCTTTGTGGAAATGGGGTTGCGGATCTCGACGGGGGCTTTGCCGCTCCGAAAAACGGCCTCTTTTTCGGGATCGGCGAAGCTCTGGTTGATGACCTCGTCGAACCCGTGATGAAAGAGGGCCTGGCTGAGCTTTTGGATCTTTTCCCTGTCCGAGGGAACGGCCTCGAGGACTTCGAGCGGCGGGACAACGACCGGGATCTTGTCGTAGCCGTAAAAGCGCGCGATCTCTTCGATGAGATCGGCTTCGCGCTCGATGTCCACGCGAAAGGACGGGACCTGAACGCGCCAAATACTGTGCTGATTGGCCGTGAGGCCGAAGCCGAGGTCTCCGAGCGTCATTTCCACGAACTCGTCGTCGATGTCGACACCGAGGAGGTCCGAGATCCGCCGGCCGCGGAGGACGATTTCCTTGAGCTTGCGCGGCTTGGGATAGATGTCGACGGGCTCTTTGGCCGCTTTTCCGCCGAACTGGGTGAGGAGAGAGGCGGCCATGATCGCGGCCTGCGGCGCAAAAGCGATGTCCGCGCCGCGTTCGAACCTGTAGCAGGCATCGGTCTGGATCTCAAGCGCCTTGCGCGTCTTACGCACGGACACCGGGTCGAAGGTGGCGCTCTCGATGAACACGTCCTGGGTCGCATCCGTGACGGCCGATTCCTCGCCGCCGATAACGCCGGCGATGGCCACGGGCCTCTTCTCGTCGGCGATCACGAGCATATCGGTCGAAAGCGCTACAGTTTTGCCTTCGAGCGTCCGGATGGCCTCGCCTTTCTTGGCCCGGCGGATGGCAAGGCGCGGCCCGGCGATCTTCGCCAGGTCGAAGGCGTGAATGGGCTGGCCCGTCGCGAATAGGACGTAATTCGTGACATCGACGACGTTGTTGATAGGCCGGAGGCCCATGGCCTCGATCTTAGCCCGGAGCCAATCTGGCGATGGTCCCGTTTTGACCCCCGTGACGACGATCCCGCAGTACCGGGGGCAGAGGTCCTCGTCCAGGATCTGGACATCGACGAACGCGGACGTTTTGGCCGGGAGCTCGGTCAAGGGCCAGGTCTGTTCCTTCAGGGACGAGCGGAGCATGGCCGCGACTTCACGGGCCATGCCGAGGTGGCCGAGCGTGTCGGGCCGGTTGGCGTAGGTCTCGACGTCGAGGATGATGTCGCCGTTTATCTCCTTCCATTCTTCGACGACGAGGCCGATCATGGTCAACCGGTCGAGAAATTCGGGGAGCGGACTTTCTACGTCCACATACTCCCTAAGCCAGGCCAAGCTGATCTTCATTTGAGGGTAAACTGCCTTATGAACCGGAGGTCATTCTCGAAAAAGTATCGCATGTCCGAGATCCCGAAGGCGAACATGGCCGTCCGGTCGATGCCCATGCCGAACGCCCACCCGGAATATGTTTCGGGGTCGATGTTGACGTTCTTGAACACCTGCGGATCGACCATGCCCGAGCCCAGGATCTCTTTCCAGCCCGTCCCGCCGCAGATGCGGCAATCCGGATTCTTAGCCCCGCAGGCCAGGCATTCGATGTCCACTTCAGCCGAAGGCTCGGTGAAGGGGAAAAAGCTCGGCCGGAACCTTATCTTGATCCGCTCGCCGAAGAGCCGCTTGAGGAAGTATTCGAGCGTGCCCTTGAGATGGGCAAAGGTAATCCCTTTGTCCACGACCAGGCCCTCGATTTGGAAGAACATCGGCAAGTGCGTCGGGTCCGGCGTCTCGCGCCGGAAGACTTTTCCCGGAATGATGATCTTGATCGGCGGCTTCTTCTTTTCCATCACCCGGATCTGGACGGGAGACGTGTGCGTCCGGAGAAGCAGTTTGTCCGTGATATAGAGCGTGTCCCAGTCGTCGCGGGCCGGGTGATGAGGCGGGAAATTGAGCGCTTCGAAATTGTAATAATCCGTTTCGATCTCGGGACCGCCCTCGATCGAAAATCCCATCGAGACAAAAATATTCTCGATCTCCTGCTGGAAGAGGCGGACCGGATGCGGCGCGCCCCAGTAAAGCTTTTCCCCGGGAAGCGATATGTCGATTTCGCCCTTAGGCTTGGCCGGCGTCTTGAGCTTGGTCTCGAGCGCAGAGAATCGTTCCTGGACTTCGTTCTTGAGAGCGTTGAGCAATTGGCCGGCGGCCGGCTTCTCCTCGGGATCGAACTCTTTGAGCTGCTCGAAGAGGAGCGTGATGGTGCCGCGCTTCCGGCTCAGGAATTGGTGGTGCAGTTCTTCGAGCGCCCTCAGGTCCTGAATCTGGGCGGACTGCTCCTCAAGCTTCGTTCTATAAACGTCGATCGTCGTCTTGAACTTCCGGATATTAGGCGACAGCATCTTTCACTTTCGTGGCGATGCGGCCGAACGTCTGCGGCTGGTTCGCCGCGAGCTCGGCCAGGACCTTCCGGTCAAGTTCGATGTTGAGTTTTTTAAGGCCCTGGATGAAACGGCTGTAGGTCAGGCCGTTGAGCTGGGCGGCAGCCTTGATCCGCACGATCCACAGCCGCCGGAAGTCGCGCTTCCGGGCGCGGCGGTCGCGGTAGGCGTACATCAAAGCGTGCTCCACAGCCTCCTTAGCCGTCCGGTAGTTCGAGCTTCTCGCTCCCCAATCGCCCTTGGCGAGCTTGAGGATCTTCACCCGCCGGTTTTTCTTCTTAAAACCTCTTTTTACGCGTGGCATACAAAATCTCCGATCTTAACATTTCAAACCCGCTTAATCCGTTCCATAAAATACGGCATCGTGCCTGCGCCGCAACGCCCGAAGCGTCTAAGACGATGATCCCTCTCTCAAAATTCATACGGAAACATGGCCTTGACCGCTTTGCGGTCCGCGCGACTGACAAGGGCTTTCTGGCCGAGGTTCCGTTTCCTCTTCGAGGCTTTCTTGGTCAGGATGTGGCTTTTATTGGCCTTCTTGTGGACTATTTTCTTCCCCGCCGTGACCTTGAACCTCTTTTGCGCTCCCTTGTGAGTTTTTAACTTTGGCATTTCTTCCTCCTAGCCTCACAGGAACGAGCACCGTCGACACGGCCCAGTCCTGTCTTCGAACATCTCCGTCCGATTTTCCGATCCCTTGAACGTCCCCGATAACCCGGTTCAGGATCGCCAGGCCCATCTCCGGCCGCGATTTCTCCCGCCCCCGGAGCATGATCGTGATCTTGACCTTGTTGCCTTCTTCGAGGAAGCGCTGGACGTGCTTCAGTTTGAAGGTGTAGTCGTGGATGCTGATTTTCGGCCGGAACTTAATCTCCTTAACCTGGATCGTTTTCTGGTGCTTCTTGGCCTCATGGTCTTTTTTATGGAGCTCATAAAGGAACTTCCCGTAATCCATAATCCGGCAGACCGGAGGCGTCGCTTCCGGCGCGATCTCGACGAGGTCCAGGCCCCTCTGCCGCGCCGTGGACAAGGCTTCGGACGTCGGCATGACGCCCAATTGCTTCTTCTCTTCGTCGATCACGCGAATCTCCGGGACGCGTATCATTTCATTTATCCTGTGTGGTTTCGGTCTTCCTCTCGGCGGAAATGGTTGTCTTCCTCTAAAAATGTCGGTCCTCCTTTAAAAATTCACGGTTAGGGATTTATTGTCATTCAATTGTTTGACTTTTGCAAGGAATTCGGCAACGTCCACCCGGCCCTTGTCGCCCTGGCCATGAATGCGGAGCGAGGCGAAATTCGCGGCCACCTCCTTGTCTCCTACGACCAGAAGGAGAGGGACCTTTTGATGCTCGGCCTCGCGAATCTTGTAGTTGATCTTCTCCCGGCGCAGGTCGACGTGGGAGCGGATCTTGTTATCCTTGAGGAGGGCATCGAGCTTCAAGGCGTATTCATGATGGCGTTCAGCGATGGGGATGACTTCGACCTGAACGGGCGCGAGCCACAGCGGAAAATTGCCGTTGAATTGCTCGATCAACAAGCCGAAGAACCGCTCGAGCGAGCCGAGAAGGGCCCGGTGGATCATGAACGGCCGGTGCTCTTTGCCGTCCTCGCCGATATATTTGAGGTCGAAGCGCTCGGATAAGGTGAAATCGAGTTGGACCGTGGTGCACTGCCAGGCACGCTTGAGGACGTCCTTAACCTTGATATCGATCTTCGGGCCGTAGAACACGCCTTCGCCGACATCCACCCGATAGGGCAGCCCCGCGGCTTTGAGGGCCTCCTCTAGGGCCGCTTCGGCTTTGTTCCAGTCCTCGAGACTCCCCACATACCTCTCCGGCCGGGTGGAGAGGTAAATATCGTAATCCTCGAACCCGAACGCGGTGAATAGCCGGCAGGCCAGGCGCACGACGCCGATGATCTCGTCCTCAAGCTGGTCGCCGCGGCAGAAGATATGGGCGTCGTCCTGAGTAAAGCCACGGACACGCAGGAGTCCATGGAGAACTCCGCTCCGCTCGTAGCGGTACACGGTGCCGAGCTCGGCGTACCGCAGCGGAAGGTCACGGTAGCTATGCTGGCGTGAATTATAGACCATGATGTGAAAGGGGCAATTCATGGGTTTGAGCTCGAATTCAAGCCCCTCGAGTTCGAGCGGCGGGAACATGGCGTCGTAATATTCGGTATGGCCGGAGCGGCGCCAGACATCGAGCTTGGCTATATGCGGCGTATATAGGTAATCGTAGCCCGCCTTGGTATGCTCGTCACGCCAGAAGTTTTCGATCACCTGGCGGACGACGGCTCACTTGGGATGCCAGAGGACCAGCCCGGCGCCCAAATCCTCGTTGAAGCTGAAGAGGTCGAGCTCGGGGCCGAGCCGGCGATGGTCTCTTTTTTTTGCCTCCTCGAGAAGCTGGAGGTGGTCATCAAGCTCCTGTTTGGTGAAGAACGCCGTCCCGTAAATGCGCTGGAGCTGCTGGCCCTTCTCGTCGCCCTTCCAGTACGCCCCGGAAACGGATAACAGCTTGAAATGCTGGACCGTGCCTGTCGAAGCCACGTGCGGCCCCAGGCAAAAATCGATGAAGTTCCCTTGACGGAAGGAAGAGACTTCGTCGCCCGCTTTTTCTTGAATAAGCTCGACTTTGAGTGTCTGGCCTTTTTCCGCGAACAGCCGGATCGCCTCGTCCTTCGGCAGCCTTACTTTCTCGATGGGAATGTTCTCGGCCGCGAGCTCGCGCATCTTGTTTTCGATCGCTTCCAGGTCCTGGATGCTGAACGGCTGGCCGCGCAAAAAGTCGTAATAAAAGCCGTTTTCTACGGCGGGGCCGATGCCGGCCTGGGTCCCGGGGAAAAGCTCAAGGACGGCCTGGGCGAGGAGGTGCGAAGCGCTGTGCCTCAAGACCTCCAGAGCGTCCTCCGCGTCCTTGCCCATTCTTATTTTGTTGCCGTTGTTCATTTCCGTCTTCCATTCATAAAATCATAAAAACGACCACCTCTTCCGTGAAACCAGTTCCCTTCCCTTCGTTTACCGAATCCGGCCTGGGCATTTAGTCAAACGTGGCCGGGAAATCCATAAAGATACGGACCATATATGTCTGTCTGAAAAGACACTCCTTTGTTCGTGGTAGGCGCGGAGGGGATTGAACCCACGGCCTCTTCCGCGTCAAGGAAGCGCTCTCCCACTGAGCTACGCGCCTATGTGTGCCGTTTTAGAGCGGATATATATTAATGAAAAGCCGCTATCCAGTCAATAGAAAAAAGGGGTGACCGTATATCACGAGCGGCTCCCCGTGGCTTGCCACGGGGAGCCGTTCGAGAGGGATCCAAGGGGGAGTCGCCCCCTTGGTCGCAGGGCGGCGTGGGACACCCCGCCCGAGAAGGGGAGGCAGGGAGGCCGACGTAGAGTCGGCCGACCGTCGGAAGGGGTCTTCCCCTCCGAGTTGACTTTTGGGGACATGATTCCCTGTCCCTGGCGATTTTCAACGGTATCGTCCTTTGGGGAGCTACCAACCAAACAGGGACAGGGTATCGTGTCCCCCTTGCATTTGAAAGTGATATACGGTCAGAAAAAAGGCGACGAAATAATTCGGGGAAAGGCGAAAAGTCAGGACACCATTGCCTCCGAAAGCAGCGGCTCCCAAGAAAGTCGGGATTCATCAGGCAATAGGCCGGAAGAAAGGCTTCTAATAATATTAAATCCCCCTACCCCACAAATCCGGGGACACGAACCTATTTTTGCTCCCCTTGAATTCCAAGGGGGGAAGGGGGGATTAATGTCAAAAATTAAGAGTCCTAAAGCTGTGTCTCCGGAAATTAAACACAATTCAGGGGGATTATAAGGTCGGCCGGCCCTTCCCCTTTCTCCTCTTAACCTGAAAAGGTAAAATAGGTATAATTTCATCATGATCGGAATTCTGTCGGATTCCCATGACAATTTGACAACGCTCCGGCGGGCGGTGGGGCTGTTCAAGGAAGCCGGGTGTAAGCTGATCATTCATGCCGGGGATTTTGTCGCCCCTTTCGCCGCCCGGGAGCTTGAAAAATCTGGTTGCCTGATGAAGGCGGTGTTCGGGAACTGCGATGGAGAAAAAAAGGGGTTGATGAGCGTCATCCAGCCTTTTGGGACCATACAAGATGCCCCGCTTATATTTAATTATAATGATATCAATATCTTTGTCTCACATCTGAACATGCCGGTTAAAAACTACGCCGCCCAACAAAAATACGACGTCATCATCATCGGGCACACTCATAATCCTGATATCCAGAAAAGCGGCAAAACCCTGATCATCAATCCCGGGGAAACGGGCGGCTGGCTGACGGGCAAGAGCACCATTGCCTTCTTTTGCCCGGAAACGGGGAAGGCGGAGATAATTGCTTTATAATCCATAAGAGGAGACGCCCGACGGCACATCCGATCAATAGGCGACAAAAACCTATCTGGCAGCAGATCCGTAAGCCTCTGCCCTCGGCCGGGAAATCCCATTCCACCAAAAAGGGCAAGCGCGGCTACGATCGGAAGGAACGGGTCTGGAAAAAAGAAACCGGCCTAGAAAGATCGTAAGGGTACTGTCACGGCCATCTCCCTAACGCCCTCGCCCAAGCCCTCCACCCCATCAATCCGGAGAAATGGGGGGAGTCCTCCTCACCTTCCACTTGAGGATAACGGCGTTTTCAGTTATACTAAATTTTTCTGACTGAAAACTTAACAATTTGGTGTGTCAAAGAGGAAGAGGTTTACATGAAAAAAGTCATCATCATGGGCGCTGCCGGGCGAGACTTTCATAATTTCAACACGTATTTCCGAGACAACCCGAATTTCCAGGTCGTCGCCTTTACGGCCACGCAGATCCCCGACATCGAGGGCAGGAAATATCCTGCCTCTCTTGCGGGCAAGCTCTACCCCAACGGGATCCCGATCTACGCCGAAGAAGACCTCGACCACCTGATCCGGAAACACGGCGTAACCAAGGTCTATTTTTCCTATAGCGATGTCTCGCACGAATATGTGATGCACAAGGCTTCCCAGGTCCAGGCTGCGGGCGCGAGCTACGTCCTCCTCGGCCCCCAGGACACGATGGTCAAAAGCAAGAAACCTCTCCTTTCGGTCTGCGCTGTCCGCACTGGATGCGGCAAGAGCCAGACGTCAAGAAAAGTCGCCCTTCTCCTTAAGAAAAAAGGCCGGAGCGTGGTGGTCATCCGCCATCCGATGCCGTACGGCGACCTGGAGAAGCAAAAAGTCCAGCGCTTCGCCACGTATGACGACATGGCCAAGCATGAATGCACGATCGAAGAGCGCGAAGAATACGAACCCCACGTGAAGAATGGCATCGTCGTCTATGCTGGAGTCGATTACGAAGCCATCCTCCGCGAGGCCGAAGCCGAGGCCGACATCATCCTCTGGGACGGCGGGAACAACGACTTCCCCTTCTATAAGTCCGACCTCGAGATCGTGGTCGTCGACCCCCACCGCGCTGGGCACGAACTTCTCTATTACCCCGGCGAGACCAACTTCCGCCGGGCTCAGGTGCTAATCATCAACAAGATCGACACGGCCCCCAAGGACGGCGTGGACAAAATCCTGGCCAACATCAAAATGATCAACCCGACCGCCACGATTATCCGAGCCAACTCGCCGACCATCGTCGAGAACGGCGAGCGGATCCGCGGCAAACGCGTGCTCGTCATCGAGGACGGCCCGACCGTGACCCACGGCGGAATGACCTATGGCGCGGGTGTCGTCGCGGCCCAGAAATACGGCGCGGCCCAGATCATCGACCCCAGGCCTGCGGCCGGGGGAAGCATTAGGAAGACCTTTGAAAAATACAGACATCTCGATAAGGTCCTGCCGGCCATGGGCTACAGCGAGACACAGATTAATGAACTGGCCGAGACCATCGCCAAGATCGATTGCGACCTGATCATCTCCGCCACGCCGATCGACCTCAACCGCCTGATCACGACCCGCCAGCCCATGCTCCCCGTGGGTTACGAGCTCGAAGAGATCGGCACCCCAACCCTCGAAGACGTGCTGCAAAAGTTCTGAACTAGATGCCGATCAAACAACGCCTTGCCTTGATCGCCTTCGGCGGCAACGCTCTGATCCCCGAAAACCAGCGGGGTCTGCAGGACGAGCAGATGCAGAACGCCGAAAGGGCCGCTCAGCTCATGGCCCACATCGTCCGCAAGGGCTATGAGCTCATCATCGTCCACGGCAACGGCCCGCAGGTCGGCAACCTCCTCATCCAGATGGAAGAGGCCGTGACGAAGATTCCTCCCTACTCCCTCGACGTCTGCAACGCGATGACCGAGGGGAGCATGGGTTTCATGCTCGAGCGGGCCATTACCAACGAGTTGCGCCGCCATTCCATCGACAAAGAAGTCATCACTCTCATCACCCAGGTCCTCGTTGATAGGAGCGATCCGGCATTCGAGCACCCGGCCAAGCCCGTCGGACCGTTCTATACGAAATATCGAGCCCAACAGCTCACCCGCGAGAAAAAATGGGCGATGGTCGAGGACGCCGGCCGGGGCTACCGAAAGGTCGTGCCCTCGCCCAAGCCGATTGACGTCGTGCCCAAATGGATCGTCCGGGATCTGGCCCTGGCGGGCCGGATCGTCATCGCCGCCGGCGGCGGAGGGATCCCCGTCATCATCAACAACCGGGGTTTCTATGAGGGCGTCGAAGCGGTCATCGATAAGGACTACGCGGCAAGCCTGATCGCTCGAGAGGTCAAAGTGGACCTGTTCATCATCCTGACCGGCATCGAGCGGGTGTGCCTCAACTTCGGGAAACCGAACGAGCGGGAGATTCCCGTCATGACCGTCGAGGAAGCCCAAAAATATCTGGACGAAGGGCAGTTCCCGCCCGGTTCGATGGGACCGAAGATCCGGGCCGCCATCGAATATATCAAGGCCGGCGGGAAGGAAATTCTGATCACCGACGCGAACCATCTTAAGGCTGCCCTAATCAACCGGTCGGGGACAAGAATTATAGAAGATAGGGGACAGAGTATTGTGTCCCCCTTTTAGGGAGTTGACCATGCAGAAGGATTTTCTTTCCATCCATGACCTCACCCAATACGAATTTCATGAACTCCTGGACCTGACCCGGGAGATCAAAGACAATCCGGACAAATACCATAAAAAGCTAAAGAACCAAGTCCTGGCGATGATCTTCGAGAAACCGTCGCTCCGGACGCGGATGACGTTCGAAGTCGGAATGCAGGAGCTCGGCGGGAAAGCGATCTATCTCAGCCCGAACGAGGTCCAGATCGGCAAGCGCGAGACCGCGGAGGATGTCGGACGGAACCTTGAACGCTGGGTGGACGGCATCATCATCCGGACGTTCGCCCACGAGAACGTCGTCCGGCTGGCCAAGGCCGTCTCGATCCCCGTCATCAACGCCCTGACCGACCTCAGCCATCCCTGCCAGGGCATGGCCGATTTCTTCACGCTTCGCGAGAAAAAGGGCGGGCTGTCGAAGGTCAAACTGGCCTACGTGGGCGACGGCAACAACGTCTGCCATAGCCTGATGCTTGCCGCGGCCAAAGCGGGATCGACCATGGCTGTCGCCTCCCCAAAAGGCTACGAGCCGAATCCCGAAATGGTCAAGCTCGCGCGCGAAGACGGAAAAGAAACCAGCTTCTCGCTCCTCATCACCAACGACCCGCGCCCAGCCGTTAAAGACGCGGATGCCGTCTATACGGATGTCTGGGCGTCGATGGGACAGGAACAGGAAAAAGAGGCCCGGGCGAAGGTCTTCGCTCCCTATCAGGTGAATCCGGAGCTCATGACCGCGGCCAAGCTCGATGCCATTTTCATGCACTGCCTGCCCGCCCATCGCGAAGAGGAGGTCACGGCCTCGGTCTTCGAATCACCGCAATCCGTCGTGTTCGACCAGGCGGAAAACCGGCTTCACTTCCAAAAAGCGATGATGCTGATTTTAATGGGGAAAAAAGAAAAACATGGATAAAGACAATTCTCTCGTCCAGGTCACGGCGGACGATATCGCCTCTGTCGAGCAGGAACTGACGAAGTCGCGCAAGCCGTTCATGCTCCGGGAGCTCGTCGAGAAACTGGCCTTCCTCAAGACCGCTACCCAGCGCACGCAGGACGTAAAGATCTACGATCCGAACTGCGTCTATCAGGTGGGAGACTCGATCTATAAGGAATACGACGAGCGCCTGGCGGTGAGCAGCAAGACCGTCGAGCCCTTCAAAGGCGCGGTGGTCTTGACGGTCGTGAAAAAAGTGCCTTATAAGAACTTCAACTGCGAGATGCTCGAGGTCGACTATGCGAGCGGCGGGACGTTCCGCAAGTATATCGACTATATGAAGAAAACCAAGACGCAGGTCCTGCTCCCGGCGAACTGCGGCGGCGCGAACGAGCCGCCGAAGATTTTGGGCAAGGGAGAAGACCCGCGTCTGACCGAACTCCCGATGACCGACAAGGACCTCAAGACGCTTGAGAGGAACCTGAGAACGGCGCTGGCCAGATCAGCGGCGTTCTTCGCCTGGAACGATTTCTGGCAGCTCGCCGCCAACCAGCCGGCCATCCCCGAGGAAAAGATCAAGGAGATGGAAGCCCACATTGCGGCCGCGAAGGAATCGGCGGCCACCGGCGACCTGACCAAGAGATTCATCGGCTTCGAAGCCTCGCACGACCTCTTCGACATCCACTGCCTCGGGCTGAACCACCTCCTGGAGACCAAATACAAGAAAGAGTTTATCCAGGTCTCGCCGCTCGAGTGGGGGAAATGGCACCTCAAGAGCATCCTCTCCGCCCTCCCCGAAAACCTGCCCCTGGCGGCCGATGAAGCGACGCTTCCCGAATTCGATACGGCCGAGCCCGTTGACGTCACGCCGTTCCATGCGTTCCCGCTCAAGGTCTATCTGACCTGGAGGGAGATTCTTTCAGGCGGCGTGAAGATCCCCAAGACATTCAACAAGGAGCTGTCCCACTCCCGGGAATACATTTTCACCGACGCCGACGAGAACAAGAACTACACCGTCTATTATTGCCCCCAGCAGGGCTATTTCCTGGGCTTGAAGGATTATTTCGCCGCCAACAACATTCCTCAGGGGACGAGCATGACCCTGGAACGGAAAAACACGGTCCAGTTCAACTTCTGGCTGAAGAAGTCCAAAAAGAAGCTGGCCGTCGCCAAGCTGACCTATGACCCGACGACCGACACATTCGCCGACGCCGGTGAAGCGGCAACGCTCGCTTTGCCCAACAAGATCATCTTTATCGAACGCGAGACCCTGGCGAAGCTCATCGCGCTCTATCCCCAGCGAGACAACCTCAACCTCAAAGAGCTCCTCATTCTGATCTTCAAATATTTCAGCCTTCCCTCGGCGAATCATGCGCTTCATTATCTGCGCGCCTATCACTTATTGGACGTCTTGAAAAAGACGTCCCAGGAAGATGTCGAATTTACGCTCCTCAACTCTCCCGAATTCACGAAATCCGACAAGAAAAAGGGCATTTTCTGTTACCAGGAAGCCGTGCCGGCTAAGGAAGTCGCCGCGGCTGCCGCTGAAGCGGAGGGAATTCCGGCCGAGGCCGGCCTCGAGGAGATCGCCATTCCGGAGATCCCGCTCCATGAGATCTCCGAAGAGATCGGGGAAGAGGCTGCGTTCGAAGCTGAGCCTGCCGGAGCCATCGAAAAAACCACGCCTGAAGCCGCGGCCAAGAGAGAAAAACCGCACAAGAAGAAAAAGCTCAAGACCGAAGGCGAAAAGGCGCCGCGGGCCAAGAAAAGCGAACGCCGCGTCATCGAGGAACGGATTGAAGAAGAAGAATCCGAGATGGAAGCGCTCTATGCCGAGAAAGCGTTGGACGAAGAGGAAGTCGAGGCCGCCGCGGCCGAAGCCGAAGCCCCGGCCGCCAGAGCCGTCGAAGCTCAAGCCGAAGCCCCGGAGGAAGCCGAGCCGGAAGTCGAGGCCGAAGAGCCTAAAAAGGAAGACGTTAAGCCCGCGGCGTCCCCAGGAGGGATGTTCGGGGATCTCTTTGCCGAAAAACTCAAATCCGCGCTCACGAAAAAGCGGCAAGAAGACGTACAGAAGAAAAAAGAGTAGGGCACTCGGGGAGGGGGCTCGAAGGGACTCGCCCGAAAGGATTCGCTCCTTCAAAAGTTTTTTACCCTGGCGGACGCTCCCTGCGCTTCATAAAATCTCTCTGCCCGGCCCCGTGCGCCGTGTTACGCCCATCTCATCGAGCAGTTCGAGAAGCGGGATGGCATACTTGCGGCTGAGTCCGGTCATCGCCTTGAAATCTGCCACGGTCAATTCTTTCTTTCCCAAGCCCCGGACCTTCCCGATGATCTCGTCCAGCCAGCGGGCATGGATGAAAAAGTCTTCGGTGCTCCGGACGACCTTCTTCCGCTCGATGAGAATGTCCAACATGCTCTGGAGCTTCTGGGGGATGACGTGAAACCGCTCCTGGATGTCTTTCAAGCAGACCGTGTGGAGATCTCCCCCGAAACAGATCTCCTCGAGTTGCCGGAGCAGCCGCTCTTCCCGGGGCGGGAGCTGACGCTCGAAATCCGCAAGCAAGAAAACGCGGCCGTCCTGCTTGAGCCTCTTTTCGTGGACGAGCGCCTTTAGCGCCAGGAAAAGGACCTTCGTCGGCGCGTCGAATCTTTTTTTCAGCCTGTCGAGCGTGACACCCTTCTCCTTCGGATTTTTTTTATGAAATTCAGAGAGGTAATGAAGGATCTTCCGACCGAGAAAATCCACGCTCTCCCTCGACACTACGAACAGCGGAGAGAATGACAGGATCCGGAGCTTTCCCTCTCCCTCGAGCTTCTGGGCGAGACCCATGATCTCGTCGTGATCTAAAGGCAGGACGATCTTTGCTTCGATTTCGCGGACGCCCTTGAGCTTTTTTTCGCAGGTCAATTTTAGGAGTATTGCAGCGTCGTCAGATTTTTTTTCCATGCTTTCTGGCTCAACCAAAATGCCCGGGGAATATGCTCCTATGTCCAAAATATAATATCACATTCATCACCGTCTTTCTCTATCCTGAATTATTCATAAATTGCGCCGTTTCCTCGAGAAGAAAATTCGCAGATGGCGCCGAATTCAAGACGAGGGGGACACGATCCCAAATTCCGGAGAATTTGGGTTATGTCCCCGAATTCGGCGCCCGTCTGCAAATTCAGGATCTGGAGATACAACGCAATTCATGAATAATCCAGACTATAAAGACGGCATCCGAATTATTTCCAAAGACGCGTTTTCGAGCTTTATCTTATCTCGCTCGTTTCCATAAATATTTGCGGCCAAAAATGAGCGAGAAGATCCAGGGACGGCCGCAGCGACCGGGGAAGGTTCAGCCTTCTCGAAGCAGAGACGCGCATTAAGATTTTCATAAAGATGGAAGAGAGCCAATTTATGGATCGGCCAATACGAGACTCATCCGCTTTAAAACGGGGTCCACGGCTGCCAATGACACTCGAAGAGTCTGCCCCAGCTCAAACTTTTTTCCGGTTCTCTTTCCGGCGAGGACGGCCCTCGTCTTTTGCCGGAAATAGTCACCGCCCAGATCTTCATAGGCTAAGAGCCCTTTGACGAAATAATCGTCGAGCTCCACCACCAGCCCCGCCCTGGTGATGTCGACGACGATACCCGTGAATTCCTCTCCCAGCTTTTCCTTGAGGAACCGAAAGATCCGCCACTCGACAAGGTCCTGCTCGGCGCCGTCGGCCTTCCGCTCCTGTCCTGAGGCGTGCAGCGCGATCGCGGCGAGCGACGGCGTTTCGGGGAGGAACCCGCGGATCGCCTGTTTCAAAATGCGGTGGACGATCAGGTCGGGGTAGCGGCGGATCGGAGATGTAAAATGCGTGTATTCCTTCTTTGCGAGGCCGTAATGCCCCACGTTCTCGTCGGAATAAACGGCCAGCCGGAGAGCCCGCAACACCTGGACGTTGACGGACTTTTCGCCGGGCTTTCCTTCGGCCTCGCGGACAGCGCGCTCCAGGTCCACTGACCGGATCTTTTCCGGCTTCGGAAGGACAATCCCGAAGTGGACGAGGGTTTCGCGGAGCTTTTCCAGGTCCGAAACCGCGGGCTGGGGATGGACGCGGTAGAGTGATGGGATGCCTTTGCCTCCCAGAAATGACGCGACGGCGACGTTGGCCGCCACCATGAATTCCTCAATGAGCTTGTGCGCTTCGTTCTGGGCGAAGGTCGCGATGGAATGAAGCCGGCCTTCGCTGTACACGAGCTCGGGCTCGAGGAGGTCGAAATTCAGGCTCCCTTCGGCCACCCGCTTCTCGCGGAGGAGACGGGCCAGCTTACGCATCATCATCAGGTCGGGAACAAGGGGCGCAAGCCTTCGGCGCTCGGCCTCGTCGCCTTCGAATATCTTGAACACGGACGTATACGACAGCCGTTCGGTCGTCCGGATGATCGACGGGTGGAAATCCGCGCGGAGGACGTTCCCCGCGGCGTCGATCTCCATCACGGCCGAAACCGTCAGCCGGTCCTCGCGAGGCCGCAGACTGCAGACGTCGTTGGAAAGCCTTTCCGGCAGCATGGGCAGGGTCAGGTCGGGGAAATAGACGCTCGTCCCGCGGGTCTCCGCCTCGCGGTCGAGCGCCGAACCCGGCTCGACGTAGGAGGAAACGTCGGCGATATGAACGCCGAGGAGGTAACCGCCGGCCTCGATCTTCTTGATGCTCACGGCGTCGTCGAAATCCTGCGCCTTCTCGCCGTCGATGGTGAACGCCGTCCAGCCCCGGTAGTCCACGCGTCCGTCCTGGCCGGAAAAGAGAGGCCGTCCGGCGACCTCCTCGGCTTCGGCAAGCGCGGCGTTGGGGAATTCCACGGACAGTCCATATTTCCGGATGATGACCTTGGTGTCGACGCCCGGTTCATCCGGCATCCCGAAAACATCGGTAATGGTCAGACGGCTCCGGTCCGCAGCGACGATCATCCCTGGCAAGGGGAAAAATGACCCTCGGGAAACAAGCGGGATCTCCTCGAGCGAAGGGGTATCGAAGGGGACGAGGAACGGTGTCCCGAACCGCTCGTCGTACCGCCCGATGATGCTCTTCTTCTCCTTCTTGAGGATGCGCACCACCCGGCCTTCGGATTTGTCCTTCTGGCCGCGTTCCTTAAAGAGGATTTCGACGATGTCGCCCTCCATGGCGCCCTTGGCGAATCGGGCGGGAACGAAGACATCCTCCATCTCCCGATCTTCGGGTATCACGAAGCCGAATCCCCGGCCTGTCGTCTCGAACCGGCCGCGGAGGAGGTCGGACGCGGGGGGGAGGAGGTAGCGGTTCTTGACGCGGCGGACAAGCTTTTTTCCCTCGAGACTCATAAGGCGGCTCTCGAGCTTGGCCCGTTCTTTGCGGGGAACGGCCAGCTCCTTGAAGATATTCTGGAGGGTCAGTCCCTGCCGGTTCCGCCGCAGGAGGTTAAGAATGCGCTCGTCCATTTGAGATCGAACCTCAAACAAGGAATAAAATCCCCCCATACCCCCCTGTGCCAAAAGGGGGAGAGGGAAGATTAGGCTTTTTGTTCATTCGTCTATATCATCTAATAATAAAAAGGAGAAAGATAGGGGACTCGGTGCTTGTCCCGGAGATATTTGACGATCTTGATCTCGACCGCCGCAGCCAGCTCTTCCCGGCCCAGGCGCTGGTGCTCAGCCAAGATCTCTTTTTCTACGGCCGCACGCTCTTCGGCGTCGGCATTCGCCAAAAGGAGCCTTTCCGTTTCCTCATCCAGCCGCTCAAGGACCTCATCGGGACTGTCCGGGCGGCCCAGTTTTTCCTGCGCTTCAAGAAAAATGTCCCTTAAAAATTCAAGGCCGGGCGGAGGGCGCTTGAGAAATCGGTCGATTTCCGATCGGAGAAGGACCCTTTTTTCGCGGCGCTCCGCGGTCTTCTGGGTTCCCCCGACCTTCCGGTCGCGGCATTGCTCGAAGGCCCGCATTACCTGCGCCCGGCAGAACGAAATCGACAAGATCTTGCCTCTCTCGCGCCGCCCTTTCCGGTGGTTCTCAAAAGCTTTTTCGATGCCTTCCAGGACGACTGGGAGAGGAATGCCGGCCTGCTCCCAGGAAGAGACAAGGTCCAGGTCCTTGGCCGAGAGGAAGAACGGGGCGCCGCGCCGCGCCAGAAAACGCCGTGCAATCCCCTGAAAATAACGACTCTGTTCTTTATCGTCCAGCATTCTTGCCTTTTTTCCGCTCCCCTCCATGGGAGGGAATGAAGGGGCGAAGCGCATAATGATATGCAAGTTCACCCCGCTCTTCTCCTATCAGGGGAGAGGGATTCATGACCTGTTCCTTTCGTAAATGAACCTGAGGCCTTCGAGGACGAGGTGAGGTTCATACGAGGAGATAGCCTTGACCTCGGCGCCGATCTGCTCGCCAAACCCTCCGGTGGCGATGACTCTGGCATCCTCGCCCAGCTCCTTTCGGATCTCGCTGATGACATTGTCAACAAGGCCGACATAGCCGAAGTAGAGCCCCGACTGCATGCTGGCCACGGTCGTCTTCCCGATGGCCTTGGCCGGTTTTTTGACCTCGATGCGGGGCAGCTTGGCCGTCTTGAGGTACAGGGCTTCCGCGGAGATCTGGACGCCCGGCGCGATCGCCCCGCCCAAATATTCGCCCTTAGCCGAGACTGCGTCAAACGTGGTGGCGGTCCCGAAATCGACGATAATGCATGGGCCGCCGAATTTTTCGAAGGCGGCTATGGCGGCGACAACGCGGTCAGCTCCAACTTCGAGCGGGGCTTCGTAGAGAATCGGCATCCCGGTGTGCAGCCCGGGTCCGACGACGAGCGCTTTGACGTGAAAGAGGTCGTGGCTCAACGTCTGAAAGATCGGCGTGAGGGGAGGGACCACGCTCGAAATGATCACGGTCTTGACGGCCGCGGCGTCCAGGCCCGCGAAAGAAAAAAGATTCCGGAGGACGATGCCGTACTCATCGCAAGTCTTGTCCCGGTCCGAGCGGATCTTCCAATGATGGGCCAATTTCTTATCCTTAAAAAGGCCGATGGCGACCGTCGTGTTGCCGATGTCAAGCGCAAGCAGCATGGTCGTTCTCCTCTTTTTTTAAATAACGTTCATGATCTCTGCGCTCGTGAAGCGCCGAAGCCCCGTGTTATCCTCGATGAGCAGGCCCCCGGAGATGTCAATGCCTTGATAAACGCCTTGAACAGGCTTGTCGTTCGTCATCACGATCACCGGATCGCCCTTCCGGAAAGCCGAATGTCTTTCAAAAGCACTCTTGATGCGCCCGCATTCGCCCCGGGTAAAGATCTCATACCAGCGTTCGACGCCCCTCAGGAGATGCCGTAAAAGCGATTCAACGTCAACCTCCCCACGGATCGCCATTCTCATCGAGACTGCGATGGAACGAAGGTCCTCGGGAAAATCGCCTTCTTCGTGGCTGACGTTCAAGCCTATGCCCAGAATAACATAATCGGAGCGGTTTCCCAAAAATCCGCTTTCGCAGAGGATCCCGCCCAGCTTCTTCCCTCCCCACACAATATCATTCGGCCAGCGGAGCCGCGCCGAAAGGCTCTCTGTTTTCTCCAAGGCTTCTTGGACCGCTAAGCCCGCGGCCAAAGGCAAAAGCGTGATCTCCGGCGTCTCCGGGCGGAGGACCAAAGAGACATAGAGGCCTTTTCCGCAGGCCGAATGCCAAGTTCGTCCTTTCGTCCCCCGCCCCGCCGTTTGCTCTTCGGAAACAACGACCGTTCCCTCGGGCGCGCCCTGCCGGACAAGCTCTTTGGCGACGTCGTTCGTCGAAGAACACGTCGTGAGCCGGCGGATCTCGAACTTCATCTTTTAAACGGGGGCCAAACCTCCGCCTCTGACATTTTTGTCAGACGTGAAGCTTTGACCCCCTCCTTATATCTTTCTCGTATCGATGCCCTTGAGCTCCTCAACGAGCATCTTCTTGAACTCGGCGGAAACGACCTCGCTGGCCAATTGTTCCAGCTCGCCACGGTTGTTGCGGATCTCCTCCCGGACAATGGCTCGAATCTTTTCCTCGAGTTCGCCCGGATATCCCAATACGGCGGGCCCAGCTGCAGGGATGCTCTCCGGCGGCTTCTCGGGCTCGACGACCTCTTCCACAACCGGCTCCTCGGGAAGCGAGGGCAGTTCCTTCTTCCTGTCGATCGCTTCCCGGACAAGGTCGGCCAGCGACTCGCCATCGAAGGGCTTGACAATGATCCCGTCGTGATCGACCTCGGATACCTTCCGCAGATCCAACGGCTCGAACGCCCCGCGGACAAAGAACAGGGCAATCTGCCGTCCGCCCTCTTGCGACCTGGCAAAACCGGCCACTTCGTATCCGTCCTTGGTCGGGAGAGAAAGGCCGGCGAGGATGGCGTCGGGCCGAAGGCCTGCGATCGCGTTGATGGCCTCCAGGCCGTCGCTGAAAGGAAAGATCGTAAACTCCGGCGCCGGCAGAGCGAGCTCCACCGCTTTTTGCAGGGACGGCGAGCCGTCAGCTACGATCACTTTATAAGCCATGGTCTTTCCGAATAATAATCTCGTCTTAAATGTATCCTAAGATTTGGCTTTCTTCAAGAATGAATTTCTTTCTTCCCTAATTAACCTGAATTATTCATATATTTCGTCGTTTCCTCGAGAAGAGGATTCGCAGATGGCGCCGAATTCAAGACGAGGGGGACACGATCCCAAATTCCGGAGAATTTGGGTCATGTCCCCGAATTCGGCGTCCGGCTGCAAATTCACGACCGGGAGAGATAACGTAATTCATGAATAATTCAGATTAACAAAGAATGACAAGCCGTGACGCATACGCAATCCTACGTTAAGCTTGGCGAAAAGGAAAAGAACGAAGAGGACCGACCGGCTAAGTCCCATTAATTAATTGTGTAAGGGGGCAGGGGGATTCATATCACAAATTTAAAGTCAATTTGGAGGGGGAACCCGCGTCGCGTTTCCCCCTTCCAACGGGCACCGGTCGTCAAGATCTCCGCCGGGAGCGAATCTCCTCCCCGAGCTTAATACTCCATATCCACCGAATCTTCGCCGAGCAAACTCTCAATCGTCTTCGTCAGCTCGTCGGACGGGAGCACGCCTTTGACCTCGGCGGACTGCATGACCACCCGGTAAGCGTGAGGTGTCTCGAGTTCGAAATAAACGGGGCATTCGCCAGCGTTCTTGTCCAGGATGTCCTTCAATTCGTCGAGGAGCGTCTCTTCCAGCCCGGGGACGAAAATGCGGACGACCATCCGCTTGGCCTGTTTCTGGAACGCCTCGGTCAGGGGCATGACGTGCGTCAGATGGACCTTGCGGCTGTCGCCCTCGCCCAGGAATTTCCCTTTGAGCCAGACGAGCCGGTCCTCGTGGAGGAACTCATAATTCTTCCGGAAGGCGTCCGGGAAGGCAACGACCTCGACGCGGCCGCTCATATCCTCTAAATAAAAGGAGGCCATGCGCTCGTCCTTTTTCGTCGTGAGGGCCTTGAACATCGTGATGATGCCGGCCAGGCGCACCTCGCTGTTGAAATCCTTCTCGTCGTCGAGCTCGCTCACCGTGTGCGAGATCAGCCGATGAAGATTCTTGAACTGGGCCAGGGGATGGCCGGTGATGTAAAAGCCCAGGGCGTCCTTCTCGTACGAAAGCATCAGCGACTCGTCCCACTCGCACATGTTCTTGACTTCGGCGGGGATCTCGGGGGGCTCAACATGGTCGCCGCCGAAGAGCAGGTTCTGCCTGGCTGTTTTTGCCTTCTGGACTTCGTGCGAAAACTCGATCATCCTGTCGACCAGGTGAAAGCACTGGGACCGCGGCCAGCCCAGGGAATTAAACGCCCCAGCCTTGATCAGGCTTTCCAGCACTTTCCGGTTGATGACGCGGCTGTCGGCATGGCTGCAAACGTCAAACGGCGAGACGAACTTCCCGTGTTCCTTACGGATCTTGATGAGCTCCTTGGCCGCCGTCTCGCCGACGTTCTTGACGGCCGCGAGGCCGAAGCGGACCACGTCCTTGGACACCGTGAAATTGAAATCGCTCTCGTTGATGTCGGGAGGAAGAACGGCGATTCCCATCTCCTGGCATTCGTTGATGTATTTCTGGACTTGGCTCGTCCCTCCCCGCTCGGCTTCGGACGTGAGCAGGGCCGCCATGAAATGGTGGGGATAATGGGCCTTGAGGTAGGCGGTCTGGTAGGCGAGGGCCGCGTACGCCGCGCTGTGGGATTTGTTAAACCCGTACTCGGCAAAATTCTTGATGTTTTCGAAGAGCTTCTTGGCCTTGTCCAAGCTGATGATCCCCTTCTTGCGGGTGCCCTTGAGGAAATTCTCCTTCTGGGCCCGCATGATCTCCCCGACTTTCTTGCCCATGGCCTTGCGCAGCATGTCAGCCTCGGCCAGAGTGAAACCCGCCAGCTCGGTCGCGATCCGCATGACCTGCTCTTGATAAACGATGATCGCACGCGTCTCCCGAAGAATGGGCTCGAGCTCCGGGATCTCGTAGATGATCTGGTCGGGATGGTGCTTGCGCTTGACGAACTCGGCCGTCATGCCGCTCTTGAGCGGGCCGGGCCGGTAGAGGGCGTTCAAGGCGACAAGGTCGCGGAACTCGTCCGGCTTGTAGCTCCGGAGCAGTTCCTTCATCCCCCGGCTCTCGAACTGGAAGACGCCGTCGGTGTTGCCCGCCTGGAACAGGTTGAAGGTCTTCGCATCATCGGGCGGAAGGTCTTTCATGTCGATGTCGATGCCGAAGTCTTTTTTGATAAGATCAAGCGCGTCCTGGATGACAGTCAGGTTGCGCAGCCCCAGGAGGTCCATCTTGAGCAGGCCGATGGCCTCAACGTCTTCCATCTCGAACTGGGTCGTGATTTCTCCCTTGACCGATTGATACAAAGGCAGGAACTCGATCAGCGGCTTGGGCGCGATGACGATGCCCGCGGCGTGGATCGAAGGGTGGCGGACCTGGCCCTCGACTTTCTGGGCGATCGTCAGGAGATGAGCGATCTTCTGGTCCTTGTCGCGCAGCTCTTTAAGGGGACCGATCGACTCGAGCGCTTTCTCGATCGTGATGTCAGTTTGGAACGGGATCATTTTCGCGATGCGATCAACCTCGGGGAGAGGCACTTCGAGGACGCGGCCGACGTCCCTGATTGCGGCGCGAGCGGCCATCGTCCCGAAGGTGATGATCTGGCTGACGTTCTCCTGGCCGTATTTTTCAGTGACGTACTTGATGACCTCTTCGCGCCGCCTCCCGCAAAAATCGATGTCGATATCGGGCAGGCTGATGCGCTCCGGGTTCAGGAAGCGCTCGAAAAGGAGGTCGTATTCGATCGGGTCGATGTCCGTGATACCCAAGCTGTAGGCGAGAAGGCTCCCCGCCGCCGACCCTCGTCCTGGCCCGACCGGAATCTCCTTGGAACGCGCCGCGCGGATCAGGTCCCAGACGATGAGGAAGTATCCCTCGAACTTCATTTTCTCGATGAGCTTGATCTCCCTCTCCAGCCGCTCTTCGTATTCCTCGAGGGGATGGCCGAGCAGGCCTTTCTCCCTTTTCTCGGCCAAGGATTGCATTCGCTCTTGGAAGCCTTGTCGAGCGACCGCTTCGAAATACTCCTGGAGCGGTTTTCCGTCGGGCGGTTTGAACTGGGGCAGGAAATATTCGCCCGTCGGGAACGTGAAGTTGCACTGGGCGGCGATGTGGGCCGTGTTTTCGAGCGCCTCGGGGACTTCGTGGAAAAGGGCCGCCATCTCCTCGCCCGTCTTGAAGTAAAACTCCGTCGTGCTGAAGCGGATCCGATCCTGATCGCTCAGCTTCTTATTCGTCTGAATGCAGAGGAGCACGTCATGGCTTTCGGAATCGTCCTTGTGGCGGTAGTGGACGTCGTTCGTGGCCACGAGCGGAAGCCCGAGCTTCCGCGCCAGGCGGACAAGCTTCGGATTGACCTCCTTCTGGGGCTCGAGGTCATGGTCCTGAAGCTCGATGTAGAAATTTCCTTTTCCGAAGATGTCGGCATAGGCCGCGGCCGCGTTTTCCGCGTCATCCTCCAGACCTTTTCCCAGAAGGAACGACACTTCGCCCTTGAGGCAGCTCGACAGCCCGACCAATCCCTCGCTGTATTGGGACAGGATTTCTTTATCGATGCGCGGGCGGTAATAGAACCCTTCGAGATAGGCCTTCGTGATCAGGCGGCAGAGGTTGCGGTAACCTTTTTCATCCTTGACGAGGAGGACGAGATGGAAGTGGACCCGCTCTCTATCGCCAGCCTGCTTCTCGAGCCGGCTTTTGGGCGCGACATAGACTTCACAGCCGAGGATGGGCTTGATTCCTTTGGCCTTAGCGGCCTTGAAAAAACCGACGGCGCCGAAGATGTTGCCGTGGTCGGTCAGGGCCACAGCGGGCATTTTATTTTGAAAAGCGGCGTCCGCCAAGTCGGCGATGCGGACGGCGCCGTCCAGGATGCTGTACTCGGAGTGGTTGTGGAGGTGGATGAATCTCTGCGACATCTTACTCCCACTCAATCGTTCCCGGCGGCTTGGTCGTCACGTCGTACACGACGCGGTTGACGCCTTTGACCTCGTTGACGATCCGGGTCGAGATCCGGGCCAGGAGAGCGGGAGTCGCGGGGAACCAGTTGGCTGTCATGCCGTCCACGCTCTGGACGAGGCGAACGACGGCAACCCGCTGGTACGTCCTCCGATCGCCCATCACTCCCACGGACTTGACCGGAAGGAGGACTGCGAAGGCCTGCCATAACTTATTGTGAACGCCGGCTTTGCGCACTTCCTCGACGACGATCTCGTCTGTATCGCGGAGGATTTCGAGGCTTTCTTTATTGACTTCGCCGACGATCCTGACGGCCAAGCCGGGGCCGGGAAAGGGATGCTGATAGACGAAGTCCTTGTCGATGCCGAGCTCAAGGGCCAGCGCCCGCACTTCGTCCTTGAAAAGCTCCCTAAGCGGCTCGACGAGCCTGAACTTGAGGTTCTTGGGAAGCCCGCCCACGTTATGGTGCGACTTGATCGTCGAGGACGGACCTTTGACCGGGTTGCTTTCGATGACGTCGGGATAGATCGTGCCCTGGGCCAGGTACTCCGCGCCGCCGCTCTTCCTCGACTCACGGTCGAATATTTTAATGAACAGCCCGCCGATGATCTTTCTTTTGCGCTCGGGCGAAATTATACCCCGGAGCGCCGCGACGAATTCGTCCGCGGCGTCCACGCCGTCCACGTTGAGCGACAACCTCTTCCGGAATTTATTCATGAGGTCATGATACTGGCCTTTGCGGAGCAAGCCGTTATCGACGAAGATGCAGGTCAGACGTTTGCCGATGGCTTTATGGATGATAAGCGAGGTGACGAGGGAATCCACGCCGCCGCTCAATCCGCAGACGACCTTTCCGCGGTTTCCGACCGTGCGCCGGATCTCTTCGACCTTGCGCTCGATGAACGAGCTCATGCTCCAGTCGGCGGTGAGGCCGGCGAGCTTGAAGAGAAAATTGCCGAGGATCTTTTTCCCTTCCTTGGTGTGAATGACCTCAGGGTGGAACTGGACACCATAAAAATGCCGGTCGATGTTCTCGATGACGGCCGCCCGTGTGTTTGCCGTCCGGCCGGTGATGCAGAATCCGGCCGGGACTTTTTCCAACCGGTCGCCGTGGCTCATCCAGACCTGCCCCCGATCCTTGACGCCCGAGAGCAGCCCCCGCCTATCAAGGACTCTCAGCGAGGCAAAGCCGTATTCGCGCTTTGAGGAGGGCTTGACGTCGCCTCCGAGAAGATGGGCCGTGAGCTGCAACCCATAGCAGATCCCGAGGACCGGAATGCCCAATTCGAAAATTTCTTGAGAGGGAAGGGGCGCGTCTTTTTCATAGACGCTCTGCGGACCGCCGGAAAGGACGAGCGCTTGCGGACGCTCTTTTTTGAGCCGAGAAACGGGCGTGTTGAAGGGCCGGATCTCCGAGTAAACACCGAGCTCGCGGATCTTTCGGGCGATGAGCTGCGTGTACTGCGACCCGAAATCGAGGACGAGGACTTTGTTCATGCCGTGATTTTATCAGAGCCGCGCATTGCTAACAAGGGCCGAGGGCGCAAGCGCTCCGTTATTTTTGGGGGTCCTGTTCGCGGACGTACCCCTAGCGCCCTAAAGCTTTTTAGTCTGAATTATTCATGAATTACGTTGTATCTCCAGGTCCTGAATTTGCAGACGGGCGCCGAATTCGGGGGCATGACCCAAGTTCTCCGGTCCCTTACCTTTAAATTGACAGGCAGGACGGGTTCTTCTATAGTTAATCCGCTATGAACTGGGAAGACCTCGCCAAAGAATTATCGGTCCAGACGGACTCGAAGATCGTCCTGCTCGTCATTGACGGCCTGGGCGGGCTGCCCGTCCAGGGAAAGACCGAGCTCGAGACGGCCCAGACGCATAACCTTGACCGGCTGGCCATGAAAGGCTGCTGCGGCCTGACCGACCCCGTCTTTATGGGCATTACGCCAGGCAGCGGCCCGGCCCACCTCGCACTCTTCGGCTACGATCCTATCAAACATCAACTTGGCCGCGGCATCCTCGAAGCGCTCGGCTCGGACGTCGAGGTCCGGCAGGGCGACCTTGTCGCGCGCGGAAACTTCGCCACGCTGAAAAACGGGCTCATCGTCGACCGCCGAGCCGGCCGGATCCCGACGAGCGAATGCGAGCGGCTCTGCGGCATCCTGAACAAAACGCTCGCCGGGCAAAGGGACCCGGAGACGACACTTTTTCCGGGAAAAGAGCACCGTTTTGTCGCCCGGTTCCGGACGGCCGGCCTCGCCGACGGCCTGACGGATGCGGACCCCCAAAAAGACCACAAACCGCCCGTCCCAACGAAGCCCCTTGCCCCAGAGGCCGCCAAGGCCGCCGAGGTCATCAACCGGTTCCTGGATGACGTCGTAAAGATCCTCAAGGATGAGACCGTGGCCAACGCCGCCCTTTTGCGCGGCTTCTCGGTCCCGCCCTCCATACCGCAAATGCAGGATCTCTACAAACTCAAGCCCGCGACCATCGCCAACTACCCGATGTATAAAGGCCTGGCCAAGCTCATCGGGATGACGACCTACGATGTCGGGCCGGAGACAAAAGACCTGTTCGACACCCTCGAAGCCCACTACAAAGAACATGACTTCTTCTATATCCACTTTAAAAAGACGGACGCCGCCGGCGAGGACGGCAATTTCGAAGCCAAGGTCCGGGCCATCGAAGAGATCGACGCCTTCATCCCCCGGCTCGACGCCTTGAAACCCGATGTCCTTGTGATCACGTCCGACCATTCAACGCCGTCGCTCATGAAAGGCCATTCATTCCATCCCAACCCGTTCCTGCTCGTCTCGCCGACAGCGCTCCCGGACGAGATCGGCGTCTTCACCGAACGCGAGTGCGTCCAGGGCCTGCTCGGCCGGTTCCGGTCGATCTTCGCCATGCCGCTCATGCTCGCCCACGCCGGCAAACTCAAAAAGTTCGGCGCTTGAGGTCTATCTTTGATTTATTTTATAGGTTTTATATAATTAAGAGGAATTGCGTCGAGAACAAGCGATAAGAAGCCCTGGTGGAAAAGGCCACAGCCCAAAGCGCCTCGCCGTGACAAGAACCGCCATCGGCCGCCTTCCTCTCTTCGGGATTTTCTTATTTAGCTTCGGTCTTCTCCCGGCCGATCAACCCTCTCTCGCCGAGGTCTATAACCTCCGCCACTTCACCCACCCCAACTTCACCCGGATCGTCGTCGACGTCGGCACGCTCCGGGAATATGCGCCCATGGAGAGCCGCGACCCCGGCGAGATCTATGTCGATATCTTCCAGGCGCGGCTGAATCCGATCGTCCACGAAGAAGCGATCCCGTCCGATTGCGACTACATCAACCTCATCCGCATCGTCCAGAAATCGCCGAACACCGTCCGCATGACCGCCCGAGTGGATTTCTCCCGCGTCCGGCGCTACCAAGTTTATCACGTCTTCGACCCGTTCCGGATCGTCATTGACATCTACCCGCAAGAGAAGGGTCAGCCTCCGGCCGCCAGCCCGGGTCCGGCCGGAGCGAAAAATCCCCAACCGCCGCAGCCGGCCAAGTCCGGCTACAGCATGGCCCGCCTGCTCGGGCTCGGCATCAAGACGGTCGTCATCGACCCGGGCCACGGCGGACGCGACCCGGGCTGCCTCGACGCGTCCGGACTCAAGGAAAAGGATCTGACTCTGGACATCTCGCTTCGCCTCAAAGAGCTTCTCAAGGCCAAGACCAAGCTCAACGTGATCCTGACCCGGGAGACCGACATCTATGTCCCGCTCGAGAACAGGACCGTGGTCGCCAGCCAGAAGAAGGCCGACCTCTTCATTTCGGTCCACATCAATGCCTTCCCGGACAAGCGCCGCCGCGGGATCGAAAGCTTCTACCTCAATTTCAGCTCCGACCCGAGCGTCAACGAGACCGCTGCCCGGGAGAACGCCACGACGACCAAGACCATCAGCGAGATGGACAAGATCATCCGGAAGATCGTCCAGAATAGCAAGATCATCGAGTCGAAGGAAGCGGCTGAACAAATCCAGCAGAATCTGGTAAAATACCTCTCCCAACAGTACTCGGACATCAAAAACCTGGGCACGAGAGGAGGGCCGTTCTGGACCCTCATCGGCTGCGAGATGCCCTCGGTCCTGGTGGAAGTCTCGCACCTTTCCAACGCCAAGGAAGCGCAGAGGCTGAAAAGCGAGGTCTACCGCCAGCACGCCGCCCGAGGAATTTATGAAGGCATTCTGGCCTATATGCGATCGCTCGGAAAAGGATGAAGGAATGGACCGAAGAGATTTTATAAAAGATATGGCTCTCGGAAGCCTGATCGCTGGGCTCGGGCCAAAACTCATGGCCCAGGCACCGAAGGCGGCCGGATTGCCGGACCTGGCCTTTATTCAAGGAGATTCGCCGGCCAAGATCACCAGGGAAGCCATCGCCGCGCTTGGCGGAATGAACAAGTTCGTGGCGAAGGGCGACGTGGTCATGATCAAACCCAACATCGGCTGGGACCGGACGCCGGAAATGGCCGCCTGCACGAATCCCGAAATCGTGAAGGCGCTCGTCGAGATGAGCCTCAACGCCGGGGCGAAGAAAGTCGTCGTCATGGACAACACGACCAACCAGGCGCAACGCTGCTATGCTCGGTCGGGCATCCAGGCCGCGGCCAAAGAGGCGGGAGCGGACGTGCCGTTCATCAACCCGCGCCGCGTCAAAAAGATGGCGATCAAGGGCGAGTGGCTCAAGGAATGGGACGTCATCCAGGAGTTCGTCGAAGCGGACAAGATTATCAACGTTCCCATCGCCAAGCACCACAGCCTCTGCCGCGTGACGCTGGGCATGAAGAACTGGCTCGGGGCGATCGGCGATCCTCGCAACCAGCTCCACCAGAAGCTCGACCAGGCGGAGGTGGACCTCGCGGCGTTCTTCAAGCCGGTCCTGACCGTGCTCGACGCTTATAGAATTCTCGTCAGGAACGGCCCGCAGGGCGGACGGCCGAGCGACACAAAGCTCATGAAGACGGTCGTGGCGGGAGCAGATTATGTCGCCGTCGATGCCCTGGGCGCCACGTTCTTCAATATCCCGCCCGCGGAGCTGCTCTTCCTCAAGCTCGCCAGCCAGAAAGGCTTCGGCGAGATCAACCTGGAGAAGCTGCGCATTGAAAAAAGAACGATCTAAGAAACACAGGACGCTCCAGCTCGTCCGGATCGCAATCCAGATTTTCTTTATCGGGCTGTTCATTTATCTTCTGTTCGGGACGCATTTCAGCGGTAAGGATTATATCGGCGACGTCGAGGTCTTTTTCCATTTCGACCCGCTGCTCGCCATCGCCACGTTCATCGCCTCAAGGACGGCCTTCGCCGCGTTTGCCCTGGCGGCGATCACGGTTGTCGTGACGTTTTTCCTGGGCCGCGTCGTCTGCGGCTGGGTTTGCCCCCTCGGCGCCGTCCACCAGTTTTTTTCGTGGCTGTTCAAGAAGGCGAAGCTCCTCCGACCAAAGAAGGTCGTAACGGGAGGCTTAGCCTGGAAATACCTTATCCTCATTTTTATTTTGATCAGCGCGATCTTTACCCTCGATCTGGTAGGGTTCTTCGACCCGCTGTCTTTTCTATATCGGACGTCGGTCACGGGCGTGCTGCCCGCTTTCGGGCAGGGCTTTTCGATGCTCATCGGGCTCACCTACAACCTTCACTTGACCGGGCTCGGCGATAGGCTCACTCAATTCTTCGAAACGCTGACGATCAATTCGACGTTCAGGCAAGGATTTTTCATCGGACTGATTTTCTTGGGGCTCGCTCTTCTCAATATGTTCCGGGAGCGTTTCTGGTGCCGGTATATCTGCCCGCTGGGAGCGTTTCTCGGGCTCGTGAGCCGCTGGAATTTCTTCAAGCTGAAGGTGGACGAGGAAAAGTGCATCAAGTGCAACCTCTGCACCCTCCACTGCGAAACGCAGGCGAACCCCTGGCCGGACAACGCCTGGAAAAGCTCGGAGTGCGTCTATTGCGAGACATGCGCCGCGATCTGCCCGACCGCGGCCATCACCTTCCCGGTCAAAGGCGCGCCAGAGAAGGTCCCGGCCGTGGATTTGTCGAGAAGAAAGATCCTCCTGGCATCGTTCTTGGCGTTTTTCTCCGTTCCCTTTTTCCGGATCTCGCAAGCCGGGAAGCGGGCCCACGAAAAGCTCATCCGGCCGCCGGGAGCGCTGCCCGAGCCTCAATTTCTCAAGAAATGCGTCAAGTGCGGTGAGTGCATGAAGGCCTGCCCGACGAACGGCCTCCAACCGGCCACGACCGAAGCCGGACCAGAGGGCTTGTGGACGCCGGTACTCGTGCCGAAGATCGGTTATTGCGAGTATTACTGCTCGCTGTGCTCACAGGTCTGCCCGACCGGCGCGATCAGGGAACTCACGGTACCGGAGAAGCTCACCGTCAGGATCGGCACGGCCTGGATCAACAAGAACCGCTGTATCCCGTATTTCCTGGGCAGGCCCTGCATCGTCTGCGAGGAGCACTGCCCGACGTCGCCCAAGGCCATCAAGTTCGTGATGGCCGAGACGAAACTCGCCGACGGGTCGGTGGCGACGCAGAAGGCGCCGGTCCTCGATTTGAGCCTTTGCATCGGGTGCGGGATCTGCGAGAACAAGTGCCCGGTCATGGATGAGCCGGCGGTCTACGTGACGAGCGTCGGCGAACAGCGCTCGGAGAAGAACCAGCTTCTGCTGCCAATCGCCCCGGACCAACCGGAAAAAAAATAATGATCAAGGGGGACACAATACTGTGTCCCCCTATTCAAATAATTTCTTCAACTCGGCTTTCAGGGCGGGGATCACCTGGAAGAGATCCCCCACGATGCCGTAGTCCGCGACCTTGAAGATCGGGGCTTCGGGATCTTTGTTCACCGCAACGATGTGTTTAGATGACGACATGCCGGCCAGGTGCTGGATGGCGCCGGAAATGCCGAAGGCCATGTACAAATTGGGCGATACGGTTTTCCCCGTCTGTCCGACCTGGTGCTGGTGGCCGATCCAGCCGGAATCGACCGCCGAGCGCGAAGCTCCCACAGCCGAACGCGGGATGAGCGCCGCGAGCTCCTTGAGAAGGGCAAAATTCTCCGGGCCTTTCATGCCGCGTCCGCCGCTGACGATGATGTCGGCCTCCGTGACGTCGATCTCCTCGCCTTTTTCCTTTAAAAGCTCGGCGACCTGTCCTTTGATCGCGCCTGGGGGAATGGTCACCTCTTTTTTCCTGACTTCTCCGACCGCATTTTGGGGTTCAACCAGGGGAAAGACGTTCGGTCTCAATGTCGCAATCTGAGGCATGGATTTCAGGGTGAGCGTTAGGAACGCCTTTCCGGCATACACCGGCCGCGTGAATTCGAGCTTCCCATCCTTGACCGCGACCTTCGTGCAGTCCGAAGCCAGGGCGACACCGAGCTTGGCCGCGAGCCGCGGCGCGAGGTCCCGGCCCATGGCCGTGGCGGCGAAGAAGATCGCCTTGGGATTCACCTCTTTGACCAGCTCATGGAGCGCCGTGGCATAGCCCTGCGATGAATAAGGGGCCAATTGTTCATTTTCCAACAAGAAAATCTGGGAAGCGCCGAACGAGAAAATCTCCGGATTTAGACATTCCAGGCCGGTTCCGACGAGCGCCGCGCCGACGTCCGAACCAAGCTCACCCGCCCGCCGCTTCGTTTCGCTGAGCGCTTCCAACGAACTCTTTTTAACCTTGCCTTCGCGTGTTTCGATGAAAACTAAGAACATGTTCGTCTCCTTAGATCACCTTTGCTTCGCGGCGAAGCAGTTCGGCCAGCTTTTTGGCCGCTTCTTCGGGTGGGCCCGGGATGATCTTTCCAGCTTGCCGTGCCGGAGGCATTTCCATCTTGGTGATATCGACCTGGGGCGCCACGTCTTCTTTTCTCAGGCCGAGCTCTTCGAGCGTCATGACCGGGATGATCTTTTTCTTGGCCGCCATGATGCCCTTAAGCGTTTCGTAGCGCGGCTCGTTCAATCCTTTTTGGGCCGATACGACGGCCGGCAGGCTGAAGATGACTTTCTCCTCCGCCCCTTCGATCTCCCGGAGGGCGGTTCCCTGTGTCCCATTGATCTCGAGCTTGGTCACAACATTGGCCTGGGGAAGGCCGAGCATCTCCGCGACCATGGATGGCACCTGAGCGTTGTCCGCTCCGACCGATTGCTTTCCAAAGAGGAGCAAGTCAAAATGGGGGAATTTTTTCTCGACAGCTCTGGTGATCATCTTAGCTATCCGCAGGCCATCGTAGGTTTCCTTGAGGTCGTCTTTGATCAGGACGGCCTCGTCCGCGCCCATGGCCAGGCATTTTCTGAGAATGGTCGTGGATTCTTCGGCCCCGACCGAGATGACCGTGACCTGGCCGCCCTTGGCTTCTCTGAGGCGAAGAGCCTCCTCGACGGCGTATTCATCGTTCGAGCTGATGATGAAATTCAGCCCTTCTTCGATGACCGTATTCGTTTCGTGATGGATGCGGATCTTCGATTCCGTATCCGGCACACGCTTAACAAAAACAAGGATGTTCATTCATGCCTCCATGCCTTTTAATCTCCCACCCCCCCCATTGACTAGGGGGGCAGAGGGATTAATATCACCAATTCAAAGTCTTTTTTCAATCTTTATTTCTAATCCCCTCTAATTGACTGGGGGGTTCAATATGGCGATTAAAAGTCTTCTCTCACCTTGAATCGTGAAAAACGCCGCGGGTCCGGTCGCCGACGAGCGCAACTGTCCCCGCCCCTCACTCTATCGAGGTTCCATGCGCTTTGGTCCTCTGCGCGCCCCTATAAGCGCTAGCCGCTATTCGGACGATACTAATACAAACGCAATAAATAAAGTGACAATGTATGAGCGGCGCTTAGGCCGCCCTCAAGTCCCCGTAGCGGAGGGGGGCCCCGTCGGCTTTTCCGACGGGGGGAACCGACGGGACTGGTTCCCCGGGGCCCGGGGGCTGCGGGCGGCC
>JALHTW010000141.1 GCA_022866045.1 Candidatus Aminicenantota bacterium | reverse complement strand
ACGCCCGAAGGACGGCTGGCGACCTCGAGCCACACGGCCTCCGTGGCCGGCGATTACAACGTCTGCAAGGCCGTTCTCGAGGAGGCGGGGGCCATCGTCGCGGACAGCCTTTTCGAGTTTGAAAATTATATCAAGGGCCTGAGCGACCTGGCCGGAAAAGCCGTCCGCGGCAACCGGGTCGGGCTGCTCAGCAACGCCGGGTTCGAAAGCGTGATCATGTCGGACAGCCTCAAGAACAGAGAGAAGCTCGAGCTGGCTGCATTTTCCGAAAAGACTAAGAAACGACTGGCCGGCATCCTGGCGCCGCTCGGCATCGACAAGCTTCAGGACATCAAGAATCCGCTCGACGTGACGCCGGTCGCGGACGACGCGGTCTTTTACGAATGCGCGCGGGCGATTCTCGAAGACCCGGCCGTCGACGGCGCCGTCGTCTCGCCCGTCCCGATGACGCCGGCGATGCAGACCCTGGCCCCGGGCCAAGGCTATACGGAGAGCATCCTCGATCCAGCCAGCACGCCGTCGAGGCTCATCGATCTTTTCTGCGAGACCGACAAGCCGGTCGTGGTCAACGTCGACGCCGGGGCCCCCTATGATCCCATGGTCGCCCAGATGGAAGAGGCCGGCCTTCCCGTGTTCCGCCGCTCGGACGACGCGGTCAAGTTCCTGCGCAAATATATTCATTCCCGCCTTGGGAAAAGATGATGGCGAGCCTTCATAAAAATTGCCGGCCCTCACTTTCGAGCGGCCGTGAGAGTGAAGATAGTTCTTGTCCCTCGAAGTCAAGTTTTGATAAAATCCGGGTGATGACAAGGGTTGGCCGGGCCGGCCTTTTTTGTCTTTTGATCGTTCTCGCGGGAAGGTATGCCGTCATGAGCGCACCCCAAGACACCTCCACTCTCAGGCTGAAATCCTTGATCCCCAAGGAAGCTCTGGGATGGAAGGCCGAAGCCAAAGACGAGATCTACGACCCGCAGACCATTTTCGACTATATCGACGGCGCCGGCGAAATCTACCGGGCCTACAATTTCCGGCAATTGCTTTCCCGCCGTTTTAAGAAGACCGGGAAGCCCGACATCGTCGTCGATCTCTTCGACATGGGGTCGCCGGAGGACGCCTTCGGCGTCTTCACCCATGACCTTGAGGGAGAGGATCCCGGCATCGGGCAGGGCGGGACCTATGACGGCGGCCTGCTTTCATTCTGGAAAGGCCGCTATTTCGTCTCAATCTATGCCGAAGGCGAGACGGCCGAAACCAAGGAGGCCCTTTTTGCTCTGGGCCGGTCCATTGCGCCGGCGATCGAACAGACTGGCGCAAAGCCGCCGCTTTTAGGTCTTTTGCCCGCGGAATTCGCCGCTGAAAAGGCCGTCCGCTATTTTCACAATTATATCATCCTGAACCGCCATTTCTTCGTCAGCCAGGAAAATATCCTGAATCTCGATCAATCGACGGAGGGGGTGCTCTCGAAACCAGGAACAAAAAGCGAGAAAGGCGTCCTGCTTTTGATCAAATATCCGGGGCCGAAAAAGGCAGAAGAAGCGTATAAGAGCTTTATGAGGGTTTATATGCCCGAGGCCAAAGAGTCTGGAATTGTGCAGACGGAAGACAAGAAATGGACGGTGGCGATGGTCCGGAAGGATTTGATCGCGATCGTTTTCGGTGCGTTGACGGCCGAAAGCGGGAAAGACATTTTGGCGAAAGTTGAGAATAAAATAAAATAACAAATAGGGGGAATAAAAGGTAAGGAGGACAAAGATATGGCCAAAAGAATCATCACCCGCCGCGATTTCTTGAAAGCGGCCGCCGTGACTCCCATTGCCGGAGCGATCGGCTTCTGCCCGACGGGGGCGGGAGCCGCCGTCGGGGCGCGCCCGAAAACCGAGACGAGCGGAGGCATCGCGCCTCTCAAATCCATCGCCCAGGCATCCCGCGTCGTCCTTGTCCGGGACGAGAACGCCGTGGCCGCGGACAGAAAGTTCAACGCCGAGGCGATCCAGAAAATGCTTGATGACGCCGTAGGCGCGCTCTTCGGCGAGAAGAATCCCGTTACGGCCTGGAAAAAGATCGTTAAGCCCACGGATACCATCGGGATCAAGACGAATGCCTGGAATTACCTTCCGACGGGAAAAGAGGTCGAGCAGGCCATCCAACGGCGCGTCATGGACGCCGGCGTACCTGTCGAGAGGATCGCGATCGCTGACCGCGGCGTCTTGGAGAACCCGATCTTTCAAAGCGCGACGGTCCTGATCAATGTCCGGCCGGCCCGGGTCCATTACTGGGCAGGCATGGGAAGCTGCATCAAGAATTACATCCAGTTTGTTCCCAAGCCGTCCGACTATCATAACGACGCCTGCGCCGACCTGGCCACGATCTGGAACCTGCCGCCCGTCAAGGACAGGACCAAGCTCAACATCCTGGTCATGCTCACGCCGCTCTTCCACAATATCGGGCCGCGAGGT
>JALHTW010000140.1 GCA_022866045.1 Candidatus Aminicenantota bacterium | reverse complement strand
CGGGGAGCCCCTTCGCCGCGCCACCCCTGCTTGATCTTCCGGCACCCCGGAAAAAGAATCGCCTGCTCGGCCTGTTTGAAAAGACCCGTGGATTGTGCTATTTTAGGGGACACTTTTAAAGCTCGAAGGTTGATCTTCGGCCGGACATCAAATAAGGAGAGACGATGGTTGAACATGACGTCAAGGATATGAAGCTCGCGGAGAGGGGAAAGCTCCGCATGGAATGGTCAAGGCAATTCATGCCCGTTCTCAATTCCATCAAGGAGAAGTTCGCGAAGAAAAAGCCCCTCCGGAACATCCGGATTTCGGCCTGCCTCCACGTCACGACCGAAACGGGGAACCTGATGGAAGCCCTGAAACTTGGCGGCGCCGATGTCCGGCTGACGGCTTCCAACCCGCTCAGCACCCAGGACGACTTGGCCGCGGCGCTCGTCAGATTCTATGATATCCCGGTTTTTTCGATCAAGGGGGAAGACAACGCGACTTACTACAAGCATATCCACAGCGCCTTGGACCACAAGCCGCATATCACCATGGATGACGGAGCGGACCTCGTGAATACCATCCACACAAAAAGACAGATGCTCTTGAAGGACATCATCGGCGGCACGGAAGAAACGACGACGGGTGTCATCCGGCTTAAAGCCATGGCCAAACACAATGTCCTCCGCTATCCCATCATCGCCGTCAACGACGCCCAGACCAAGCATTTCTTCGATAATCGCTACGGCACGGGGCAGAGCGCAATCGACGGCATCCTCAGGTCCACAAACGTCTTGATCGCCGGATTGAATTTCGTCATCGCCGGATACGGCTGGTGCGGCCGGGGGCTGGCCAGGCGGGCCCAGGGCGCCGGCGCCAGGGTCACCATCACCGAAATCGATCCATTGAAGGCGATCGAAGCGGTCATGGACGGCTACGACGTCCTGCCGATGAGCGAAGCGGCCAAGATCGGCGATGTCTTCGTCACGGTCACAGGCAACAAGAACGTGATCGGCCGTCAGCATTTCCTGAAGATGAAGGACGGCGCCATCCTCGCCAACGCGGGCCATTTCAACGTCGAGATCGACATCCCGGCCCTGATGAAGCTCTCCAAACAGAAAAAGAGGATCCGGGAGTTCGTCGATGAGTTCACCCTCGCCGACGGCCGGAAGATCCACCTCCTGGGCGAAGGCCGCCTTATCAATCTCGCGGCCGCCGAAGGCCACCCGGCCATGGTCATGGATATGAGCTTTGCCAACCAGGCCTTGAGCGTCGCGCATCTGGTGAGAGTGTCGAAAACACTCGAGAACGCTGTCTATCCCGTGCCTAAAGAGATCGATGAAGAGATCGCTCGGATGAAGCTCAAGACGATGGGGATCAAGATCGATGCGCTGACCGCCGAACAGAAAAAGTACCTGGCGGATTGGGAAGAAGGGACTTAAGCCGCGGCGTCCCTTTCACGGATCAATTTTAAGAGCGCATTTATTTGATCCATGGCTTTCGGATCTTTCACTTCTTTTAAAAGCTTTTCCAATATTTCTTTTGACTTGCTAAATTCGTTTATATGGTAATAGGAATAGGCAAGATTGAATCTGATATTCGTTTCATCTGGGGCAATATCTGAAGCTTTTTTATAGGATTCAATGGCTTCCGAAGGTCGGCCTAAACTATCCAGAATCAGGCCTTGTAAGTTCAGGGCATATAAAGAACGATTATATTTTTTTAAAGATTTTTCAACATACCCTAAGGCTAGATCATATTTGTTCTGGCGAAAATAAATGACCCCAAGTTGGTAGCTCGCGCCGGAATTTTGGTCAAGTGAAAAAGCCTTATGATATTCAACGATGGCTTTATCTAAATTGCCTTGCTCTTCATAAAGAATTCCCAAACCATAATAAGACTCAGAAAAATTTGGATTAACATCCGTGCATTTTTTATAAGCTATTTCAGCCTCATTGAGGTTCCCTTTTCTTGACTGGGTAATGCCCAGAAGGTACCAGGCGAGATAGTAATTTGGATCCAACAAGATCGTCTTATCGATGTATTTAATCGCTTCATCAAAAAGCCCAATATTCACGCAGTAAGATGCTTTTTCATACTGATATTTCGGGTCTTTTTCTTGCTGCGCAGCCAGCTTTTTTTGGGGGGAGGCGCATTCGGATAAGAAAAAAACCATTAAAAGAATAATTGCCAAATTCTTTTTCATAGATGACCTCTCTTTTGTTATTCGCCTTTGAGCGCCCTGGACATCAAATCGACAAGGGCTTTACGGGGTTCCTTTTTATTATAGAGGATCTG
>JALHTW010000139.1 GCA_022866045.1 Candidatus Aminicenantota bacterium | reverse complement strand
CGAAGCGCTTCAAAAAATGGACGAACTGTTCAAAACGCCCGAAATGTATTATTACGCGCAGTATTTTTTGAATCTCATCTGCCCCGCGGGGATCGTTCCCGATTACGGCGATGCCCACTGGGAAGCCAACTGGACCCATTTAGCAGATGCATGGATAAAGCATCAAGAGATTGTGTGAGCAGTACTCTCTATAATACGATATGAAAAGTCAGGGGGAAGCAGGGAGTGCGATGCAGAACATCATTTCGAGCGAATCAAAGCAATTTCAAACAAGCCTGGAATTTAAGTGATTATAAAGGGGATGGAATGAGAATAATATGGACTAAGGTTGGCTTATTGTGTTTCATCTCGATCTTCCTGTTAGTGGTGCTCCCGTTTTCCTGCCGGAAGGAAAGATTGGCGGAACCGAAGATCGACAGGGCCTCCGAGAATGGTATCGAAATCATCAAAAACCATCTCTTTCCATATCCCGTCAAAAGTGAGCCGACCGATTTCAGACTCGATGAAGAACTGACCATCAACTTTGGCAGCCCAGTAATCGGAGAGTTGGGGATCGCCAACGCTACGAGCTTCGAAGTCGACTCGGATGGGAGCATTTATTTTTTTTATACTAACAAGGAAGGAAACCTGATCTTTAAATTTGATCCTCAAGGCCGGTATGTGAAATCCTTCGGGCTCAAAGGGCAAGGGCCGGGCGAGATTCAGTATATCGTCTTGACGGGAATCGACAGCCGGGACAACCTCATCATCTCGGACAATGGAACCAGGAAGATCCTGGTCTTCACTAAGGATGGGGGCTTGGTCAAAGAGACGCGATATCCGATGGCCGTAGGCCTCATCTATCCCCTCGAAAACGGAAATTATTTCGGCCTCTGGAACAAGCATCCGGCACGTCTGCCTAAGTCAATGTATTCGTGGGCTTTCAGCCTTTATGATCCAGAATTCAAGGAAATCGAGCTATTGGACACCCAGGATGTCTATAATTTCAATACCCAGGGAACGAGAGGGGTCATCTCTCGCCCGTTTTTCAAGATTAAGATCGGGAAGGGGAATGTCTATATCATGAGCGAGGAAAGGGGATACGAAATACTGAAATACAATTGGGAAGGCCGCCTTGTCCAAAAAATCAGGAAGGAATTCGAACCGGTGGAGGTCTCGCGCGAAGTCATCGCGGAGAGGACAAAAAGATATGAGCGGATGGGAGAGAAAGTATGGTTTCCTAAGTATTGGCTTCCCCTGTCAGATTTTTTTCTAGATGAAAACGGACGCATCTTTGCGAAGACCTTCGAGAAGGGAAGCAATCCTGGCGAATATTGGTATGACATTTTCGATGCCGGAGGCGTATTCATCAGGAGGAAAACACTCAATATCCTGAACAGCGGGGACGTTTCCGCTTGCGCAAAGATGAGGAGGAACCGTCTTTATTGTTTCCAGGAAAGTGAAGGTGGCTTCAATGTTTTTAAGGTTTTCAGGATAGTTTGGGAATAACAGCGAAGGCCCGCTTTATTTTTAAATGGACTCTCCGATAGAAACATAAATGCCATCGAAGGCGGATATGTGTTCGACATCAGCAAAAAAGACGCGGACTAAAAAAGAAACGGGCTCATATCTCTGAACATCATTCGGTGTAGGTCACCGAATTGTCCCCGGTTGCAACACCCCCCCCATTTTCATATGATAGGACTGTGCATTTTTCTCATCTCCCAGGAGGGAATTCTCCCATGACGAAAAAACAAATTATTCCTGTATTCTGCCTTTTGACATGCGGGCTTTTGGCCCTATTCATTTCAAGTCCGGCTTTTGGGCTGGAGCCTGGCAGCCACGCCCAATATCTGGCCTACGCCCGGGCCTCAGCAGACTGGACCT
>JALHTW010000138.1 GCA_022866045.1 Candidatus Aminicenantota bacterium | reverse complement strand
TTTTTCTGGTTTGCGCTGAGCATCTCCTTGGCGCGGATGACGGAGGCGTCCGCGGCCTTGACCTGCTGATCAATGGCCTCGATCTTGGCGGGGATGGAGTCGAGAAAAAAGGAAATCGTATTTATTTCTTTATCAACATGTTGCAACCGGATCAAACTGTCGAATGCGATTTCCACATCATTTCCTCTGGTTCAAATGGGCCTACCAGGATTCGAACCTGGGACCAACCGGTTATGAGCCGGGAGCTCTACCGCTGAGCTATAGGCCCTTGCCGTCTTTATATCAGATATCTCTAAGAGAGTCAATTTGGAGGGGGATTCATTGGAGCCGGACCTGCGTATCTTATGGATCGGCCGTTGTCCTTGCGAGGCCGGAGCTGCCGGCCGCAGCAATCTTATCGGGGATCAGCTCCAGTAGCCGTCGGTGAACGACTTGAGCTTTTTGCTCCGGCTGGGATGTTTGAGCTTGCGGAGAGCTTTGGCCTCGATCTGCCGGATTCGTTCACGCGTGACCTTGAACTGCTGTCCGACTTCTTCCAGGGTATGCTCGTTGCCGTCGCCCAGCCCGAACCGCATCTTGAGGACCTTGGCCTCTCTCTCGGTCAGGGATTTGAGCGCCTCTTCGATCTGTTCCCGAAGGTTGATGTGGATGACCGTGTCGGGCGGGGAAGGCATCACTTTGTCTTCGATGAAATCGCCCAGATGGCTGTCCTCTTCTTCGCCGATCGGCGTTTCCAGGGAGATCGGCTCCTGGGCGATCTTAATGATCTTGCGGACCTTGCTCACCGGCATGTCCATTTTTTTTGCGATCTCTTCGCTGCTCGGCTCGCGGCCGACCTCCTGGACGAGGCTCCGGCTGACCCGGACGAGCTTGTTGATGGTCTCGATCATGTGGACCGGGATGCGGATGGTGCGCGCCTGATCGGCGATGGCCCGGGTGATGGCCTGCCGGATCCACCAGGTCGCGTACGTCGAAAATTTGTATCCTCTCCGGTATTCGAACTTGTCAACGGCCTTCATCAAGCCCATATTGCCTTCCTGGATGAGGTCGAGGAACTGAAGGCCGCGGTTGCTGTATTTCTTGGCGATCGAAACGACGAGCCGCAGGTTCGCCGCAACCAGCTCTTTTTTCGCCTGGTCGCTGATCTTTTTCCCGGTCGTGATCGTGCGGATGGTCTTGCGCAGGTTCTGAGCGTCCAGGCCGATCTCCTTCTGGAAGGCCCGGAGGTTTTTTTGGGCTTCTTTGAGCTTGAGCTGGAATTCCTCATTTTCCTTCTTCTTGCGGGTCTTGGCCAGGATGAGCTCGATTTCTTCTTTTTTCTCTTCGAGCTCGTTGATGACGCGCAGCCTGTCCCTGAGGGTGTCGATGATCTTTTCCCGCTCGGTCGAGCGCAGGTTGAGGTCCCGGATGAGGCTGCTCATCTGGACGATGACGCGGCTCCGCGAGAGGACGTACTTCTTGGCCAGGGGAATCTTGTCCAGTTTGCGGCTCAAGTCCTTGATCTTCTTGATCTTGGCCAGGATCTCTTTCTTTTTTTCCTCGAGCTTTCCTTCGGCGATATCGTCCTCGCTGACGTCGAACACTTCCTGGATGATTAGCGGGTCGGTCTTGATCTTCTCTTCGAGGCCCAGGACTTCGTTCAGCACGAGCCGCGTTTTTGAGAGGGCCTTGATGATCGATTTCTCGCCCCGTTCGATCTCCCTGGCGATGGCGATCTCGCCCTCCCGCGTCAGGAGGGAGATAGTGCCCATCTCGCGCAGATACAGCTTAACCGGGTCGGTCGTCCGCTCCAAGCCCTGGAGCGTCATGATCTCGCTTTTCCGCCTTTTCGGGATGATTACCTTCTGCTTGGTATCGAGGATCTTGATCCCGTAATCGTCGATCGAGCTGAGGAAATCGTCGAAGCTTTCCTCGGCGTCCAGGTCGTCCTGAAAGGTCTTGTCGATCTCTTCGAAGAGAAGATACCCCTGCTTTCTTCCCTTGGAAATGAGTTGCGAGATTTCGCCCTTTTGATATTTAGTCTCAGCAGACACCATGAGCTCCTAAAAAATGAATTTTCCCTCTATAGACTATAGACATTCTTTGCCGTCATTCCGTTACGTCACCCCGTCATTTCAGGGCCAGGATCTGTTTTGTCAGGTCCTGCTTTTGAGACAGAAGCGACTGGACTTTTTCTTTCTCACCCTTCTTCTCCAGGCGCGCGATCTCGACCTGGATTTTTTTCAACTCGTTCTCCTTGTAGGACACCTGCAGAGCGCAGAGGCAGTCGAAGGCCTCCTCCATGGTCGGGGGATTTCCTTTCTCCATTAAGGCCAGGGAGAGGGGCTCGGCGAGAGAGGGCCCGATCTCTTTCTGTAAATCGTGGAGAATAAAGTCTTTATCCTTCCTGAACCAATCAATTATTATCCTAAAAATCGGCTCGCTTTTCAAGCCCTTAAAATCATCGTCCCGGATCTCGGAAAAGACGTGGGAGCTGATCTCTTTGTTCTCGATCAGAATCTGGAGAAGGCGTTTCTCGGCCAGCAGGAAGGAATCCTTGACCTCCTCCGGCTTTTCGGGTGGTTTCTCACGCAAGAGGCTGCGGAGGACGGACTCCTCGACGGCGAGATATTCGGCGGCCTGTTTCATATATTCGCTCCTGACGATGGAGTCCGGGATATTGTCGATGATGGCCAGGATGCTGCGCAGGACCTTGGTCTTGACCTCCGGGACGTTCATCCTCTTGCCTTCCACCGTGAAGTCGATGATGAATCTCAGGCCGGGGACGGCGGCTTTCATGAGCTTGACGTATTCGTCCTTGCCGTGCTTTTTGATGAATCCATCAGGGTCGAGGTCTTTGGGCAGGATGAGAACATATGTTTCCATGCCTTTTTCCAGGCAGATCGGGACGGCGCGAAAGGAGGCGGTCCGGCCGGCGGTGTCGCCGTCGTAATTGATGAGGATTTTCGGAGCGAAACGGAGAGCCAGGCTGACCTGATTGGGCGTGAGGGCCGTTCCCAAAGAAGCGACGATGTTGGTCAGGCCGGCCTGGTAGAGGGCGAGAAAATCGGTGTAGCCCTCGACCAGGATGACCTCGCCGGCGTTCCGGATGGCATCCTTGCTCGAATTCAGGCCATAGAGCATCTGTCCTTTGGAGTAGAGCGGCGTGTCGGGCGAATTCAGATATTTGGGCTCCTGGTTGAAAAGCGTCCGGCCGCCGAAGCCGACGACTTTGCCGGTGATGCTGAATATGGGGAAAATGAGTCGTCCCCGGAAGCGGTCATAGAATTCGCCCGGCTTCCGGCCGGGGAGGACGAGGCCCGCTTTCTCCAGAAGGCCGGTTGTAACTCCCTTATTTTTGAAGTAGTTAGCGAGGGAGTCCCAGGTGTTCAGGGCATAGCCGATCTTGAAATCCTGGATGATCTTGTCCGGGATGTCGCGTTTGTCGAGATATTCCAGGGCAGCCTTGCCTTCCTGAGTGTTGTAAAGGTTCTTTTTGTAGAAGGCCAAGGCGGACTCGTTGATCTTCAGAATCTGCTCTTCGAGTTTCAAAGCCAGGGGGGAGAGTTTTCTCTGCTCGGGGAGGGGAATGTTGTATTTTTCGGCTAGGAATTTGAGCGCCTCGGGGAAGGTGAAGTTTTCCTTCTCCATGACCAGGGAAAAAACGTCGCCGCCGATGCCGCATCCAAAACAGTGAAAGAGGCCTTTTTCGGAATCTACGGTGAATGAAGGGGTTTTTTCGGCATGGAATGGACAGAGGCCGACATGCTTCCGTCCGCGCGCTCTGAGCGCCGTGTACTGGGAAGCAATCTCTATGATATTGGCAACTTGCCGAATGTGGTCGATAATTTCCATATTTTAGGGTAAAAGGGGTTTTCGCAAAGTTTCTGTTAATATAGGTTCCAGGAGGCCGTTTGTCAAGAAATTAAAGAAATAAAGGGCTCGGGGAGGCGGCTTGAAGGCAAGAAATAAGGAATAAGGTATTGTGTCTCCTTATTTGTTTGTTTACAGGTGGTTGATCAGGCTGGCAAGATAGGCGGCGCCAAAGCCATTGTCGATATTGACGACGCCGACTCCGCCCGGGCAGGAGTTGAGCATAGCGAGGAGCGCCGCTATTCCCTTAAAGCTGGCGCCATAGCCGACACTCGTCGGCACAGCGATGACCGGAACGGAAACCAAGCCCGCCACAACGCTGGGCAGCGCGCCTTCCATGCCGGCGACGGCAATGATGACCCGGGCCAGTTTAATCTTGTCATATTCGCCGATGAGCCGGTGAAGCCCGGCCACGCCGACGTCGTAAATCCGTTCGACTTCGTTTCCGAGCATGTCACAGGTTACGCAGGCTTCCTCTGCGACAGGAATGTCCGAGGTTCCCGCCGTCAAGATGATGATCTTGCCTTTTCCTTGGCCGGGCGGCCTCTGCTTGAGATAAATGGTCTTCGCCTGCGGATTATAAGCGGCCTGAGGGATGGCCATTTTAATCTTTTTGAACGTCGCGCCCTCGACCTTCGTGATGAGCAGGCTGCTTCCTTTTTTGACGATCTCCCGGGCGATCCTTAGGATCTGCTCGTCTGTTTTTCCCAGGCCGTAGATGATTTCCGGGAAGCCTTTTCTTATCTCCCGGTGATGGTCGATCTTGGCGAAATCCAAATCCTGATAAGGAAAGTCTCGTAAGGCCTTTAGGGCTTCTTCAGGCGAAAGCCGCTTGGCGTATACTTTCTTCAGGATGTCTTCAAGCTGCGATTTCATGCCTGGATTTTAGCATAAAAAGGACCGGGATAAAACCCGCGCGGTTCGAGAAGGCTAAACCTTCCCCGGTCGCTGCGGCTATCCCCGGATCTTCTCCCTCATTCTTACTGCACAAAATTGAAGTGAACAAGTAAGCAATTCTTTTTCCGGTGTCAGGCTAATTTCGGGTGGGGTCCTGTCGCGGCTCTTCCCCGGCCGTGCTCGCCGCCGGGCCGCTGCGCGCGGGCGGGGAGCCCCTTCGCCGCGCCACCCCTGCTCGACTTTCCGGCGCCCCGGACAAAGAATTGCTTACAGCGAACAACCGCACTTTTGACAGCGGCCTTACGTATGCTAGAATAGCGAAGAAAGCGCGTATGGCGATGATCGAACAGAAAACGATCCGGAAAGAAATCCGCCTCGATGGTGCAGGCGTCCACTCGGGGAAGAGCGTCCACCTTGTGTTGAAACCTTCGGACACCGGAGAGATCACGTTCCGCCGGACGGACCTCGGAAACCTGGAATCGCCCATCGAGCCCGGCCGGATCGAATCCAGGAACAGCACGACGCTTGTCGGCGATAAATTCAGGGTTCAGACCGTCGAGCACCTTGTGGCCGCTCTCTATGCGTTCGGCGTCAACAGCCTGATCATCGAGCTCGATGCCGACGAAGTGCCGATTATGGATGGCAGCGCGCTTCCATTCGTCCGGGCTCTTGAACAAGCTGGGACGCAAGGCCTTTCTCGGAAAATTCCGGCTTTGAAGATTCTCAAACCCTTTGCCGTTGAAGAAAAGGGAGCGTCCATCGTCGTTGAACCCGTGGAGGCAGGCGATGTCCTTTGGCTTTCCTACACCATCGAATATCCTCATCCGTCCATCGGAAGACAGAGTCTCAGCCTAACATTCCGCCCAGAGACTTTCGCCCGCGATATCGCCCCTGCCCGCACCTTCGGTTTTATCCGGGACGTTGAAATGCTCCACAGCCAAGGATTGGCGCTCGGTGCGTCATTCGAAAATACCGTCGTCCTGGACGATGAGAACGTTATGAACCCGCCGCTTCGCTTCCCCGACGAATTTGTCCGGCACAAGCTTTTAGACATCGCCGGGGACCTCGCCCTCCTCGGCCGGCCGCTCCTCGGCCGTGTCACAGCCCATAAGGCCGGCCACCGCCTCCACTTCCAAGTCGTCCAATTTCTCGCGGCAAGCCCCGATTTTTGGACGGACGCGTAGAACTCTTGGGACATACCTCTCTTGTAGTAGTTCCCAATATTTTGTAGAATGTTGCAGATACCGATTTTGGGAGAATAAACGTGAAAGACGAGAAAGCGAAAAAAGACGAATACCAGAAGGCCTTAGCGGCCTATGGAGAGGCCGTCAAGGAATTCCGCAAGCAGAGATACGACAAGGCCGTCGAGATGCTGAAGAGCTTCATCGAAAAGCACCTCGCGGAAAGGGAGCTGGCCGACCGGGCCAGGATGTATATCGCGATCTGCGAGGAGCGGGCCAGGGAAGGCAAGGGAGCCGTTTCCCTGAAGACGTTCGATGATTATTTTCAATACGGCATTTACAGGATGAACGCCGGAGAGTTCGAAGAGGCGCAGAAGCTGTTCGAGAAAGCCCAAAAAATGAACCCCGAGGAGGGCAAGGTTTATTATGCCCTGGCCGACCTCTATTGCCTGATGAACCAGCCCGATGTCTGCCTGGAGCACCTGAAAAAAGCCATTCAGACCGACAAGTTTTTCAGGATCCTGGCCCAGAACGAGACAGATTTCGCGCCGCTGTGGGAGGATAAGAAATTCAAGCTCATCACCCGCATCGTCTGATATGAAAAAGCCCCTGCTGACGCTCGTCCTGGCTGCGGGGGAGGGAACCCGCTTCCGTTCGGAAACAAACAAGGTCCTTCATCCTTTGCTCGGGAGGTCCATGCTCAGACTGGTGCTCGATGCCGGTTTGAGCCTCAAGCCTGAAAAAACTGTCGTCATCGTCGGTTGTCAGAAAGAAGCGGTCATGGAAGAAGCCGCGGCGGCCGGTGTTGAGTTCGCCCATCAGAAAAAGCGAAAAGGCACGGCCCATGCGGTTATGACGGCAAAAAGTGCTCTTAAAGATGGATATGATGCCGTTGTCATGCCGGCTGATTTTCCTCTTATCCGGTCTGCGACGTTAAAGTCTCTTGTATCATTCCATCAGAAACGCGGGAATGCGGCGACGGTCCTTAGCGCCGACGTCGAAAATCCCGCCGGATTCGGCCGGATCGTCCGCGGCAAAGACGGCCGCATTCAAATCGTCGAAGAAAAGGATGCGGGCCCGCCTGTCCGAAAACTCAAAGAAGTGAATTCAGGGATTTATGTCTTCGATGTCAAGGCGCTCCTGGGGGCGCTTCCCAAAATATCGAACAGGAATAAAAACGGCGAATATTATCTGACCGACGCGATCTCCATCCTGTCCGCCGCCGGCAAAAAAGTGAGCATCTTCAAAGCTCTTAATCCCGAAGACGTCATTCAAGTCAACACCCGTTATGACCTGAGCCGGGCGGTCAACGTCCTCCGGGAGCGAAAGATCCGAGATCTGTCCGAAAATGGCGTCACGGTCTTAAATCCCTCTTCGACCTGGATCGACCTCGAGGCTGAGATCGGCCGGGACACGGTCGTTTATCCCTCGGTCGTCATCGAGGGAAAAACGAGGATCGGCGAGCGCTGCTGTCTTTATCCCGGCGCTCATATCATCAATTCCCGGATCGGAAATCACGTCTCCGTTTTCAGCTCGACCGTCATGGTGGATGCGACCATCGAGGATGAGGTCATCGTCGGCCCGTTCGCCCGCCTGCGGCCGAAGACCATCCTCCGGGCGGGCGCTCATGTGGGCAATTTCGTGGAGATGAAGAATATCGATTTCGGCCGCGGCTCGAAGGCCGGCCATCTGTCCTACCTCGGCGACAGCGAGATCGGGGAAGGCGTAAACATCGGGGCCGGAACGATCACCTGCAATTATGACGGGGTGAAAAAAAACCGGACCGTTATCGAAGCCGGCGCCTTCATCGGTTCCGGGACCCAGCTCGTAGCGCCGGTCAAGGTTGGCAAAGGCGCTTACATCGCCGCGGGGTCGGTCATCACCAAGGATGTCTCGCCGGAGGCTCTGGCCGTCGCCCGCGGCCGGCAGGTCGAAAGACCGGGCTGGGCGCGCCGAAAAAGAGAAAAGCAGCGGAAAGAAAAAGAAAACCGTAAACCGTAGGGGGTCCCATGTGCGGCATCATCGGCTATATTGGGCCGAAGAGCGTTGTTCCGGTTCTCATCGAAGGGTTGAAGAAGCTCGAATACCGCGGTTACGATTCGGCCGGGATCGCGGTGGTCGATAAGGGGAAGGTCCAGGTCAGGAGGGTCAAGGGCAAGATCATAGAACTCGAGGAGAGCCTTCGCAAATCGCCGCTCGGCGGAACCTACGGGCTCGGCCACACCCGCTGGGCAACCCACGGACGGCCGAGCGAAGAGAACGCCCATCCTCACCGGGACTGCACGGGGCAGCTCGTCATCGTCCACAACGGCATCATCGAGAATTATCTGGCCCTCAAGCTGAGACTCCGGGACGAAGGGCATGTCTTTCGGACCGAAACGGACACCGAAGTGATCGCCCACCTCATCGAGAAATATTTCCAAGGGTCGCTCGAGGAGGCGATGCGCGCCGCGATCGCCGAGCTCGAAGGCGCGTTCGCCGTCTCCGCCATATCGGCCAAAGACCGGAACAAGATCGTCGCGGCCAAGCTCGGGCCGCCGGTCGTCGTCGGCCTCGGCGACGGCGAGTATCTCCTCTCCTCGGACGTCAACCCGATCATCTGCCACACGCAGAACGTGGCTTTCCTCGAAGACGGCGAAATGGCGGTGATCGGTCCCGCAGGCGTGACGTTCAGCGACTTCAAGGGGAATCCCGTTCAGAAAAAAATCGAGCGGATCGCCTGGAACCCGATGATGATCGAAAAGCGCGGGTTCAAGCATTTTATGCTCAAAGAGATCTTCGAGCAGCCCGAGGTCGTCCGGGACACGCTCCTCGGCCGGACCTCCCTTGATTCGGGAAAGGTCCTTCTCGACGAGATCGGCATTTCCCCGCAGGTCCTGAGAAGGGTCCGCAAGGTCGTCCTCCTCGCCTGCGGCACGTCCTATCATGCCGGCCTCGTCGGCAAGTATTTTCTTGAATCGCTCGCCCAGGTGCCGGTGGACGTCGAATACGCCTCCGAATTCCGATACCGGGATTTCATCCTGGACAAAGAGACGCTCGGGATCGTGATCTCCCAGTCGGGCGAGACGGCCGACACGCTGGCGGCCCTCCGGGCGTCGAAGGACAAATGCGCGGCCGTGCTGGCTGTGACAAATAGCGTCAGCTCATCGATCGCCCGAGAGGCGCACGGCGTCCTCTACACGCACGCCGGCCCGGAGATCGGCGTCGCCGCCACGAAGACATTCACGGCCCAGATGACGGCGCTGGTGCTCATCGCTCTCTACCTTGCCCAGGTCAAAGGCAAAATGGACGACAGGGCGAGTTTGGAGTTCATCGAAGAATTCCAGCGCATCCCGCACAAGATGGAAAAGATCCTCAGGCAGGCCAAGACGATCGAAGACCTGGCTCTGAATTTCGTGGCGTTCTCCCATTTCTTGTATCTCGGCCGCTGGGTGAATTATCCCGTCGCGCTGGAGGGCGCGCTCAAGCTCAAGGAGATTTCCTATATTCATGCCGAGGCCTATCCCGGGGGCGAGATGAAGCACGGCCCGATCGCCCTGATCGACGAAAACATGCCGACCATGGCCATCATCCCCAAAGACCGTGTTTACGATAAAATGCTGAGCAACATCTCGGAGATCAAGGCCCGCCTGGGATACGTCCTGGCCGTGGCCCAGGAGAACGATCCGCAGATCCGCGAGCGCGTAGACGAGGTGATTCCCGTCCCGTCGGCCCATCCGCTGCTCATGCCGTTCCTCACGATCGTCCCGCTCCAGCTTTTTGCCTATTACATCGCGGCAAAGCGCGGAGCGGACGTTGACCAGCCGCGGAATCTGGCGAAGAGCGTGACGGTCGAATAAACAAGATGGATGAGAGCTAGCTAAGATCAACGCATTAATTAAAATGACATCCCCGTTCGGGCAGCGCTTAGGCCGCCCGCAGCCCCCGGGCCCCGGGGAACCAGTCCCGTCGGTTCCCCCCGTCGGAAAAGCCGACGGGGCCCCCCTCCGTTACGGGGACTTGAGGGCGGCCTAAACGCCGCCCATAGATTGTCACATTATTTATTGCCTTTGTATTAGAATTTCAGTTTCGCTGAAATTCTTGCCTGCCGCGGTTGCTGGCGGCCCCAGACCGTCCCGAAGATCCCAACATCCTCTTTGACATAG
>JALHTW010000015.1 GCA_022866045.1 Candidatus Aminicenantota bacterium | reverse complement strand
GCCCAATAGCTCCGGGCCTGTCAATATCGAAAAAGAGAAAAAGGCTGCCTTCTCTTGTTCTTGGAGAAGGCAGCCTATCGAAGGGAATGGATAAGGGGAGATAAACGAAATCTATCGTGAACTCCCAAAAAAGAGGAGGGAAAAAGGAGGGGCAAGCTTATCATGTCTTCTTCCGTCCGTTTCATCTTTCTCATCTCATTTATATATACGGAGGAAGCGGCCGGAAAGTTGCACTGAATTTGACGGGACCACGTTCTGGATCGTTTAATTCGGGATGTGGACCCAAAAGGGCTGGTATATGCAGGAAAATATCCGCTCTGATTGCGAGCGACTGCAGGGAGCGCTGCAATCTAACCTGAATTATTCATAAATTGGGCCGTTTCCTCGAGAAGAGAATTCGCAGATGGCGCCGAATTCAAGACGGGGGGGGCACGATCCCAAATTCCGGAGAATTTGGGTCATGTCCCCGAATTCGGCGCCCGTCTGCAAATTCATGATCTGGAGATACAACGTAATTCATGAATAATTCAGAATAAAGAATTCTAAGGCAAAAGATAAGAAGGGGGGGGAATTTACGTAAACATAGCAAATTCAATCAGTTATTGATTTTTCGTTTCCCCCTCTTCAAAAGTATTAATAATTATAACACAAAATGATTCAAAAAGCAACAAATATTTTCAAATATTTAAAAAATTCTTTTTGGCCCGTATTAAAGGCGAAAAGAAGAGCGGAACAACGGCCAATTTTGCCGATTTTCCTTCCGAATGCTCGGAAAAGAGGCTTAATACAGGCCTTCGTGGTCAGATTTGCTGGTTTTCCTTCTAAAAAGCGGTCTTACGTGAGCGAAAATGACGCTTATAAGAGAGTCCAAAAAAATGTGGAGTGATGCTCTCTTTTTGGTTTAAGATATAGGCGAGGAGATTTCCATGGACACGAAAGAGTTCAAGAAATACGGCCACGAATTCGTCGATTGGATCGCCGAATATATGGATAATGTCGAAACATTGCCCGTGATGTCACGGGTTAAACCGGGCGAGATCAGGGCCAGGATTCCCCTCACGCCGCCCGGTAAAGCCGAGTCCATGGACCGGATCTTTAGCGATTTCAAGAATATCATCCTCCCCGGCATCACCCACTGGCAGCACCCCGGCTGGCACGCTTATTTCCCGGCCAACAACAGCCCCGTATCTGTCCTGGGCGAATTGTTGACGGCCGCCATCGGTGCCCAGTGCATGATCTGGCAGACATCCCCGGCAGCCGCCGAACTCGAGGACGCGGTTCTCGAATGGCTGCGGCGGATGCTGGGACTTCCCGAAGGCATGGCCGGCGTCATCCAGGATACGGCCTCGACGGCGACCCTATGTGCACTGCTCTCGGCGCGGGAGAAGGCGACGAATTTCGAATCCAACGAAAAGGGATTAAAGCGGCCGCTCATCGTCTATGCCTCCCAGGAAACGCATTCGAGCATCGAGAAGGGGGTCAAGATCGCGGGTTTCGGGAGAGAAAATCTTCGTTTGATCCCCTCGGACGCGGAATTCGCCATGATCCCCGAGAAGCTAGAAGAAGCCATCCTCAAAGATAAGGCGGCAGGGCTCGCTCCGGCCTGTGTCGTTGCGACCCTGGGCACGACATCATCCACGGCCGTTGATCCGCTGCCCGCCATCGGCCGGATCGCGCGGCACCACGGCCTTTGGCTCCATGTGGATGCCGCCTATGCCGGGACCGCGGCCATCCTGCCCGAAAAGCGCTGGATCCTGGACGGTGCGGAAGACATGGATTCCTTCGTCTTCAACCCGCATAAGTGGATGCTGACCAACTTCGATTGCTCAGCCTACTACGTCAAGGAGCCGGGATGGCTCATCCGGACGTTCGAGATCCATCCGGAGTATCTAAAAACAGGGGCGGACCCCTATGTCAAAAACTTTCGCGACTGGGGGATCCAGCTGGGAAGACGGTTCCGGGCGCTGAAGCTCTGGTTCGTGATCCGCTCCTACGGAGTCGAGGGACTGCAGGCGTTCGTCCGCGAACACTGCCGGCTGGCGCAGCTTTTCAAAGGTTGGGTCGAGAAAACGCCGAACTTTGAGCTGATGGCCCCGGTCCATTTCGGGCTGGTCTCGTTCCGATTGAACGACGGACGGGACGAGGAGGCGCTGACAATATTAAATAGAACGCTCATGGACCGGCTCAACGCCACGGGCAAACTCTACCTCACCCATACCGCGCTGCGGGGTAAATTCACGCTGCGCATGGTCATCGGCCAGCGCGCGACCGAAGAGCGGCACGTCCGTGCAGCCTGGGATATGATTAAATCGATTTCAGCCAAGCTGCTCAAATGAGGACGAGGATCCATCACTTTTTTACGGAAAAATTCGGAGAATATATTCGGAGACACAATACCCATCTCTCTATTTTGGGTGCCGATGTTGGCGCCGGAAGACAATTTGGAGGGGGAACCCGCTTCGCGTTTCCCCCTTCCAACGGGCACCGGGAAGACCCGTTCGGACACTCTTGGAAGGAAACCCTGGGAATGGGTTTCCTTCCAACGGTCGCTTCGCTCCCTGCCTTCCTTCCAAGGAGCATTTTGCGATGAATTCTCGCGGGGACATAGAGATCTTC
>JALHTW010000014.1 GCA_022866045.1 Candidatus Aminicenantota bacterium | reverse complement strand
GTTCGAACCCGGTCCCGGAGGAATTGGACCGATGGCTTTCAAGGTACGACCTGATCATGGGGTGGTTTCACTCAAAGACGGGAGGAATGTTGGGGACACATCATCGAGTTCCTGAATTAAAGGAAGTGTCCCCAAAATTTTCTGAATTAAGGGAAGTGTCCCCAAAATTTTTCGTCTATGATCCAGCATCTCGGGTTTCCGTCAGTCGTTATTTTTTTGACGGAACCGCGGAGTTCATCCGTGAGAAAGGCCGGCCTGTCTTTAGCTTCGAGGAATGCTGCTCCCTTCCGAGTGCGGAAACTCATTCCCGCGGCAAATCGGTTGTCATTCATCCGGGCAGCGGGAGCCCGAGGAAATGCTGGCCGCTCGACCGGTTTTTTGCCCTGACCCGTTTTTTCCAGCATCTCGGATTCTCCGGCACTGTGGTCACAGGGGAAGCCGAGGAGCGGTTGGAAGAGGAGATCCGGCATGTCTCTCTTCCCCCCGGATGGCGTTGGCGACGTTGTCCGCCTCTCCGTGAATTAGCCTTCCTGCTGCGATCCGCGGTTTTCTATATCGGCAACGATTCCGGCGTGACGCATCTGGCGGCGGCCTGCGGAACGAACGTGATCGCGATCTTCCGGAAAGAAATGGAAACGGCGTGGAAGCCGTTCGGGATAACGACGGTCCTGAGCGCGGACGAGGTTGAACAGATCGTTGTCGAGGACGTCATGGCCGTCATCGACCAGATTCTCCAGCCGGGCAGTTGAATCTTCCCTCTCTTTTCAGTATAATGCTTCCAGACTCTCTTTTGCCGGCTGGAGAGAGTTCCCTCACAAAAAATCATCACCCCCCTTTTGCTAAACAGCCGGCACTTGTCTTGGAGGGGAAGATTCCTTTTTTATTCAGGTTAGATGGCTTCATTTGGCCTATTTCTTGTGGTAATGTAGGCTCCAGGAAAGGCGGTCGGCGATCATGGTCAAGGCTGATTGGAAAGACGACCTGAAGACGTGTTTTGACGACCTCGAAGTCATCGAGAAATGCCGGGCCGAGGCGCTGAAGCATTTCAATCAGTTCTGCGATTTAATCGTCGAGCCCGCCTTCGAAATCCTGGCCGAAGAATTCCGTAAACACCGGGTGAAGGTCAAGTTCCGGAAGGACCAGGGAAAGTCCATCCATCTGGTAGTCCGATTTCCTAAATCCCGGGTCGACCAGTTCCGCTATATTCTGTGGATGCCGGAGGACTCCGTGGAACTCAAATTGAGGCTGACGATCAAATCGCGAAAAACGCCATTCGTCCAGCTCGAAGAAAGGACCGTCCCCTTTATCGAAAATGTCTCCCCGAAGGAGATTCTGCAACTCGATAAGGATTTCCTCGCCCAGGACGTGGTCGTCCGCTACAAGAGATTTCTCTACGAATCGGCCGTCGCGACCGAGTGACGGTCGAACGGTTCGATCGCCGCTACTCGCCTTTATTCAGCCGTTCCAAGGTCTTGAAGAGGACCTCATATTCCGGCCGGTCCGTTGTGTTCTGGCCGATGTACTTGAACTGGCAGACACCCTTTTTATCCACGATGAACACGCTGGTAATGCACTGGTCCACCTTGCTTCCGCCCCACTCCGTGGTGAAGAGGCCTAGGCCTTTGGTGATCTTCCGCTCGGCGTCGATGAGCAGGGGAAAGGGCGTTGGGACGTTGCTTTTTTCCATGCTGAAGTTCTTCGGATAGGATGTCCGCCACAGCTTCAACCGGGCCTTTCCCTGCTCGTCCAGCTTGTCCGGTTCGGGCGGATTTTTCCAGCCCTTGATCTTTTCGAGCTGGTCCGGGTTAGATTCCACCCACTGCTTGACGACGTCCGCCGCGTAGGGGAAGACGAAGACGACTTCAACGTTGTACTTTATCCGGATCTCAGCGGACTTCTCGAGGTCGACGAGCTCCGCGTACTTGTAATTGTCGATCGTGCACCAGCGGGTTTCGGCGGCGAATCCCCGCGGGAAAATCAACATCACGTTCTTGCCTTTGAGGCTCGACAGGGTGAACGTCCCGCCCTGATAGGTCGGCAGCGTGAAATCCGGCATCGCCTGGCCGATGGTCACGGGCTTGAGCTCAGCGCTCTGGGAAAAGAGGAGCGCGCCGGCCAGGGCCAGCGACAGCCCAGCGAGCCCGAAGACAAAGAATGGCGTCTTCTTCATGATGTCTCCTTTCGGAAGATAAGATTTTAGTAATGTATAATAGAGTCGAGAAAAGGACAAGGGTCGAGGGAGTATCCCAGGTAAATAAAGATCGCCGCTTCAATTATGATATTCACCATTGGCTTCTTCGAGACAGCCTCCGCCACCGCCGAAACACGGTAGCTCAAGGGCTTCACCGATGTCCGGGCCACCCTAAAAAACGGCGGACACGTAGAATAATCGACGTCGATTTGCTACAATGCGGAGAGAGGCGACGTCCGGTGAACAGTCTCACCATTGCGGCCAACCTTTCCGAAGTCGATAACGTCCGGCAATTTCTCAAGGAAAGTCTTCAGGGGCTCGATATTTCCGAAGAGGACTTTTTTAAGATCGAGCTGGCCCTTGTCGAAATGTGCGTCAACGTGATCCGCTACGGATACCCGGACGGCGGGGGCGAGATCTCCATCGAGATCCGTGAAGGCCGGAAACGCGTGATCATCGAGATCTGGGATTCGGGCATCCCCTTCGACCCGCGCGATATCCCGAAGCCGGACCTCGAAGACGTCATCGCGGCCGGGCAGAAAGGCGGACTCGGGATTTACCTTGGCCGCGAATTAATGGACGAGTTCGATTACCGGCACGAGGACGGGAAGAACATCCTCACGATGGTCAAAAAAATATAAGGGGCTGGCTCAGCGCTCATCAAAGTCTTTCCCCTCTCTCTTTCCCTATTTTTCGTACAGGACTTTATCCTCGCCGTACAGCTTGATCATGGCCGCGATCTCATTTTTGATCAGGGGGAGGCGGGCGACG
>JALHTW010000137.1 GCA_022866045.1 Candidatus Aminicenantota bacterium | reverse complement strand
TACATCGCCATGGCTTGCTACGAGGGCGAGAGCCTCCGGGACAGGATCAAAAAGGGGCCGATCGAACAGAAAGAAGCCCTCAATATTGCCATTCAAGTCGCCCAAGGGATGGCCAAGGCGCACCAGAAAGGGATCGTCCATCGGGACATCAAGCCGGCCAATATTCTGATCACCTTGGACGGCATCGCCAAGATCCTTGACTTCGGGCTGGCCAAGCTAGCCGGCCAAGTGAAGCTGACCCGCGAAGGCACGACGGTCGGTACGGTCGCCTACATGTCTCCGGAGCAGGCGAAAGGCGAAGCCATCGACCAGCGCACGGACATCTGGTCGCTGGGCATCGTTCTCTACGAGATGCTGGCCGGCCGGCTGCCTTACCGCAGCGACCACGACCAGGCCATGATCCATTCGATCCTCCATCGGGAACCGGAGTCTCTGTCGAAGGTCCGGACTGGCCTCCCCTCAGGCCTGGAACAGATGATCGGTCGGGCGCTGGCCAAGAAGCCGGCCGACCGCTACCCGACCATGGAGGAGTTCGCGGACGATCTCGCAGCGGTCGCCGAAGGCCTCAAGCCGCTCAACGCGAAACGCCATCGAGCGAAGCGGAAAAAGCTCCGTCGCGAGATCGTCTCTCTTCTCTCCGCCGCCTTGATCGTCGGACTCGTCCTTTTCAGCCTCAACGTCGGAGGAGTCCGGGACCGGGTCTTTTGGCGGACCGCCGTTTCGGCCGGTCCCATAAAGATGGCCGTCCTTCCCTTCGCCAACCTGACTGGCGATCCGGCCCAGGAATACTTCTCCGACGGTTTGACGGAGGAGATGATCACCCAGCTGGGGAGGCTGAATCCTCAGCGGTTGAGCGTCATCGCCCGCACGTCGGCGATGCGCTACAAGAAATCGGAAAAGCCGATCATCCAGATCGGTCGCGAGCTCGGGGTCGCCTACGTCCTCGAAGGCAGCGCGCGCCGCGAGGGAGGGCGCGTTCGGATCAACGCCCAACTCATCCGGGTCCGGGACGAAACCCAGCAATGGGCCGACAGCTACGAACGCGAGCTTGTCGGCATCCTGGCGTTGCAGAGCGAGGTCGCCCAGGGGGTCGCCCGGTCGCTGGCCGTCGCGTTGATCCCGTCCGAGCGGGAGCGTCTGACGAACTCCCGCCCGGTCCAGCCCGAGGCCTATGAACAGCACCAGATGGGACGTTTCCGCCTGGCGGAACGCACGGCTCCGGCGCTCGAAGCGGCCGTCGGACATTTCGAGCGGGCCGTCGCCTTGGACCCGGCCTATGCCCTCGCCTACGCCGGTCTGGCCGAAACGTATGTGTTGCAGCCGTTTTTCTCGAGCATAGTCTCTCCCGCAGTCGGACAAGCTCGAGCTGTGGCGGCGGCGAATCGGGCCCTGGCGCTCGATGCGTCGCTGGGCCGGGCGCACGCCACGCTCGGACTGGCGCGGGAGTTCGAGTTCAATTGGAGCTCGGCGGAAGACCATTTCAAGCAGGCGATCGCCTTGGAGCCCTCTTACGCCTCCGGCCATCACTGGTATGCGGACATGCTCGCCCGGCGCGGCCGCGGCTCCGAAGCCCTAGTCCAGATTCGCAAGGCGCTCGAGCTGGATCCCCTGTCGGCCATCATCCATCAGGACCTCGGGTATGTCCTGACGCTCTCCGGCGATCGCGACGCGGGAATCCGGCAATACGAGAAGACGCTCGAGCTGGATCCGGCGTTCTCCACGACCTGGATCGGCCTGGGCATTACTTATCTGGAAGTCGGACGTTTTGGCGACGCTTCGCGCGCCCTCAGCCGGTGGGCGGAGCTCACGGGCCACGATCCCGCGGGCTATCGGCAACTGGCCGATGCGGCAGCGGCCCATGCCCGGACCGGAACGCCGCAGCCGATTCCTCCCGGGATCGACATGACCTTGCCCTACGTCGTCCCCCAGATCTTTATGGCCCTCGGGCAGAAGGATCAGGCACTGGCCGCCTTGGAGAAGGCCTATGACCAGGGGTACTTCTCCGCGGTTTCGTCCATTCTCAGCTCGATATATGATGGCATTCGAACCGATCCGCGGCTCCAGACCCTGACGAAGAAAACCGGGTTCGAGATCCGGCGCCGAGACTGATTTTCATAATTCGGAAATCGCGTCTCCTAACCGCTGAAAGCCTATGAGCGGGCAGCACGCCCCGAGATAAGATCTCCCTCCCGCAAGGGCTAAAGGTCACAGGCAGACGACCTGTTTGATAGGCTGGGTGTGTGTAAGTCCAGTGGCGGACGAAGCGAACCATTTCCCTCTGGACCTCATCCCTCAAAAGTGGTCCAGACACGCTGTTAAAGGTATTTTTCTCATTATACCTGGATTGTTTTAAGGGGGGCAGGTCAACAGAAGCCTAATCTAGTACAAGGGCTGATGTCCGACAATCGCAGATTTGTTGATAATTCCAGCTGCGGATCGAGTCAAGAACAAGAAATTTACCACGAAAGAGGCCGGCGGGCTGGCTCAGCGAGCCGGACGACCACAAATGCGCCTAAAAGACAATAAACCCCCATCCCCCTTCAAAACCACTCGTCCTAAAAAAACTCTGCCCCCGCCTCGGCCGCCATCAAGGCGACCCACTCGAAGACGCCTGACGGCGGCGGCTTCTCCGCTACAAACCGAAGCTTGAGGTGTTCGATGATGCGGTCCACGGCCTGATAATCGGTTATGAAAGCGATGACCTTCATCTGACCGCACTCATGGAGCCGCTGACGCTACTCCATGAGTACTGCAAGGCTGCCGCACTTCGGGCAGAGCATCGGATCGATCTCGTAAACCTTGCGGATCATGGCAGCGCTTCGCAGTCCTCGATGAGGCTTCCGAATCAGGGCCGCCCAGCCCTTGGAAGGGACGGGCTTAAGCTCCTCCTCGGCCATCCGCAGAACCAAAGGAGAGATGCTCGCCTTCCGCACCTTCCCCCGGTGGGCGTTGGCATACAGACCGTAATAACGGACCAAGACCTGGCCTTTGTCCGGGATATGCGAGGTCACGCGGGCGATAAACTCCAAATAATCCATCATCTCCTGCTCGGCGCGGTCCTGGCCATAGCGATAGCCGACTTTGCCCTCGGGCTCCAGGAACGATAGCCTCTCCAGCGCCAGAACCGGACGGATCATATACTTGCCTACCCGCTCGGTCTCGCTCTTGGTCTTGGCCCGCACTCGGCTGTGGACTGAGAACCCCGTATGCCGCCAGGAAAGGATCCGCTCG
>JALHTW010000136.1 GCA_022866045.1 Candidatus Aminicenantota bacterium | reverse complement strand
TCCTTCATTTCGGCACGTCCCGCGAGCTCGTCGCCAGCGGCCAAGAGCTGCGGAGCAAAAACAGACGCTTTTCTCGTCAGGCGCCCTGCCTCAATATCAACAATGAGATCTCCGGAGAGGGCAAGATCAGCGGTCCCGATTCCTGGGTCGAAGGCTGTCGCGTCCGAGCGCCATTGAACCTCGGAGGAGAAAATGTCGTCGTCGGAGCCGACGTGGACGTCCCGACATCGGTCCCTCCAAGAACCGTCCTGGATATTCTCAAAGGCAAAGATCGGAAGGGACGCCAGGTGTGGTTCGTCCGCTGTTACGGGATCGACGATGAGATCCACAAATCCGAAGCCCAAGACGCCCGCCTGGCCAATCGGCCGATCGGGGAATGGTTCAGGATCATCAAGGCGCGGCCGGAGGATGTCTGGAAGACAAGATCGACCCCTCAAGACCGAACAATATGGAAAGGCCGGTTCTTTCCCGCCGTTGGTCGCCGCGAAGACTACAGAAAGTGGCTTTGGATGCTTGCGCCCGGCCAGGCTTCCGACGAAGATAAAGAACGATGGAGGTCTGCGGACCGGTACAGCTTCGCGGAGATGTCCCGGCAGGCGCAGCTTGAGGATTTTCAGGCAAGGCGGCTCGAAAACCGGGGACAAGAGATCCTCCGGAATTCGCGGCGGCTGTTCGGCTTAAAGAGCGGGTTCTCCGCCGCCGAACTCTTTCATGTCCTGCGCCACCTCCGTCCCGAGAACCGTTCCGCGTGGCTGGCCGATATCATAAAAGAGACCTATCGGCAATTCGGAAAGGAATCCCGGACAGCCGGAATCGGCAGGCTCGAGCTTTCCAGAATCCTCCACACTCTGGGCTCGGCCGTCCTGAAGCTCGGCCGGACAGAAGAGAGCCGGGCAAAAAAGCTCGTTTGTGCCGTTGACGGCTTTCTTTCCCCTGCCGAGAGGTCCTGGCTTGAATCCTTGAAGATTCCCCCGCTGTCGGCGAAAGCCCCTTCCTCATGGGCCCGAGCGGCTCAGGACGCAGCGTTTGAGAACGTAAGCCGGACCATCGTCTTCAGCAGGGGCCCGGCCGAAGACCATCCGAAGAGCGACCTGCGTTCTGACGAGATCATCTGGGGGCACGCGCCGGCCCGCCTTGACCTGGGGGGAGGGTGGTCGGATACACCGCCCTATTCCCTCGAGCACGGCGGCTGCGTCATCAACGCTGCCGTCAATCTCAACAGCCAGCCCCCCATCCAGGTCTATGTCCGGGTGATTGAAGAGTTGAAGATCGGGATCTACTCGATCGATCACGGGGCTAAGATAGCGATCCGGACGCTTGACGAGCTTCTGGATTACCGGAAGCCGGCGAGCAAATTCGGCCTGGCTAAAGCAGCCCTGGCACTCTCGGGATTTTCCCTGAAAACCGGTGCCTGGCCGAGGGGAACGCGAACGCTCCAGGACATGCTGAAGAGGTTCGGCGGCGGGATCGAGCTGACCACTCTTGCGGCCATCCCCTCGGGAAGCGGACTGGGGACCTCCAGCATTATGGGGGCTGTCCTGATGGCCGTCGTCCAGCGGCTCATGGGCCGAACGCTCTCGCCCCGGGAGCTTTTTTACCGCGTCCTCCAGCTCGAACAGGAATTGACGACCGGAGGAGGCTGGCAGGATCAGATCGGCGGTGTCCTCCCGGGAGTGAAGATGATCACCACAGAGCCCGGATTGATCCCCGATCCGCGGATCCACTATATCCCTCCCGACGTGCTCGATCCGCGCGCCAATAAAGGCCAAACCCTGCTTTATTACACGGGCTTAAGGCGGCTGGCGAAGAACATCCTTCGCCACGTCGTGGGCAACTATCTCGACAGGGACCGAAGGGCGATGCAGACCTTAAAAGCCCTCCACGCGTTCCCGCCGGTGATGAGCGAGGCGATGGCCGGCAAGGACATGAAGAAATTCGGCGAGCTCGTCGATACGGCCTGGAACCTGAACAAACGGATCGATCCGGACTCGACCACGGAGGTCATCGACGCCATTCTCGGGAAGATCAAGCCTTTAATTTACGGCGCCAAACTCCTGGGAGCGGGCGGAGGCGGATTCCTCCTGATCGTCGCCAAATCGCCCGGAGAGGCCGAAAAGGTCCGGTCCGTTCTCACCTTCGATCCTCCGAACACAAGGGCGAGATTCTTCTCCTACGACATCAGCGAAAAGGGCTTGAGCGTCACCGTTTGCTGAATGCATAGGGCGGTCATCTTGAGCCGCTGAAGGCGGCCTGGCAATGACGGAGAGCGAACTTCTTCTCCTTTTGACAATCCACCCGTCCGCCCTTACAATGATTCTGCATGAATAACCGAAAGCTCGCCGAGCTCAGTTCCCTGGCCTTGATGCTGCCATCGTCGATCGCAGTCGGACTGTTCTTCGGGTATTGGCTCGATAAACGGCTCGGGACCGACCCCTGGATGCTGATGATCTTCACCCTGCTCGGCGTCGCGGCGGGACTCATCGCCCTGATCCGGGGGATCAGCAAGTATAATAAGGAGGATCTATGACTGTGCCGGCCGACCCCATCGAGGAAAAGATCCTGAGGCGCATCCCTTTCGAGGTGCTTATCACGGCGGCCGTCCTGGGCCTCCTGGCCGTCCCCCTGTTCGATCCATTGACAGGCCTTTTTTTCTTCGCCGGCGGCGGGCTTGCGGTCCTCGGCTTCCTCTGGCTCAAGCGGTCCCTCACCCGGATCCTCCTCAAGGGGAAGGCTCAGGCCATGCGCTCGGGCATTTTCCTCTATGCCTCCCGATTCGTGTTGATTCTTGCCGTCTTTTTCTTTATAATTTTTGTTTATCCGAAAAAGCTTTTAGCGTTCGCCGCGGGCTTTTTGACAGTGATTCCCGTATTCCTGGGTGAAACGGTCGCGGCTCTCGCTCGCATGAAACAATGGAAGGACTAGAACACAGCTTAGCCGTCGTTGAGCTCTTCAACAAGATCTTCGGCAAACCCGTCGGCGCACTGCTCGGCCTTGCCGGCATCCACGTCAAAGATCCGGGAAACTGCATCCCCGATTATATCGTCATGAGCCTTTTCGCGGCCGTCTTCTTGGCCGCCTTCCTGGGGCTCGCGGCCCGCAAGCGCTCGCTCGTGCCGGGAAAACTCCAGAACGTCCTCGAACTCATCATCGAGTTCGTCGAGGGCTTGATGACGGACATCATCGGCCCGGACGGGAAAAAGTACGTCCCGATGATCGGGACGGTCGGGCTGTTCATTCTCTGTTCGAACCTCTTGGGCCTCATTCCGGGGTTCATGTCGCCGACGAGCAAGCTGAACGCGCCTATCGGATGCGCCCTCACCGTGTTCGTCTACTACCATTACCAGGGTATGAAGGCGCAGGGCGTCCTCAAATATCTGAAGCAGTTCATGGGGCCGATCCCGCTCCTTGCCCCCCTGATGGTTCCGATCGAGATCATCAGCCATTTTTCCCGGCCCGTGTCGCTTTCCATCCGACTCTTCAGCAACATCTTCGCCGAAGAAGTGCTGATCCTGGTCATCGCCTCGGTCCTCCCGTATTTCCTCCCCCTCCCGTTCATGGTCCTGGCCCTGATTACGGGATCTCTCCAAGCCTTTGTCTTCATGCTCCTCGCCTGTATCTACATCGCCGGGGCCGTCGCCCATGAAGAGGAGCACAAATGAAAATATCGCCGAAAGGAGTCTACCCATGAATAAAAATCTCAAAGCTTTCGGGCTTCTAATGTTCTTCGTCTTTCTCGCCGGAGCACCGCTCCTCGCCCAGGAAGCGACGTTGAGCGATTCGAAAGCGTCCCTCTACAAGTTGTCAATCATCGTCAGCGCCGCGATCATCACCCTGGCCTCGGCCGCGGGAGCCTTCTGTCAGGCCAAGGCCCTCAGCAGCGCCTGCGAGGGGATCTCGCGCAACCCGGCCGCCGGGCCGCACATCCGCTTCCTCCTGCTTCTGGGGTTGATCCTGATCGAAACGCTCGTCATTTACGCCCTGCTCGTCACGTTCATCATCCTGATGATGAAGTGGGGCAATTACGCGTAATGGAGTTGTCATTGCGAGGCCGGCAAAGCCGGCCGCGGGATTCGGGAAGGGCATGAATAAAGACTTTAGCTTGGGGATATTACACTCCCCATCCCCTTTTCCAATAAGGGAGGATTGAAAGGCATGGCGGCGCCGCTTTTCAGGCTGCTCGGAACGACCTTTAAACGGTTCAACGCCGACCGCTGCTTCAACCACTCGATCGTCATTTCCTATTTCACTCTCATGTGCGCGGTCCCGCTCGTAGCGCTCCTCGCTTTCGCCACGACCAAGATCCTCGGAAGCTCGGAGCTCGCCATCCGCAGCCTCAACATCTTCACCGAGGACTTCTTCGCCAAGTTCGACCCCTCGTTCTTTACGAAGCTCAGCGGCATCGCCAAGAAAATCGCCAACCTGGGCTGGTTCGGCCTTCTTGGCTCTTTCATCGGCGGCAGCTTCCTTTTCTCCAACCTGATCAACGCCATCAACGCCATCTTCAAGGCCAAGACGCAGAAGTCCTTTTTCTACAACAGGCTGATGGAATACATCATCATGTTCATCATCGGCGTCATCATGTTCTTTTCGCTGTCGATCACGACCGTCTGGACCGCGCTCCACCGGGCCATCACGGCGAGCGCGTTCTTCCGGGATAACCTCAACCCGGACATCATGGGATTGGTCGACAATTTTTTTATCCAGTACCTCATTCCGTTTATGCTGGGTTTCCTCGTCCTCTTCGTGATCTATAAGTACATCCCGGAAACAAAAGTCCACACCCGGCCGGCGGTGATCGCGGCGGTCGTAGGGTCGGTCCTGTGGGAGATCTTCAAGCGGATCTTCGTCTTCTACATCGCCAATTTTTCCGCGGTCGGCATCGTCCTGTCCAAGCTCCTCCAGGGGACGCTGACCTCGATCATCTTTTTCCTGCTCTGGATCTCGTTCTCTCTCGCCATCCTCCTCTGGGGAGCGGAGCTGGCCGCTGTACTTAACGAGAGAATCCCGGGGAACAAAGCGGAGGCGGCATGATATGAAACTGACGGTCAAGGAACTTGCGGAGCGCCTGAACTGCCCGTTCGAGGGCGACGGCACCGTCCTCATCACGGGCGTGGCCAGCCTGGAGAAGGCGAAATCCGGCGACCTCGTCTTCCTCGCCAAGCCCAAGTCCAGGGAGCTTTTGGAAAAAACGGGCGCCTCGGCGGCGATCCTCCCGCCGGGTGAAAAATTCGACAGGATCCCGGTCCTGAGGGCGGACAACACCCATCTTGCCTTCGTCCGCGCGACCGAGATCTTCAATCGGCCTTACAGGCCCGAGCCCGGCATCCATCCGGCGGCGCTTGTGTCCGGTTCGGCCAAGATCGGACCGCAAGTTTCCATCGGCGCCTTTTGCGTCGTCGGCGACGACGTGGAGATCGGAGAAAGCGCGGTTATCTTCCCCCTCGTGACGATCTATCCCCGAGTCAAGATCGGCGCCCGCACGGTCGTCCATTCGAACACCTCCCTCCGCGAAGGCGTGCGCATCGGCAGCCGGGTCATCATCCACAACGGCGTCGTCATCGGCGCCGACGGCTTCGGCTACCTCCGGAGCGATGACGGCACCCACATCAAGATCCCTCAGGTCGGAACGGTCGTGATCGAGGATGATGTCGAGATCGGGGCCAACACCACCATCGACCGGGCAGCGCTCGGCGAGACCATCGTCCGTAAAGGGACGAAGATCGATGACCTGGTCATGGTCGCCCATAACGTTGAGATCGGCGAGAACGCCATCCTCGTCGCTCAGGTGGGAATCGCGGGCAGCTCAAAGGTCGGACGCAGCACGATCCTGAGCGGCCAGGTCGGAGTCGCCGACCATGTCGACGTCGGCGACAACGTCATCATCGCCGCGAAATCGGGCGTGACCAAGAACATTCCGTCGGGATCATTCATCTCCGGAAGCCCGCACCTCGACATCCGCGATTGGCGCAAGTTCTGGGCCCTCGCCCCGCAGCTTTACGATATCGTCAAGGATTTCAAAAAGCTCAAAGCGCGGTTCGAAGAGCTCGAAAAATCCCTTAAAAAATAAGAGAAATCGGCCGTGGCCATCTCACTGCTTGGTGAGGTATTCATCCACGCTGATCGCGGCGTGAACTCCCGTCCCGACGGCCGTCGCGACCTGATGCGGAGCGGCGCCGATCACATCGCCGGCGGCGAAAATTCCCGGCTCGGACGTCGCCATCCTCTCATTGACCACGATCTCGCCCCACTCGTTGAGCTTGACCAAGCCCCTGACGATCTCGGTGATCGGAATCATGCCGATCGAAACAAAGAGCCCCTTGATGGCGACCGTCGACGTTGTCCCATCCTTCACGTTCCGCAGGACGATACCCTCGACGTTGTTTCCGCCCTGGATCTCAGCGATGACCGAGTTCCAGTGGATCTGGATCTTCGGGTTGGCGAAGACCCTCTCCTGGAGGATCTTGGCCCCCCGCAGCCTGTCGCGGCGGTGGATGAGATGCACGAGCCGGGCGAATTTGGTCAGAAACTCCGCCTCCATGAGGGCCGTATTCCCTCCACCGACGACGGCGATGTCGTGGTCCCGGAAAAACGCGCCGTCGCACGTGGCGCAGTAGGACACGCCCCGCCCGATCAGCCGGCTTTCGTTCGGCAGGTCAAGGCGGCGGTATTGGGCGCCCGTCGTGACGATGATCGCGCGCGTGGGATATTCTCCTTTAGCCGAGCGAACGATCCACTGTTCGCCGTTTTTCTTTATCTCGCGGGCCTCGTCGGTCACGATTTGGGCACCGAATTTAACGGCCTGCGTGCGGAAATTCTCCATCAGATCGAAGGGCGCGATGCCCTCGGGAAAGCCGGGGTAATTCTCGATCCAGTCCGTGAGCAGGATCTGGCCGCCGGGAATCCCCTTTTCGAGGACGCACGTCTTCAGCCGCGCCCGGCCGGTGTAAAGCGCGGCCGCCAGGCCGGCCGGTCCTGCGCCTATGATGATGACATCAAATTGCTCCGTCATGGGATAATCCTTTGTGTCCTACTTTCCGTTGTCATCGCGAGCCGCCGAAGGCGGCCTGGCGATCTGACCCTTTTGGCTCATCCTGAGCGAAGCGAAGGATCTCCTCTGCCCTTCCCGAGGTCAAATGAGATCCCTCGACAGACTCGAGATGACTCTTCGAATCAGAGATGTTTGCTGATGGCCGCGATGATCTTGTCCTTCGGCAGCGCACCGACAATCGTTTCCTTGAGCTCCCCGCTCTTGAAAACGAGCAGCGTCGGGATGCCCCGGATGCCGTAGCGCGCGGGCACGGTCCGGCTCTCGTCCACGTCGATTTTGCAAACCTTGAGTTTGTCCCTGAATTCCCCGGCAACCTCCTCAACCAGGGGAGCGATCATTTTGCAGGGCATGCACCATGCGGCCCAAAAGTCGACGAGCACAGGAAGAGGGGATTTCAGCACTTCCTCGTCGAAACTGGCGTCCGTGACGTTCAGAATATTATCGGTCACTTTGACCTCCTCTCCTAATGTCCAAGGCTTTTGCATAGAGTTCGATGTATTCTTTCGCCGCCGTCTCCCACGTCTTCTCATCCGAGCCGCTATGGATCGTCGAAAAGACATTCCAGCGCCTGTTCAGGATCTCCTCGAGCCCGCCTCCGGGATCCCCGGCAAGGATCTCGGCTTTCCAGTCCGAGCTGGCCGCGCTGAGGGCATCGGAAAAGATCAGCCCGGCCTTCAGAAAGCTGAATTTGCCGTTGAGGGCCAGCTGGTCGGGAGTGAAATAATCCCAGTTGAGTCCGGTCAGGGCGAGGGACTCTGGAGGGAATTTTCCCTGATGAGAGGAATCGTGAAAAGAAAAGACCGTCGCCGTGTCTTTGAAATGCCCTTTTTGAGCGTAGCGAGTCCGCAGGAACAAGGGGACTAAGGCCGTCGGCCAGTCGTTCGAGTGAATGACATCCAGACCAAATTTCGTCTTGAGGACGAACTCGAGCACGGCCCGGCTGAAGAACGTGAACCGCTCGTCGTTGTCGAGATATTCCCCCTTGGAAGCGCCGTAGATCTCATCCCGGCAGAAATATTTCGTGTTATCGACGAAGAAAACGGGGACATCGCCGAGCTCGGCCTTATAGATGCTGGCCTTGATCTTGTCTCTTCCGAGCGGAACGATAAGCTCCGGGACGACGAGCTCCAGGGAAAGTGATTCGATCTCCGGGCGGCGGTATTTCGGCAGGATGAGCGATATCTCGACGCCGAGCTTCACGAGCGAGACGGACAGGCCCCGGGCCGCGTCGGCAAGAACTCCTGATTTGGCGAAGGGGGACGCCTCGGCCGAGACATATAGGACGCGCAATATCCTGGTCATGATGAAAGATAGATCATAGTTTTGGGGGACGAAAATGTCAATAAAACTAGCCGCGCGGGTCGCGAGCACCGTTCGAGGCAGGAAATAAATGGGCCCTCTTTTTTTCAGCAACAAGGGGAGGGGATGAGCGGCGATGATGTTTGAGCGTCGACCGGAAAAACATGTCTGCCATGATGAGGACACGAACGGATTTTTAGCCCAATAAATTGGCCTGCGATTTGATCACCGCAGAAAAAATGGAGGATCTAACAGCGTTAAGAACCTCCGAGGGAGTGAATCCCCTTCTCTGAGTTTATCCGCCCCAGGAAAGCTTCTCTCGCAGCAGGTCGAAGTAATTTCTCTTGGGAGAGGAAACGAGACTGAGCTCGCATTTCGCCCGCCGGACCTCGACGATATCGTTTTTCACCATCGGTGCGCCCCTCTGGCCGTCGAGAGTTAGAAAGACCTCTTCGCCGGACGTCAAAAGCTGAACGCGGATATGGGAATCCGAGGAGATGACCGTGGGGCGAAACGTCAGCGTATGAGGGCAGATGGGCGTCAGGAGGACCGCTGGGATGGACGGTTGAAGGATGGGCCCCCCCGCCGCGAGGGAATAGGCCGTTGAGCCGGTCGGCGTGGCGATGATCAGCCCATCAGACTTCATGGTCTCAACCTCCCGGTCATCGATCCAGATTTTGATGTGGATCGTCCGGGCCAGGGCGCTCTTGTTAATGACCACGTCATTGAGGCAGAGATCGAAATCGCCCTTGAACCTCGACTCGAGAAGCAGGCGGGTATTAATGATGTTCTCATTGCCGCCGAGGAGAGCATCCAGAGTGAGCGTCATTTCGTTGAGCGGCACCTCGGTCAGAAAGCCCAGGTTCCCGAGGTTCACGCCCATGACGGGCACGTTCTTGCAGGCGGCGATGTGGGCGATGCTGAGAAGCGTCCCATCACCGCCGAGGACGACGACGAGGTCGGCCTCTTCCGGGATCTTATGGCGGGGGACACCGCCAGGCTTTTTGAGCTTCTCGGCCGCCACCTCTTCCAATAGGCACTGGATCCCCCGGCCTTCGAGATACAGACCAAGCTCGGCCAGAATGCTTTCGATACGGGGAGCATGGGGCTTAATGACGACGCCGACCTTCTTAATCATTCTCATCCCGGGTGACCTCCTTGATCCATTGTAGCACGGTCTCCCGTGGCGGTGGAAATCCTCCGGCCGACCAGAGGCCGAAAAATTCCTGGTTTCCGGTCTTGCCGAGGGTCGAGCAACGGAGGAACCCGTGGAGCACGAATCCAAGGCCCGTTGCTTCGCCGGCGATCTTTTGAAGGATTTCCGCGTGGAGTGCCGGGTCACGGACGATGCCTTTTTTCCCGACCTGGCCCCGGCCCGCCTCAAACTGGGGCTTGAGGAGCGAGAGAAGACGGCCGCCGGGCGAAATAACATCCCGAAGTCCTGGAATTATCTTGAGGACCGAAATGAACGAGACATCCATGACGATGATGTCAGGACACCCGGCCAGGTCATCCCGGACAAGATGCCGGGCGTTCTTTTCGATCAGGACGACGCGCGGGTCGTCCCGGAGCCTGCAATCAATCTGGCGGATATCGACGTCCACGGCAAAGACCTTGGCCGCGCCCCGCTGGAGAAGGCAGTCCGTGAAACCTCCGGTCGAGGAGCCAATGTCGGCACACGTCCGACCGCTTACATCCAGATGGAAGGCGTCGAGCGCCTCTTTGAGTTTGAGCCCGCCGCGGCTGACATAGGGCAACGGTCTCTGGAGGGCAACATCCGCATCTCGGGGGACGAGCTGGCCTGCTTTCTCCAGGCGGCGGCCTCCGCTGAAGACGAGGCCGGCCATGATCAAGGCCTGGGCTTTTTGAGGAGTTTCGGCCAGCCCGCGGTCAACAAGGAGCTTATCGACCCGTTCCTTTTTCATGTTTTATCTATCATTGCGAGGCTGGCCCAGCCTGCGAATAAGAAAAGAAATCTCAATCCTGCCGGCAAAACTCTTTGATCTGTTCAACGAGGCCGGCGGGGTCGAGGCGAAACATTTTTTTGATCTGGCTCGCCTTTCCGACGGGATAGATCTCGAGCGGCAGGCCGATCGCTTTGAACCGGATATTGAAGATCCTTTGCCGGTCCAAGAATTCCCGGACCGCGCTCCCGAACCCTCCCGCGACGATACCTTCCTCGGCGGTCATGATCGTCCGCCCGGCCCGGGCGAAACGGAGGATCATCTCTTCGTCGAGGGGCTTGGCGAATTTGGCGTCGACGACGGCAAAACTCAGGCCATCCTCCTCGAGCTTTTTCGCCGCTTCAAGTGCGGGATAGACCAGCCCACCGTAGGCCAGAAGGAGGTCTGTCCCGTCTTTCAGCAGCTCGCTCCTCCCCAACGGAAAATCCTTGAATTCCGCATCAACGGAAGCGCCCGTCACTTTGCCCTTGGGAAAGCGGATCGCGACGGGATGGCCGTAGGACAGTGCCGCTTTGAGCATATGCTGGAGCTCGTTCTCGTCCCGCGGCGCCATGAGGACCATGTTGGGCATATGCCTCAAATAGGCAATATCGTTGAGGCCCTGATGGGTCGGCCCGTCGTCCGGCACGATCCCGGCCCGGTCCAGGGCGAAGACGACCGGCAGGTCCTGCAGGCAGACGTCGTGATAGACCTGGTCGTAGGCCCGCTGGAGGAAGGTCGAGTAGATGGCGCAGACAGGCTTGAAGCCGCTGAGGGCCAGCCCTGCCGCGAAATTCACGGCGTGCTGTTCGGCGATGCCGACATCGAAGAACCGCTCCGGGAATTCATGGGCGAAATCCGCAAGTCCCGTCCCTTCCAGCATGGCCGCCGTGATGGCGATCACTCTGTCGTCGGCCTTGCCGAGCTTGACCATGGTCCGGCCGAAGACCTTCGAAAACGACGCTTTGCCGTTCGGCGCCGCCGGCTCGCCCGTCCGCACGTCGAACGGCGAGGCGCCGTGAAAATGCTCGGGATTATCGACGGCCGGAGCATATCCCCGGCCTTTGCGCGTCACGCAATGGATCAAGACCGGGCCGACCTCATATTGCTTGGCCTGCTCGAAGACCTCGATGAGCGAGCCCAGGCTGTGACCCTGGACGGGCCCGATATAACGCAGTCCCAGCTCTTCGAATAAGAGGCCGGGAAAGAATGTTTTCTTGACGAGGTCTTCCACGGCCCGGCCGGCTTTGATCATCGGCCAACCGAGCCGGGGGATCGATTTCAGAATGGACTTGGCGTGGTCTTTGATCCGCAGGTAATATTGGCCCGAAGCGAGGTAGGCGAGGTATTTGGACAGTGCGCCGACGCTCGGCGAGATCGACATCTCGTTGTCGTTGAGGACGACGATGAGTTTCTCGCGGAGGTGGCCGATCTGGTTCAACGCCTCCCAGGCCATGCCGCCCGTGAGGCTCCCGTCGCCGACGACGGCAATGACCCTGTAGTCCTCTTTTTTCTTGTCGCGTGCGACGGCCATCCCGAGTGCCGCGGAGAGGGCTGTCGAGGCGTGCCCGGTGTTATAGGTGTCAAACTCGCTTTCTTTGCGGCTGGGAAATCCGAGGATGCCGCCGGACCGGCGAAGCCCGCGGAATTGTTCGCGGCGGCCGGTGATGATTTTGTGCGTATAGCACTGGTGCCCAACGTCCCAGATGATCTTGTCGCGCGGCGCATCGAAGACATAGTGGAGGGCGAGGGTTAATTCAACAACGCCCAGGTTCGCCGAAAGGTGGCCGCCGTTCTTGGAGACCACTTCGAGGATATAAGCCCTGACCTCGTTCGCAAGCTTCGCCAGGTCCTCCGGCGAAAGCTTTTTGAGATCCTGCGGGCCCGATATCGTGTCCAAAATCTTGTTCATCTTCCTGCTCTTAATTATATCACTGATCGGGCTAAAAGCTGCCCGGCCAGACGGCAAAGAAGGGGGGACTTGAGCGAAGCTTTTTCGAGCGCCGACATCCCGGCTTTGACATACCGATCGAGACGCGCTTCGGCTTTGTCCGCGCCGAAGACGGACGCATAGTTCGGGTTGGCCGGCATCGTCCTCTTGCCTTTCTTGGCCGCGTCGAGAATGTCGTCCCGGACCTGGAAGGCTAGGCCGATGTTCTCGGCAAAGGTGGTCAGGGCCCTGAGCTTGACAGGCGATGCGCCGCCCAGAAGCGCGCCGGCCCGGACCGCGGCAACAATCAGCGCCCCGGTTTTCTTGAACATCACCTCGCTGAAGCTCTCTTCGGTCGCGTTCTCCGGGGAAAAAGTGATGTCCAAAAGCTGGCCGCCGATCATCCCTTCCACGCCGGCGAGCTCGGCGGTCTCCCTGATGACCTGGACTTTCTTCGCCAGAAGCCGGCGCGGCACGTCGGCGCCGGCCATGACTTCGAAAGCCAGCGTCAGGAGGCCGTCACCCGCAAGCAGCGCAACGTCTTCCCCGAACGCCTTATGACATGTCGGTCGGCCGCGGCGGACCTCGTCGTTGTCCATGCAGGGGAGATCGTCGTGGATGAGCGAATAATTGTGGATGAGCTCGACCGCGCAGGCGAAAGGCATAATCGGGCCAGGCTCCGCGCCAAAACAGTCCGATGTCGCCAGGCAAAGGAGAGGGCGATATCTTTTCCCGCCGCCGAGAACGCTGTAACGCATGGCCTGGAAGAGAAGTGTGTTCCGGCGGGAGAGAACGCGCTCGAGCTCCCGCTCGATCGCCCTCTTGTCACGTTCAAGTCTTTGTTCGATGGTCATGGCTATACGAGCATAATGTTATGGCCCGGAACATGAGCGAGATGGCCATAGCCGGTTGCGCCGGCCTGGCAAAGACGGACGGATAACAATGTCCCTCGTTTCCATCATTTTTCCTCAAAACGGCAGCTTGTCGTCTCCGTCATCGCCGCCCGGTCTCTTCTTCGCGCTCCGCGGCCGGCCTTTTTTCTCCGGCTCTTCCCCGCCTTCACCCTCCTCCGCCTTCTCTTCGGAGCCTTGGCCGGCTTCTCCTTCGTTCGGGCTGAAGGGCTCCCTGTGGAGCCCGCCTTTCTCGTCCTTGAGAAGGATCTCGACCTTCTTCTCCGCCTTCTCGAGCTCGGC
>JALHTW010000013.1 GCA_022866045.1 Candidatus Aminicenantota bacterium | reverse complement strand
GCAGCCGCATCCATCATATTGGCTTCCTGGATGCCGAAATTGAAAAATCTGTCGGGAAACTCCTTCCCGAAATAGATCGTCTTGGTGGAATGTGCGACGTCGCTGTCCAAAACCACGATGCTCGGGTTTTCCCTTCCGATTTCAACCAGCGTCTGCCCGTATATCTCACGCATGGCGATCCCCTCCGTTCTCGTCATTTCCTCCCAGCTCCGTCAGGGCTTTCTCGAATTCCTCTCGGGTCGGCGGTTTTCCATGCCACAGATGGCTGTTCTCCATGAAGGATACACCCTTCCCCTTGGTCGTGTTGGCGATGACGACCACGGGAGCTTCTTTCTCCGCTCTGGCCCGTCTGAGCGCCTCGATGACGGCGCCGAGGTCATGTCCGTCGACTGTCAAACATTTCCAGTTGAAGGCTTTCCATTTGTCGAGGAGAGGCTCGAGCGGCATGATGTCCTCGGTAAACCCGTCCAACTGAACGCGGTTTCTATCGACGATAGCGGTGAGGTTGGACAATTTATATTTGGAGGCGGCCATGGCCGCCTCCCAATTCTGTCCCTCGTCCAGCTCGCCGTCACCAAGAAGGACATAAACATGGAAATCCTGCTTTTTCAGCCTCGCCCCGAGAGCCATCCCCAAACCGACAGACAGCCCGTGGCCCAGAGATCCGGTCGAGATGTCGATGCCCGGCACGGTTTTCATGCAGGGATGTCCTTGGAGGATGCAGCCTGTCTGCCTCAGGTTATCCAGGGCTTCGGGCGCGAAGACGCCCCTGAGAGCGAGCGCCGCATAGATCGCCGGCGCACAGTGTCCCTTTGATGGGACGAACCGGTCTCTGTCGGTCCAAGAAGGATTTTCCGGATCGATCCGCATTTCGCTGAAGTACAAGGCCGTCACGATCTCGATGACGGAGAAAGAGCCGCCCAGATGACCGCTCTGGGCCTGGTAAACCATCTTGAGCACCTTTTTCCGGATAGTGCTGGCAATGCGTTCCAGGTCATGAAGCTTGTTTTTGGAGACTTCCATGGTCAATTCCTCTCTCATGTCGAATGGCGATTCTTCGGGTCGGTGCCGCTCATCTGGGTAATAGTGCCCTCAGATATCGAGCGGCCTGGGCCGCTGCCTCGTCCGGAGTGGGGTGCGGCAGGATCTCCGCCGTCACATAGCCCGAGTATCCCACGGCTTTCAGCACGGAGATGATATTCGGGAAATTCAGATGTCCCATCCCGGGCGCCAACCGGTTGCTGTCCGCGAAATGGATATAGCCGATACGGTCTTTATAGGCCGCTAAACTGTCTTCGATGCTGCGGTCTTCGATGTTCATATGAAAAACATCGGGCATGACCTTGACGTTCGGACGGCCGAGCCGGTCGATTATCTCCACCGCCTCTTCCACCCGGTTGATGAAGTTGATCTCGTACCTGTTGACCGGTTCCAGGGCGATGTCGACTCCTTTCGGCTCCGCATACTGCGCCACGTCGTCAAGAGCCTCCAGAAACCTGTCTTCCGAGTCCCGGCGAGCTTCGCCGGGCTCCAGCGGTCCGCGGACGCGTCCGATGTTGACCATGGACCGGAAACGCTGGGCCTGGTCGATAAGTCCCTTTATTCGGGAAATAGCCTTATCGCGAACCGCACGGTCGGGACTGGTAAAGCACAGGCCGCCCTCGGCGAACACCTGTCCCGAAGAGATCATCGGGATCTCGAGCTTACACTCCTTCAGGAGTCTCTCGATCCGGCCGGCATCGATTTGCCCGGGATGAAGGAGGGCCAGCTCGACGCCGTCATATCCGAGGGCCTTAGCCTTTTTGATACTGACTTCCAGGTCGTCCCTGAACACGACAAACGCTGAAGCCAGCGCCTCCGGAGGAGCGACGGCAATTCCGATCTTCATTCCTTCCTCCTCCGGTTCGTCATCAAAACACCTCGGCCTCGATGCCGGTCCATTCGCAGAATTTCACCAGTTCGGCCGTGTAATCCCCTGCGACGCCGTGGACGTGATTACTGCCCAGACAGGGGATGAGCTTTTCTGCGGGGGTGGACAGTCTGGCGAAAAGGTGCGGCCAGGCGGAGCAGGTCTCATTCAGCTTCTCCTCCGGAAACCGCTCCAGATTCCCCCGGAAGATCGTCATGTGGAAACGTCCGGCCCTGCGGAAGAGACGGGCAAACGTCATCGGGCCCTCTCCGGCGACAAAGCGAACATGACAACCTTTTCCTCCATATTTGGGGATGAGCGGAACCAGAGAAACATCTTTGAGATTTTCCTCCGCTTTATCGGAGCGCCGGGCGTACCACGTCGATATGGCTCCGCAGTTGCAGAGGATCATGATATCGTTGGATTCGTCGTAGTGGCGAAGGTCGGTGAATACCACCGGCTTTCCCGACATGAGCTTCAGGATCTGCATGGTCACCGCCCCGTCGGCGTCGGCTTCGCACGCAAACACGACGGGCTCTTTTTGCCCGTCCCAATCATAGGGGTCATTCATGAAGGCAGCGCTCAAGCATTGCGTGGAATAGAACTCGCTCAGTTCATAATGGCACTTGACGGCGACAAAATCGAACTGCCTCTCCTCGATGATGCTTTTTGTCGCGTAGTAGTGGCGTATTTGTTCTTTCAGGTTCTCGGGCGTGAGCTTTTTGCCGTCATAAGCGGTGTCTTTGACGCGGCTGACCAGCCATTGAAAAGCCTTTTCAACCTTCTCGTCGGGGACCAGGGAGGCCCGCCGCAGGATTTCTGATTGGTCGAAATGGTCGACGTCCAGACCGAATACGGCATAATACATGTCCGGATTGATTTCCCCCGTCACCATGCCGATGCTCCGGCCGCCGATCAGCCCCAAAACCCTCCCTTTCAGGCCGTTCACGGCGTGAGCGGCCCGGCAAAAGATCAACAGCTTATGAACCGTCGTTTCGTCCTCCAGGGAACCATAGACCTTTTCGCACGACACACCCGTTTGCTCCAACCCCGCGGCGACCCCCAGCATGCCGCCCAAGCCCGGCAGGCCTCCGAAAACGGGGCTGAAGGCCAGAAATGGCGGCTGAGCGCAAGCGCCCGCGATCCGGGCCAGATTCGGAAAAGCGAATACGGGAACGTTCAGGATGGTTCCGTCCGTTCCCTTGGCGGCCACCGCCCTGGCCTGTTCCCGCGCCTGGGCGTGACGCCAGATGATCTCATCGGCGGCAATCACCTGCACCTCGCCGGTCTCTTCCAGCTTCTTCTGGAGCCTCCGGGCATTCTCGGCGATTCCCGGGGACAGGTTCCGGTGGACGCGTTCTCTCCCGTCGGAAAATGACAGCAAGCCGATTCTTATCATTGCTCTCCTCAAAATCATGGATTTTGAAGGACCATCTTTTTCGGGGCTATCCTGGGGATCATCACCAGGATCAAACCGAACGCTATCGGGTGAAGGAGACTGACGGTGATAAAGACGGGAAGATAGGTTGCGTAATGGCCGAGGATATAGCCGACGATCATGGCGAATAACATCGCGCCGAAAGATCCGCTGGCGCCTATCAACCCGGCGACCGAGCCGACAGTGCCCTGCGGATAGAGGTCAGCCGGCAAGGTCTGGATGATCACCGACCAGAACTGGTGCCCGAGAAAGGCCAGGCTGATAAAAACGATGGCCAAACCGGTCGACGAGGGGACAACGAAGGCGGCCAGCGGCATCAGAGATGCGCTCATGCCGAGGGCGATCTTGCGGGAGGCGTTGAGCGTGACCCCTTTTTTGATTAGAAAGCTGGAAAACCAGCCGCCGAAGAGGCTTCCGATCCCCGCCGCAGCGTAGGGGATCCAGGCGTAATAACCGATCTTCTTGATATCGAATCCCCGAGTGTCATAAAGGTATTTTGGAAGCCAGAACAAATAGAAGAACCAGACGGGATCGGTCAGGAATTTGGCGATGAGCAAACAGCGGACCTCTCTGTGGGAAAACAGCTTGATCCATTTCTCCCGGTGGGTCTGCTCGGCCAAGTCTCCTCGTCCTTCCTCCTCCTGGCTCCGCCGGATAAGGGCCGCTTCCTCGGGAGTGATCCGGGGATGCGATTGAGGCCGATGATAGCTGAAAAGCCAGTAGACCGCCCAAATGACGCCGAAAGACCCGCTGATGATGAAGACCCATCTCCAGCTCAAGAGCACGACGATCAGAGCCATGAGCGGAGGGGCGACGACCGAGCCTACGGCCGATCCCGTGTTGAACATCCCGAACGCCATGGATCTCTCTTTGGCGGGAAACCATTCCGACACCGTCTTGGCCGAGTTCGGGAAGCTCCCGCCCTCCCCGATGCCGAGCGAGAAACGAAAGACGGCCAGTCCGCGGAAACCGCTGACTAATCCCTGGGCGGCGCAGGACAGCGACCACCAGAGCATCATAAGGGAGTACCCCAACCGAGTCCCGAGCCAATCCGCGATCTTCCCTCCGCCCGCATACATGATGGCATAGGCCAGCAGAAAAAAACTGTTCAAAGCGGCAAACTGCCCTTCGGTGATCCCGAACTTCTTCTGGAGCTCGGCGATCACCACCGGAAGGGTCATCCGGTCCAGATAATTGATGGCGGTCGCGGCGGTCAAAACCAGCGCCACCCGCCACCGGATGTTACCGATTTTCTTAACCGAACTGAGGGTGGATTCGTTGGTCATATTTCACGTTCTTGGAGCATGTCTGATAAGGATGCGGGTTTATTACCGATAGATTCGGCATCATCTCCCCCTTTCTTCTGATGGGAATCTTGGAAATCTTCGTTTCACTTTATTATACTCTTATCCTCTGCGACCGCCAAAAAGCAAGGCGATCCGAGGTGGATATCCCGTTAAGTTTTTTTCAACTTGAGAATCTTGCCCGGGAGCTTCCCGGTCCAGCGTCCTCCTTCGATGACAGGCTCTCCGTTGACAAGGAGATGGCTGACGCCCCGGCTATACTGATGGGGGTTGGATATGGACGCCGGAGTCTGGATGTTTTTTAAGTCGATGACGGCGATGTCAGCCTTGTATCCTTCCTTGATCCAGCCTCGATCGTTCCAATTCATGATTTGGGCGGGGAGAGATGTCTGGGAGCGGATGACATGAGCCAGGGAGACGGCCTTCCTTTCGAGTGCGTACTTTTTAATTTTGTGGAGAAACGTCGCATAGGAACGGATATGAGTCAGGCCGATTCCGTAGAAGGGGGTGGTCCCGTCGCTCCCCGTTCCGACATAATCCTTTTTCATGATGTACTCGATGTCCTCTTCGCTTATTTGGAGAGGAATGCATTCGGCGCCCATGAGCTCGAGTTCAATGGCCGCATCCTCAACGGACTTCTTATTCATGGCGGCTACCTGCTTCAGGGATTTTCCCTCAAGGTCTCTTTCGACACAAACCCCGACGATGTAATTCTCGGCGCCCACGGACTCTTCGATGTGGCGGCGGACCTCCGCCCGGATTTTTCGCGCCTCCTCGGGGTCTTCCATTCTCTTCAAAAAGAGCATTCTGGCCCGGGCATTCTCGGGACCTTCGAAATTCCGGAGGTTGATCAGGCTCTGGGTGATAAGGGTGACGAGTCGTTTGCGGGGAAGCTTGTTCAAAAACTCCTGGTGACCGGGAGAGGGGGGGATGAATGGGGTGACTTTTTTATAGAGTTCGATGAGTTCGGCGTCGCGGAGATAGTCGAATATTTTTTCGAAGTCTTCGTTTTTGAGTCTGTCGGGACTATCTCTCCCCAGCCAGGCCGACCTTGGGATAGGGCTCTGGTATGGATTTATGGAAGAGAATTCGTAAGGATATTGATCGGCCGTAACCTTGAGGCCTCTTTTCCTGGCCTCTTCGATCAAAGAACAGGCTTCTTTGACAGAACCCCAGTTGGATTTCCCCAGCGCCTTTAAATGGGAGATATGGGTGGCGGCTCCGGTCTTCTCGCCGATGGCGATGGCTTCTTTTATGGCCTCCAGGAGCTTATCTCCCTCATTCCTGATATGGGTATGGTAAATGCCGCCGTAAGGAGCGATCTCCTTGACGAGTTCGACGACTTCATCGGTTTTGGCGAAGAAGCCCGGAACGTAAACGAGTCCCGTGGAGAGGCCGTATGCTCCCTGTTCCATAGCCTCCTTGACGAGCGCCTTCATCCGGGCCATCTCTTCCGGAGTCGGATCCCTGTTCTCCCGACCCATGACGATCTCTCTGACGCTTGCGTGCCCGACGAGAAGAGCCGCGTTCGGTCCGATGCCGTCTTCCGACCAGAGTTTTATCATGTCCTCGGCCTTCTCGAACTGGGGCCATCCGCTCGAGCCGCACTGTCCGGCGACGACTGTCGTCACTCCCTGAACCAGATAGTTCAGGCAGGCTCGGCCCTCACGAAAAATCATCCCGTCGTCCAATCGTTCTCTTGTCACATGAGAGTGGAGGTCGATAAATCCCGGCACGACATAGAGCCCTTGAGCGTCGATGACCCGGGCCGCCTTCCCCTTGAGAGACTTCCCCACCATGAGGATGACATTTCCCTTGACGGCCACATCCGCCCGGACGGGTTCGCCAAGGCCGCCGTCGAGGATGAACCCGTTCTTTATCAGGATGTCGTAGTCATAGGATTCTGCCGGATAAGAGAGGGTGGATGTTTGGAGGAGAAAGAACATTCCAACGAGAACAAAGGCTTTTGACCAAATATTTTTGGGCTTCATTAGTCCTCCTTCAATTCCTTTTTTTCGAGCGGGATCGTCAGAGTCTGCCGAAAAATCCATTGTCCCGAAAAACCGCATGATTTTTCGGAGTATCATTCGAAAAACTATGCCTTCCGCAGGTGTGGTTCTAACCTCAGAAAATAATTATCCACGATAATTTCGGGGGCTGACTGAAAATCATGGACCTCGTCAGTCTGCGATAATAAAAAAGCCCTGCCTCAGAAGTCTAATTTGACGCCAAGCCGCAGAATACGCGGAGACAAAATTCCAGTGGTCTTTCCAAACGTAAAGAGCGCCGGATTGCTGGAGACTTTTTCCTGGCTCGTCGCAGTATTGGCATTGAAAAGATTGAAGAAATCTAACATTAATGCTAATTTTCCGAATTTCCCAAGGTTGAAAGCTTTTTCGGCTCGAATATCGAGATTGGCCTGATTAGGAAGCAGCCGAGCGCCCTTTTCTTCGGCATTGATGGTCACGCTACCTTGCGCGAGATTCAGCCCCAAATCGCTGCTCCGGATCGTTCTCGTGTCAGGTGCCCCACTCAAGTAGGTAAATAATCCACTGATATTTATCCCCCAGGGACCGTTCAAAGTGCTCTGCAATTTGAACTGATGAGGATAGACGGACGGGTCCAGACCGAAGGCGTTGATCAGTGAATTCGGATTATTGTAGAGCGACGTTCCTGTTCCGCTTGTCAAGTTTATAAGATTACGGGCGTAGGAATAGACATATGAGGAGAAGAGCTGCCATCCATGGGAATACCTCTTATTCATGATGACCTCAATACCATCATAATCCCTTTTAAGCCCAGGCGGATTGGTTATATACATGGCGGATGTGATGGCCGTGTTCGTAACGCCCCAGAAGGTGACGCTATTGCCATTAAAAGGATCCGTGACTCCATAAGGCGTGTAGTTCGTCCAGGCTAATTCCCCGCGCTTTAGGGCGTTCATATCTATGGCGTTCATGTCCATATCCTCGATGTCATTCCGGTCCGATTTCCTGATGTAGCGCAGGCTCACTTTCGTGTCCTTCATGATCTCTCTCTCGATTCCCACGGTGAACTCATCAAGATAGGGGATTTTCAAATTCGGATCCATTTTGGACTCGGCGGCGGCGCTGAACAGGTAAGGGCCTCCTCGGAGCGTCCAATCCGGATTCAGGCCCTGTCTCCAGCTGACAGCGCCGTTCGGATTGACGGCACTAAACCAATTGACGAGGGCTTGCTGATAGTACCGCGCAAAGCTCGCTTTGATCACGGTCTTGCCATCGCCTGTCAGGGAATAGGCTAATCCGAACCTGGGAGACAGAGAGTTCCATACAATAGGCTTGAAGGTATTCTTAACACTCAGGTCATAGGTCTTGCCTCCGTAGACGATCGGCTTTCTTTCCTCGCCCTGCTTGGGGATAATCCCCTCCTGGTGGTCAAATCTGAAGCCGATATTGAGCGTAAGCCTCTCTATCGGGCGCCAGGAGTCCTGGATAAACCCGCCGATTATGATGTTCTCGTTTTCTCGCTTGTTATCTTCGTAGTGGAGGATATAATCCGGAACGCCGCTTCTTAGATAAATAAGGTTTCCAAGTCCATATCTCGGGTCTATATAACTCTTGCGGGAATATCTCTCCAACCCGTGCATCATGTCGAGTCCCGTCTTGAACTCATGACTTCCCATCCATTCATCCACAAAATACGTCGCATCGAAGGTAAACTGTAATCTTGGCCTATAGTAGCTCTCGTCATAGCCGTAGTTCTGAGAATAGAGACGCGTGACAGAATCATAAAGCCCGATCTTGTCATTCTTAGCAGTCCAAACGAGATTATCGGTGCATAGCCCTGTCTTGACATTTATGAATAAATTTGCCCCGAAAAATTTTGTCCACTGAAGATTAAAGGTGTTGCTGGGATTATTCTGGAGCCAAGTGGTATCTTCATTCCTGTACATGCTGGCATTCCTGTTATGATACCTGAAATTCTTATAGCCGAAGGAACTAACCAGCTTGTTGCTGTCGTTGATCTGCCAGCTCAGTTTGGCATAGGGATAATATCGCAGGTTATCTTCGGCTACTGTGCCCGGCTTGTCCCAGGGGTAGCCAGCCACATAACTTTCCATATAATAATCGGTTATGTTGGCAAAAAACCAGAGCTTATTTTTGATGATCGGCCCCCCAAGATTAAAGGTCGCGTCATTCTCGAAATTGAACCCTACATATTGGCCTTCAAGGGGCGTTCCTTTCGAATTGTCCGCCTGCAGGTTTTTGTTCCGGGCGTAAAATCCTACATGACCGTGAAATTCGTTTCCGCCAGACTTGGTGACGGTATTGATCACCGCCCCTCGGACATTCCCGTATTCGGCACGCAGCGCTCCGGTATCCACAGAGAGCTCTTCTATGATGTCAAACGACCAGCTGGCGAGAATCGCTCCAGTACTCGGGTTCGAGATATTCACGCCGTCGAGAATGAAGGCTTGATCACTCGTGGAACTGCCATGGTAGGTTTCGTTGCTGCCACCGGGAATGAGCGAGAAAATAACAGCAATCCGCTGCCGCTGTGCCGGAATGCTCTCTAGAAATTCCTTTTGATAGCTAGCAGTCGCGGTCGTTTTCTGGACATCCACAACGGGAGCTTGACCCGTGATCACGATCGTTTCCTCGATCGGAGAGAGCTCGAGCGTCTGATCAATCAAGGTGATCGTCTCTCCAACCGAGATCCGGACCGATTCGCGGATTAAAGTCTTGAAGCCGGTCAATTCATAGGTCACGCTATAAACTCCGGGCGGCAACGAGGGAAAGCGGAAGCGGCCTTTTTCATTAGTGACCGTCGACAGCTTAGGTGTCATGAGAGCGGGCGATTTGATGGTCACCGAAACCCCGGGAAGCGGACCGCCGTCCTTGTCTATGACGTTGCCGGTCAGCGTTCCCGTCTGGATAATCTGGGAATGGGCTGAAAGACACATTGCGAAAACAAATAACAAGGACACGATGCTTTTTTTAAAGCGCATGAAGGACCTCCCGATAAAGATTTTTATAAAAAAATTGAAACTGATTTGTCGCAGAAAAGGAAAGTGACTCATTCGTTTGTTTTTCCGCAAATGTTCAAAGCAGATCAACAACGCTCTCTCGAATATTATTTATAAATTATAAATTATGCTTTGTCAAGATTTTTTTTACGAATTATCCCATTATAATAATCGAAAGCCGCCGGGGTCGGTGACACGCGCGCGCAGTGTCAGAGGCTCGTGCTCCACGCGCGGCGGCGCAGCGTCCGCAGTCAGCCGGGCGCGGAAGAAGCCTCTTTCTCGTCCGTCGGGCAGGCGAGTGGTATGTCCTTGGAGGTCGGTTGGCCAGGAAGGCATACTCCAGCCACCGGCCCAAGAGCTTGCCCGCGGCCAAGACGGCTATATATGAGAAGCCGTCGTCCGTCTTTAGGGGTTGGCGCGTCCATTTCAAGGATGCGGCCGTCCGCCAGAGCAGCTCGGCCCACGCAAGACAACCCACGCTTCCGGCGGATGGGGAGCCGTCCTTGCCCGGTTCCGGGGGCATCGTGATGGTCACCGAAAGTGCGACGTTCTCTCGGGGATTTAGGGGGCGACCGGGGCGTGGCCTAGCCGGGGCTTCGACGCCGATACGATCAGCCCCGACAGCATCGCGTCCACGCCCATTGACACCCTCCGGGCGTGGCCCCAGAGTGAACTCGACGAAGGGGTACCCATGAACCGCGGACGTTTCGGTCCGTCTGATAATAGACCACTTTTCCGGCAGGGACGCTGATCCCCTCCTTCAGGAGGTCTGAGCCTCCGCGACGTCCCGGGCTCACTTGCAGCGGGCCATGGTCGGTCGTCTTCTCCGCGCGATCCGCAAAGATAAAGGTGAAGCGAAACGGTTCCATGGGTAGGTCGATGCGGAAGGAAAACGGCCGGCGGCTGGATAAGAAGTCGGAATAGAGAGCGCCGTGCGGCAAGCTTTTGTCCTGCGCCGGGTCTTCGCCGCCCAATTGACGGGTAGAGATGGAGGGTATGGCCGTCCACTCCAGGGCGTCATTATCAATCCAGCCGTAGCCCATCTGGGCGCTGTAGCGATTGTCGCTGGAGAGGCCCAGGAATCGCGGCTCGATGTCATAGCTGTTGGCGTATTTCCAGAAGCTAAAAATGGTGGTGTTGGACGACGTCCGGCGCTGGCTGGTCAAGACGATCCGGACTTTGGGCGGGAAGGTCCGGACGCAAATACGAAAAGCGAAGAACGACTACCTGAAGTTCAGTAAAACCAAGAGGAAGACTAAGAAGATCATCAATAGAGCGATGAAGGCGATGCTGCGGTACGTGAGGAGAAACATCGGTCAACTGGAGAAAATCCTCCCTAAGATTCCGGACGTGGAGAAGAAGATCCTGGAATGGTTGGCCGTTTAGAAGGAGATTTCCCGCCAGCAGCTGGAGATGTATAAAAAAGTTTGATCCGAACGATTGGCTTATTATTCAACTGACATAATCCTTTCTTGGTCAAGGTAAACAACCTGCATTGAGGCTCTAAAAAAGCGTATATCGTATGCCCTTATACTTGCATAATTCAACTAAATCATTCGTATAGTTCCCCTGGACACAGTGTATGTGATTGGAACCGTATTCCCGCATGAATTCCCTGCTGTTAATCGACAGCTCTACAAAGGAAGTGGGCCTGTACCATGAATAATCCTTCAACGCCTCTCTTGGTTTTTTAACTGTGTTTCCATTAAGGATTGCCATCTCGTATTCTCCGTTTTTTCTATACAGCCTTGCATATGTAAAGGGACCACTTGCGCAGACAAACTGTGTAGCTGCTCCTCCCGCTTCTCCGAATGCATGGGGTTGAAGGAAAACATCTTTGAGATTATCTTCAGGACAATCCGAAAGATTCGAAAAAAACGACGCCATTGATCCGCAATTTGCAAGCACCATAATTTTGTCATCTACATAGAATATGTCTTGAAGCGCTGTAGGTTTTCCTCCCGATATAAGCTTAAGCAGTTGCATTGTCAGCGCTCCGTCACTGTCTGCTTCACAGCTACAGACCACAGGCTCCTTTGGTCCTTCTGCGTCGTAAGGGTCGTTCAGCATCTGCACATTCAGACATTGCAATACATAACCGTTACTCATCTCCGGCTGGCATTTGATCCCGACAAAATCCAGTTCATAATCACGGATGATCGATTTTGCTGCAAGGTAGCTCCTCACCATTTTCTCAAGTCTCTCATCATCGAAACGGCCTTCTTTAAAGCAAACCTTGCCATAGCTGCGTTTAACCCAGTCTACATATAATCCTGTCATTTTCGGATCAGCCGCCTGTGCACGCCTGACTAGTTCGTACTGATCTACATGCTCCGTATCTACGCAGAAAAGCCGTTCCCACTGCGCGGGGTCGGCAGTTCCTGTGCTTATGCCAAGGCTTCTCCCTCCGAAACAACCGAATGTTGATCCTTTGAGACGTGCACAAACATCAACTGCTTTTAAATAGCGCAGAAGTTCATCTTTTGTACGCGAATCGGAGATGTCTCCAGGTATCCTCCTGCACCTGGCGCCGGTCTGGTCCACGGCTCCACCCGCTGCTAAAAAGCTTAGCTGGCTGAACGTGTCTCCAGCTTTGTTCCCCATAAGGATCGAGGGTTTTATTGTTAAATTTGCAGCATGCGCAACCAACGCAGGGGATATGAAAATCGGGGTGTAGAATATTACGGTTGTAACATCCGACTTGTCTATTTCCATTACTGCTGTTTTAATATCCGACCTGCTGCGAATTTCATTGCAGGCGGGAATATAAAAGCCGATATCCTCATTCAATGTCGCGATAAACTTATTCACCTCCCTGTCCTGCATGGGTTTTCTCTGTTTGTAGACATCCTCCCTAGCCCTGCCCTCGGAGAATATCATCAATGCTACTTTATATCGCAAAATAAATGCCTCCATTCCAGATAACAGCATTTTTCGTTATCTGTTCTGTAGTTTGCACGAATACAGCTTCGTGTCCCCTTTTAGAGAAGTTTCCATTACATAATTTCCAGCGTCCAGCGTTTTCTTGAATTAAACTTCGTACATACTTACTTGCCGCTGCATACCAGAAAGCATCCTTTTGTTGTTTTATTAACCCGGCAGAAATGGATTCCATCGTCCGATACCGCGAGCAGTAAAAATCTCCTTCGGTTTTTTTAAATGAATTCCCCTTGCCTTCAAAGATCATAAAATATTTTCCACCGATCTTGTTGACCGAACAGAAATGTATCTCTCCGTCGATCCCCTCCATTGGCTTCATGATTATTTTAGCAGCCGATCCCCTCATTTTCCCGTGGGCGCGGTTCGGCCGGCACCTCCCCGCTTCACCTTAACGACCAGATAAGGCTGTATCACATCCGGACTCGGGTAGATACACGCATTGCCGTGCTCGTCGAACGCTTCAAAGTAATACATTATGTCGAAGGCCGGGGTGATCGCCTTGCCGGGGATAGTTGCGACATATTCGCTGCCGCGTCGGTCCATCGTGACCGCCGCATACTCCATCGTCTGACGCGTGGGGCGGTAGTACAGCAGAACCTTGCTGACAGCGGAATCATCGGTCACCTTCGCCCTGATTTCCAGCGGCTGGCCTGGCGGATGCTCGGCGACGGCCGAATGCGCCACCACCGGCGCGGTCTGATCGTCGGTGACGTCCGTTTGGAAATAAGCCCGTTCAGCGCTCTGATTAGGGAGGCGCACGACCCGGCCCGTCGAATCCTCCGCTTCGAAATAGTACCGGATCATTCCAGCCTTCACATCTTCGGCCGGCAGCGTCGCAAAATAGCTCGCCGTTTCCGATGTCTGCATGTCCACAGACCGGGATACGCCTTCCGGCCCGGTGACGTACTTCAGCGTCACGCGGACAACACCGCTGGGCACCTCGAGCGTCGAGGCATTCGACGTGATGATTCCCAGACTCGTCAAAGGATGTTCATCATTCGGCGGAGGCGGCAAAGTCACGCCGGCCGTTACGCGCAAATTCTGGCCCGGTCTCGCCGTCGGAATAGGGATATGGGCGATATGCGGTTCGACCCTCGTGAACATGACTGCGTTAACGACGTAATCGGCGCCCGGATCCGCGCTGAATTTGAGCCGGAATGTCGTGAACCGCTCGCCGGTCATGTTGAAATTGAAACGCTTGATGAGGGTCTGGCCAGCTCGGACGACCTGCCGTTCGATAATCGGCCGATCGCCAAACCGTTCGACGACGGACACGCTCATCGGGCCATGGTCGGTGGCCTTCGCGCTCTTGTCGGTCACAATCACCGTGCCCTGGTAATGGCCTTCCGGCAAGTCGATGCGGAAAACAGCCGGTTGACTCCCCCGGATGAAATCCCCAAGCAGGGCCTCTCCCGGAAGCGCGGGGGCGTTCTTGTTCGCTCCTTGCCAGACGTATCCTGAAATATTTCTGGGCCGATCGGCCGTCAGATCGCGCGCCTCGATCCACCCGAATCCTGTGGCCGGATCGAAGCGGCTGCTGGGGAACACGCCTCGAAATCTCGGTTCAACCATATAATGGTTCGAATAGACCGTTGACCACGCCTCGGTGGTGGCTGTGAGCGGCTCAGCTCCGAAGTCGAACGCGTAATCGGAGTTTTGCGTGATCTGGAATAGCTCCTCCTGATATTTCAGCTGCTTAAGGTCGTCTTCCACGAACCGGATGTTGTCCTTCCAGT
>JALHTW010000135.1 GCA_022866045.1 Candidatus Aminicenantota bacterium | reverse complement strand
CTCAGGAGCTCTACGAGAAAGCGCATCGCTCGAATCTCTTGAATGCGGCTGTAATCCAGGATGTCTTCCCGAATGAGATCCGAATAATACTGGTTCCTCCAGCGGCGGGCGTCCTCTTCGGATTCGGCGAGAAAGGGCTCGGGGAATCCTCCGCGTTCATTTAATCGTTCGACGGCTTCTTGGGCCGGCCAAAGATTGCGAACTTCGCGCGGTGAAAGGGGATTTAATCTCAGATGAAAATAGCGTCCGGCCAGCGACTCTCCGCTCTGTCGGAATGTTTCCATCCGTGCGCTACCCGTCACGAGAACAGCCTGCCCAGTCGGGCGAGCGTCGAAAACACCCTTAAGGAAGGGCTTCCAATTCTTCATTTTGTGGATCTCATCGAAGACGAGAATCCCGGCGTCCAAACGCCAAGACCCATCCTGAATAATCCGTCGGTCGTCGGGGCTGTCATAGTTGAAGTACTGAGGCTTAGGGAAATCGTGCATAATTTCTTTAGCGAGGAAGGTTTTGCCGACCTGTCGCGGGCCGGTGACGAAGACCATTTTTTTGAGAAGGTCCTTTAAAATCTTCGTGCGGAGATAACGATCCATGGTGACAAATTAGCAAAACCTTGCATTATTGTCAAGACTTATTTGCAATCCTTTGCATAATTGGCATATCTATAATGGGGGCAAAAAAGTCCCTTCGTTCGATAGCCAAGGGAAAGATGAAAGAGAAGAACATGCGTTTGGATCCGGTCGTCCTTGTTCCTTGACCTTCCGCCGGCGATTCTTTAAAAATCACGAGAAAAAGAATTTGATAATTTTACTATTCTTGATATTGAGTGAATAGATCGCCAGCCTGGGCACGGACGGCATCGACGGCAATACCGACGTCGCGGGCGCCTGGGCGGCTCCGGCCCTCCTTCGGCGTGACCTTCGACGTGAAATAATTTTCACGTTTTTTTTATCAGCCGAGACCCGAGGAGCCGCTGAAACGCGGCTCTCTGGGATGCTTGCCTTATTTCGACTTTTTCGATATAATAACTAAAGTCTTAACATCGTCGCTTTAATAAAGGCGAAAAAGGAGAATTTTTTATGAAAAAGCTTTTTGCATGCTTGGCGTTGGTGCTCGTCGCGGCGCTGTCCTTAAGCGCGGACGTCTACGTCAAGATGAAAACACACACCGACGCCGTGAATGTCATGGGACAAACCAAGCCGGCCTCAGACAGCTTCACCGAGCAGTGGATCGGCGAGGACAAGTTTGCGATGATCGGCGATCAGTCCGTCGTCATTGACCTGAAGAAGAACCTCGGCTATATCATTGACCACAAGACCAAGTCCTATCTTGAAATGGCTCTCCCCTTGGATATGATGAAGCTTCTCCCTCCCGAGGCGGCGGGCATGGCCGGAATGATGAAGATGACGGCCACCGTGACGCCGACGAACGAAACCAAGAAGATCGGCCAGTGGAACTGCGCCGGATACAACCTGACCATGTCGATGATGGGGATGGGTATGAATTCAAAAGTTTGGGCAACGACGGATGTGCCGTTCGACATCAACGCCTATAACTCCAAGTTTCTCCCCTACGTGCTCAAAAGCCTTGGACCGATGTTCGATGATGCCGCGATCAAAGAGATGATGAAGATCAAGGGTTTTCAGGTCGCCACCGAAATGGATATGTTCGGAACCAAGATGACGACCGAGGCTGT
>JALHTW010000134.1 GCA_022866045.1 Candidatus Aminicenantota bacterium | reverse complement strand
GCAGATGTCGTAGTCGGTGGACACGGTCTCGGGGTTGTAATTGACCATGATGGTCTCGAAGCCCATCTTCTTGAGACAGACGACGGCCGAAACACAGCACCAGTCGAACTCCACGGACGAGCCGATGCTGTAGGACCCCGAGCCGAGGACCATGACCTTGTTGCCGCCCGGGCCGAAGCGAATGTCGTCTTCGCTCCCGTGGTAGGTCAGATAGAGGTAATTCGTCTTGGCCGGATACTCGGCGGCCAGCGTATCGATTTGCTTGATCGAAGGAATCAAGCGGAGCCGGGTCCGTTTCTTCCGGACCTCGAGTTCGTCCGACCCGGTGAGGATGGCGATCTGCTTGTCCGAAAAACCTTTCCGCTTGGCTTCGGCGAAGAGTGTCGTGGGCAGTGCCGCGAGCGTATGTTTCCGCAGTTTCTCTTCGACGGCGACGATATTCTTAATCTTCGACAGGAACCAGCGGTCGATCTTCGTCAGCCGATGGATCTTGTCGATGGAATAGCCTTTTTTGAGGGCCTCGGCGATCCCGAACAGCCGCTCGTCGGTCGGCTGGCGGAGCTCCTTCTCCAGGTTCTTGAACGAGTAGCTTTCGTTGCCGACGACGCCGTACATGCCGATCTGGAGCATCCGCGTCGCTTTTTGGATCGCCTCCTCGAAATTGCGGCCGATGGCCATCACTTCGCCGACCGATTTCATCTCCGAGCCGATCTTTTTCGAGACGCGCCGGAATTTCTTCAGGTCCCAGCGGGGAATCTTGACGACGAGATAGTCGAGGGCCGGCTCGAAGCAGGCCGTCGTCTTTTTCGTGATCGAATTGAGGAGGTCCGGGAGCGGATAGCCCAGCACGAGCTTGGCCGCGATGAACGCCAGCGGATAGCCGGTGGCCTTGCTGGCCAGGGCCGAGCTCCGCGAGAGGCGGGCATTGACTTCGATGATCCGGTAGTCGCCGTCCTTGGGGTTGAGGGCGAACTGGATGTTGCATTCGCCGATGATACCGAGGTGCCGGACGGCTTTAATCGAGATCTCGCGGAGATGATGGTATTCAGTGTTGGTCAGGGTCTGCGAGGGCGCGATGACGATGCTTTCGCCCGTGTGGATGCCCATCGGGTCGAAATTCTCCATGTTGCAGACCGTGATGCAGTTGTCGACGCTATCGCGGACGACCTCGTATTCGACTTCCTTCCAGCCTTCGAGGTATTCCTCGATCAGGACCTGCGGCGCGTGGGCGAAAGCCTTCTTGAGCGTTTCCTTCAGCTCTTTCTCGTTCTGCGACAGGCCGCTGCCCCGTCCGCCCAGGGCGTAGGCGACGCGGGCCATGACGGGATAGCCGATCTTGTCCCTGGCGATGCGCAGGCCCTCTTCGATATTCGTCGCCGCGATTCCTTTGGGAGATTTGAGGCCGGCATCGGCGAGCCGGGCGTTGAAGAGCTCCCGGTCTTCGGTGTTTTCGATGGCTTCGACAGGCGTGCCGAGAACGTCCACCTCGTATTTCGCGAGCACGCCCGACTTCGAGAGGGCGACACCGCAGTTAAGCGCGGTCTGGCCGCCGAACGAGAGGAGAATGCCTTCCGGCCGCTCCTTGGCGATCACCCGCTCCACGAAACTCGGCGTCACAGGCAAAAAATAGATCTTGTCGGCGAGGTAGTCCGAGGTCTGGATAGTGGCGATGTTCGGGTTGATGAGGACGACTTCGATCGCCTCTTCCTTGAGGGCCTTGATGGCCTGACTGCCCGAATAGTCGAACTCTCCGGCCTCGCCGATCTTGAGGGCGCCGCTGCCGAGGATGAGGACTTTAGACACTTTAGAGGGATTAACTCTTCGCGAAACCCCTTTCAACGGTCGCCGTCCAGTCACCGGCCGCCCTGCGACAGAATGGGAGACACATACTTTTCCAGAGGCCCCCCTTGATTGGTCAAGGGGGGACGGAGGGATTAATGCCGCTAATTCAGAGTCTTGCGATGTGTCTCTCTTGCCATAATCTTTTTTTAGTCGGACGCCCTTCAATCCAGGGGGTATACTCCCCAGGATCTCCCTGCGATCGGATCGTCTAATCTTCATCTCAAAGTCCCAATGAACTGGTCGAAGAGGAATTCCGTGTCTGTCGGCCCGGGTGCCGCTTCCGGATGGAACTGGACGCTCATGAAGGGCTTCGAGACATGCCGGATGCCTTCGTTGGTCTTGTCGTTGGCGTTCGTGAACCAGGGCTGCCACGGTTTTGGGAGGGCTCGGATGTCCACGGCGAATCCGTGGTTCTGGCTCGTGATATAGCAGCGCTTCGTGCCTTCTTCCTGGCAAGGCTGGTTCTGACTGCGGTGGCCGAACTTGAGCTTATAGGTGTTTCCGCCGGCAGCCAAGGCCAGGATCTGGTTGCCCAGGCAGATGCCGAAAGTGGG
>JALHTW010000133.1 GCA_022866045.1 Candidatus Aminicenantota bacterium | reverse complement strand
TCATTGATCGTGACTTCCCCGCCTTTTTGCCATATCGCTTTCATGACCTCCAAATTGGCGTCCGACAATTTTCGCTCTTTTTTCATGGGCGTTCGGTCTCCTATCTTCCCTTATCATGACACCTGTCATTTACAATATACATGACAGTTGTCATATTGTCAAGAAAAAATTCCGATTCGCAAAAAATAGCCGATCTCCGGTTCTGAAGAGCAGCCTGTTCAAAAAGGAAAAAGAGAAGGTCCTGGACTTCGCCCTCGTTCGTCAATGAAAGTGTTCGGCCGAGAGATTTAGAAAATTGCCAAACAGCGTTCTTTTCTTTGGGGAGATCAAGACTTAATTCTTCTCCCCGCCTCTATATCCGCTCTAATGCGATCCTCCTCTAGCTTTATTGCGTCAGATCAATTCGGGAGGCTGGAGAGAGGGCCTGCCCAGGCTTCAAATCGTTGTTTGGGAAATTTCAAGAGTTGTAAAAACTTATTTGAAGGCAAACATGTTATGTATTTTTCGTGGATGAGGTAAAACAACCAAAATTCCGACACCGGCTCTGCGTGAACTCCCCGTCAGAGCAGTGCTTCCATCAAGGGCTCACTTTATGACGTTGACGATGACACTCGACAGGAGGTTTCCCGACCGATAGACCCTGTTGGTAGCTTTCTGGAAGTCCGACTCCTTCGCCTTGTAGATGTCGATGAACTTTTGCGGATTGCGATCTATTACGGGAAACCACGAGCTCTGGATTTGGACCATGATCCTATGGCCCTTGAGAAAGCGATGGAAGCGGTCGCGCAGGCTGAATTCAATCTTTGTCGGCTGATCGGGCACCAGGGGCTCCGGGTTTGAGTAGCTGTTCCGGTATTTGCTCCGAAACACTTCTCCGGCGAGCAGCATCTGGAAATTTCCCATTCGCACAGCCTTCGGGTTGGGCGTATTGTCCGGCGCATCTCCGGGATAGACATCGATGAGCTTCACAACCCAGTCCGTATCGGTGCCTGTCGAAGAACAGAAGAGCGAAGCGGTGATCGGACCCACAATCGTGACGTCTGTTTCGAGAATATCGGACTCATACACGAGCACGTCCGGCCGGGTCGCGGCGAAGCGCTGGTCCTCCACCATCCACAGGCTCCCCTGGGTAGTCCGAATCTCGCTGCTGAAAGGAACCGGTTTGGCCGGATCGCTGACATAGGAGTCAAAGCCCTCGGCTAAAGTCTCTGACGGGGGATTGAAGGAGAGCCGTCCGTTGGGCTGGAAATAAAGCTTCTTCGTTTCGGTGCCTTGCGGCGGCCAGCTATCGAACTGTTTCCACTCATTGGCACCCGTTTCAAAAACGAGGGCCTCGGTCAATTTCAGGGCTCCTTTGTCCTTCAGGTAGTAGTTGAAGAACGGCAGCTCTACATTTTGCCTGAAGTATTCGCCTGTTTTTGATCCGAACCGGATATCTCCCAGGCTGTCTCCGGGCATGGAGGCCCAGCCGCCGTGACGCCAGGGGCCGATCACGATCACGCTCTTGTTGGAGGGATTGAGCTTTTCGATGGTGCGATACGTTTCGAGCGGGCCAAAAAAATCTTCAGCATCGAACCAGCCGCCCACGTTGAGAATCGCCTGGCGGATATTCTTCAAATATCTGACCGGGTTCTGTCTCTGCCAGTAATCGTCATAGTTTGGATGGTCCATGTACTCGTTCCAGGTCGGAACGCGGCCTTGGAAATATTCTTCATTGATATTGGACAGGCTGCCGGCATTGAGAAAAAAACGATACCCATCCGGCGTGCCGTAATTAAATGGCTGGTCGCGGCCCTCTGTCGGAGTTGTTCTCGTGCGGGCGCTGCCGGAGAGCCAACTGAAGGTATACATCAAACGAAAAGCGCCGTTATGATGGAAGTCGTCGCCAATGAACATATCGATCGCCGGAGCTTGAGGGGATGATGCTTTGAGCGCTGGATGGGCGTCGATCATTCCCCAGACCGTCTGGCAGCCCGGATAGGAGATGCCCCACTGACCGACCCGCCCGTTATTGTTCGGGATATTCTTCAACAGCCACTCGATCGTGTCATAGGTGTCGCTGCTCTCGTCTGTATCAGTGTTCTTCTTTTTGTCCGGCTTGATAGGCCGCATCACCACAAAGTCCCCTTCCGACTTGAATTTACCGCGCACATCCTGATAGACGAAGATGTATCCTTCCTTGGCGAAATCTCTGGAAGGGCCCAGGGCCGAGCGATAAGCATCAAGCCCGTAAGGGGGAGAGCTGTAAGGAGTGCGGTGGAGCAGAATCGGATATTTCTGCGAGGTATCCTTGGGAGTGTAGACGATGGTAAATAGCTTGACTCCGTCGCGCATGGGAATCATGTGCTCAGCCTTCGTGTAATAAGCTTTGATGTCAAGAGAGTCCTGCGCTTGGCTTCCACTCCAAAATAAAGCGAACGCCAATAAGAGAGCTGCAAAGTTTCTGATTGTTCGATTCATGTCTGATTACCTCCTTGCATCAAGAGGCTTCCAGGGGCCACGGAAATCCCAACCTTTTAAATGAGTATTGCGGCTGATATCTCGCTCGCATCGCCGTATGCGCATCCGCAATCAGGGCATAAAAATTTCCTTCTCGTTGCTTTAAATAATTTGTCCCTTTTTACTCTTTGATGCATGAATAATAATTCCCACGAAGCTTATCATTCTGAGGAATTCCTGTCAATTACGCAAAAAGCGCAGTAAGCAATTCTTTTTCCGGTGTCAGGCCAATTTCGGGCGGGGTCCTGTCGCGGCTCTTCCCCGGCCGTGCTCGCGGCCAGGCCGCTGCGCGCGGGCGGGGAGCCCC
>JALHTW010000132.1 GCA_022866045.1 Candidatus Aminicenantota bacterium | reverse complement strand
TCGCCTGGCATCAAGAAAAGAGGAGGTCCTTATGAAAATTGCCGTGATTGGAACCGGATATGTCGGCCTTGTCACGGCCGTCGGACTCGCCGAATTCGGGCATAACGTCATCGGCACCGACAAAATGGCGGACAAGATCGAGAAAATCTCGCGCGGCGAAATCCCCATCTACGAGCCGGGACTCGAAGTCCTCTTGAAGTCCAGCCTGAAAAAAGGGAACCTCGCCTTCAGCGCGGACGTGAACGAGACCATTCAAGCCTCCGATATCATCTTCGTCTGTGTCGGAACGCCGCAGGGCGATGACGGCAGCGCCGACATGTCGCAGATCGAAGAAGTATCGCGTTTCATCGCCGAGAACTTGAACGGCTACAAGGTCGTCGTGGAAAAAAGCACGGTCCCGGTGAAGACCTCTTCTTGGATCAAGCGGACGATTAGCCTCTATAAAAAATCCGACATGGATTTCGATGTCGCCTCCAACCCGGAGTTCCTCCGGGAGGGATCGGCGGTGTCGGATTTTCTCAATCCTGACCGCATCATCATCGGCGTCGAGACCGAACGAGCCAGGGATATTCTGGTCAAGATCTATGAAAGGGCTAAGGACCGGCTCCTGATCACCAACATCGACACGGCCGAACTCATCAAGCACGCCTCGAACTCCTTCCTGGCAATGAAGATCTCCTACATCAACCTGATGGCGAATCTTTGCGAGAAGACGGACGCGAACATCGAGCAGGTGGCCAAGGGGATGGGCCTTGACCCGAGGATCGGGAGCCTTTTCCTAAAGGCGGGACTGGGTTTCGGCGGATCGTGTTTTCCCAAAGACCTTAAGGCCCTGATCAAAATCGGCGAAGACCTCGGCGTCAACATGAACCTCCTCAAGGAAACCGACCGGATCAACGCCGAGCGGGCCAGGATCTTCTTAGAAAAGATCAAGAAGGCCCTCTGGATCCTGAAGGACAAGAGGATCGCGGTTCTCGGCCTGGCTTTCAAGCCGGACACCGACGATATCCGCGAAGGGCCGAGCATCAGATTGATTACAGACCTTCTGGACGAGGGGGCCGTCCTCCGGCTGTACGACCCCGAAGCGCAGAACAACATGAAAGAGCTTTTTCCCGAGGACAAGGCCCGGATCACATACTGCCGGACGCCCTATGAGGCTGCGGCCGGCGTTAACGCGCTCCTGATTTGCACGGAATGGAGGGAATTCTTCGAGCTCGACCTCAAGAAGATCAAGGGCCTCATGGCCAACCCGATCATCGTCGATGGCCGGAACATCTACAACCCCGATGATGTCAGGAAGATCGGCTTTGAATATTATTCGGTGGGCCGCAAATAAGAGAAATCATAGTTTTATCTTATCTCCAGGACGTGGTCCCGGAAATCCGTTTCGACGATAATGAAAGCGTCCCTGTTGAGCAGAGCAATTTGAAACGGCGTTTTCTTACCGTCCTTGCGGACGTCGAAATTTTTAAAATTTTCGCGTGAAGCGCTTTTTCCACTGAGCCAGGGGATCAAGATTTTCACGGTTCCGGAATTTTTGACATTGCTGTTGTAGCGGAACGTCACGGCCTTTTTTTCCCGTCCCATTGATAGTCATAAGCCGCGAATAAACCTGAAACCGGCACATAAACATGGGCGGCGGCGCGGTCCTCTCCCAGCTTGGGCTCAAGTGACAGGAAGTCTTTCGCGATCTTGAACCCGAAATACCCCTCAAACAGCGCTTTGGCCAGGCTCCCGGCGCTCCCCGAATAGAAGGCGCTTCCCCGGCCCTGACCGGCCGGGCTGTCCCATTCATAAAGGCCTTTGTTGGCGATATTTTTCCTGGCGATTTCCAAGAGCTTGTCCTTGGCGACGCGGCTGAAGCCGTGTTCGAACATCGCGTAAACGATCTTTCCGCCGAACCAATCCCATTGCCCGCCGTTCTGATACTCGAAAGGCTGGTCCATCATCGGATGCTTGAAAAAGCCCTTCGGATAAGGGGGAAGGAGGGAACCGCTGATCGTCGACATCGAGAATTCTTTCTGTTTGGCAAGGGCGGTTTCGATGATCCGGCGGCATCTGTCCTCGGCGGCGAGGCCGGAGAGGATCGCTTCGGCGTTCCCCCCCATGGCGAACATCGCGTCCTCATCGAAATCATGCCCCAGGGAATCAAGATGGACGTGGACCCTGTAAAAGCCCTTGTCGTTCTGCCAAAGCCATCGTTCGGCGTTTTTCCGGACGAGCGAGGCCTGTTCCTTCCAGAACTTCGATCTATCCGGACGGCCGCAGGCTGACAGCATCCAGGACAGGTCTTCAGCGGCGCCGCAAAACTGGCTTTGGTCATAGATGTCGCACGTCCAATGCGTTTTTTGATCAACGTAGATCGCGTTCTGGTCGGGGTCTTCTATGTCCACGTCGCCCCAGTCCGCGGTATGCGCGCCGGTGATGAGCCCGTGGGCCTTGTCGAACCGCTGGCGCAACACGGATTCAAGGGCTTTTTCGAGTCTCGAGAGAACGGTTTCACCCCTGATCGTTGTCTCGAGCCAAGAGGGGCCGGCGATCTGCGTGATCTGGGCGGCGGCATGGACAGCGCTCGTTTCCTGGTCGGTCTCGGTTGTGTTCTTGTCGGATTTTCCGCGTGAATCGATCCAGTCTTCCACGGACCCATCGTCTTTTTGGAACGCGAGATGTTCTTCGAGCCACGATCGGAGAAATGGCGTTTCGTAGAGAAATCTCGAGGCCGGGATGATCGTGCTTGCGTCCCTCAACCAGATCTGGGGATAAGCCGTTCCTGCGGCGAATCCCTGAACGGTCCCCGTTTTCCCTTGAAAAGAGACCGCGTTGTGACGTAAGGTCAGGCGGATGAGCTTGAAAAGTTCTTGGAATTCCTTGGCGCTCGAACGGAAATCCGTATATGTTCCGAAGGCGAGTTCGTTCGTCTTTTCTGAGGCGATAAGACTAGGGATCGGGCTGACGGCGGAGAGGAAAAGGACAAGGACGAGCCTGCCGGACCAAGGTGATTTTATCATGCTCATATTTCAGCAGATGCGCGGCAGAAGCTCAGACGACAGCGGCTCGAGAAGCCGGAGGCCGCCGGCCGATGTCCTTAACAGGAGTTCCCCCGGTCGCCCGATTTTCCCTTCGACTTGGCCGATGATAGCCGCCTTTCTTCCCAGCGGGTTCTTTTTAATGCGGGCAAGAACGTCATGCGTTTTTTCCCCCGGAACGACCAGAACGGCCCGCCCTTCGCAGGCCAGGTAGAGAGGGTCAATTCCGAGGAGTTCCGAGGCTGCCTGAACGGCTTTGGACAAGGGGATCTCGTCCTCTTCGATGAGAAGGGGATAGGGAATTTGCTCGGTCAGCTCGGAAAGGATTGTGGCCAGGCCGCCCCGCGTTATGTCCCGCATCCATAGAAGCCCGTTCTTCCAAAAGGGGAGAAGGAATGTCAGAGGGGCGCAGTCGCTTTGGACCCGCGCCTCGAGTCCGAAATCTCCCCGCGCCGTCAGAATGGCCAGGCTGTGTTCGCCGAGCGTGCCCGTCAGAATGAGCTTGTCGCCCGGCCGGATGAGTTTCGGCCTTGGTTTGGCGATGACTTTGCCGATCCCGGATGTATTGATATAGATTTTATCCCCTTGGCCCTGCTTGACGACTTTCGTGTCGCCCGCGACGATTTCGACACGGGCTCGCGACGCGGCTGCTTTCAGGGAGCGGAGGATTTTCTCCAAGGCGTTCCACTCCAAGCCTTCTTCCAGGATGAGTCCAAGAGAAAGGTATTGAGGAACCGCGCCGGATACGACGAGGTCGTTCACGGTGCCGTTGACCGCGAGCTTGCCGATGTCTCCTCCGGGAAAGAAGATCGGATCCACGACATAGCTGTCCGTCGTAAAAGCGATTCTGCCCGGAAGGTGGCTGGCGTCCAAAAGTTCGGCAAGCATCGGATTCTTGAACGCCGGGACGATGGTCCGGGCAATAAAATCCCGCATGGATTTTCCGCCGCTGCCGAGTTCCAGGCTGATCTTCTTCATGATTTGGGACCTCTGTACTTATAATGGACGAGACAGGCCCCTTCGAAGGAGACCATGCACGGGCCGCAGGGCGATTCGGGAGTGCATTTCTTGCCGAATAAAGGACAGCGCGAGGGAAGAAGGATTCCGCGCAGGACTTCTCCGCACCGGCAGCCTGGAAGGTCGATTCCCCGGGCTGTGATCCGAAGGTCGTGCTTGACTTCCGTGTCATAAGCCGAATATTCAGCTTTAAACTTGAGGCCGCTCCCGGGGATCACTCCCAAGCCTCGCCAGCAAGCGTCTTTCGGTTCCAGCACTTCTCTCATCAGGGCCTGGGCGACCGGATTTCCTTCAGGCCGGACGACCCTTGTGTATTCGTTCGCCACTCGCGGCCTTCCTTCCCGGATCTGGTCCAGGATCGAAATGATCCCCAAAAGGATATCCCCGGGCTCAAATCCGGCGATGACTCCTGGAAAGCCGAACTCCCGGGCGACGAACGTGTATGGCTCTTGTCCGATAATAGCGCTGACATGGCCGGGATAGAGAAAGCCGGAGAGCTTGACTTCTCCGGATTCAAGGATCGCCCGGAGCGGAGGCGGGATCAACCAGAGGGCGGAAAGGATGGAGTAATTGGAAAGCTCTTCGCCGGCCGCCGCCTTGGCCATGACGGCAATCGAAGGAATGGTCGTTTCGAACCCTACCCCGAAGAAGACAATCTCCTTATTGCTTTTCTGGCGGGCAAGGTCCAAGGACTCTTCGGGGGAATAGACGATCTTCACGGCCGATCCTTTGGCCGGGACCGCGTTCTGAAGAGAGCCGAGGTGTGTCGGGACGCGCGTCATGTCGCCGAACGTCGCAAGGATGACGTTTTCGTTTTCGGTCACGAGCCTGATGGCGGCCTCGTGAACCTCGCCGGGCGTTATGCAGACCGGGCAGCCGGGGCCGGAGACCATTTCGATGCCGGCCTTCTCGAGCATCGACTGGAGGCCGTACCGGTGGACGGTCATGGTATGGGTGCCGCAGACTTCCATGATCCGGCAGGGAGAGGGAAGAGACCGCTTATTCTCCGCGATCCTGGCGAGGAGAGCGCCGATGACCTTCTTGTCCCTGAATTCGTTCGTCCTCGCCATGGGCAGGTTTTCAGCTTTTTTCCGCGATCTCCCGGAGCAGGTCGAGAGTTTCCTGGGCATCTTCTTCGTCGAGCCTGGAGATCGCGAAGCCGGCATGGACGATGACCCAATCGCCAATCCGGACGTCATCAAGGAGGGCGAAATTGGTCTTGACCTTGGTTCCAAGATAATCGATCTTTCCGGTCCGATGAACCTCATCGATCTCGATGACCATCGACGGTATCGCCAAACACATCTTATGTCTCTTTCAATCTCATTTAGATTATCAGATAGATTATCAGATTTGGAGATATTTGGGAATAGGGGCTCGGGGAAGAAACTCGCTCCCTGCTCCCCGAGCGATTCTTTGACAATTCCCCCTCACCAACCTATAATGTTCGCATGCTCAAGAGTTTAGAAGGCTTCATTGAGCCCGGGAGCGAGGAAGAGCGCCTGGTTAATGAGCTGGATTTCTCGAGAATTCCGGATCACGTGGCCGTGATCATGGACGGCAACGGCCGCTGGGCCAAGAAAAGAGATCTGCCCCGGGTCGAAGGCCACAGGGCAGGCGCCAAATCGGTCCAGGAAGTCATCGAGACCAGCGCCCGTTTGGGGATCAAAGTCCTGACTCTCTATGCTTTTTCCAAGGAGAATTGGAAGCGGCCGAAACGGGAGATTGCGACTCTCTGGCGGCTGCTCGAGGATTATCTGAAAAAAGAGGACAAAGTCCTTGTCGAAAATAATTTCCGGCTCCGCGTCGTCGGTCAAAGAGAGGATCTGCCGCCCGCCATCCGCCGCGAGCTGGAACGGGTCGAGGAACTGACGAGAAACAATGATAAATTGCAGATATGTCTTGCCTTGAATTATGGGGGGCGAGCGGAGATCGTCGATGCCGTGAAAAAGGCCCTGAAAGACAAAAGCGTCAATCCTGACACTCTCGATGAAAAGATATTCTCTCGATATTTATATACGGCCGGTATTCCCGATCCCGACCTCCTGATCCGGACGAGCGGAGAATTCCGGGTGTCCAATTTCCTCTTGTGGCAGATCGCCTACTCAGAGATCTGGATCACCCAGGATTACTGGCCGGATTTCCGGAGGAAGCACCTTCTTCAAGCCATCGTCGATTACCAGAAACGCGAACGGCGGTTCGGCGACATCCACCCCCCCCGATGAGCATGCGCAAAAGATTCCCAACGGCCATGATCCTTTTGGCCGTTCTTTTCGTCCTCATCCAATGGGCCCCGCTCGCGGTCTTTTTTTTCTTCCTTCAGGCCGTCATCATCGTTTCATTGATCGAATTCTATAACCTGGCCCGCAAAAAGAAGCTTCAACCCCAGCCGCTTATCGGTATCCTCATGGCCCTTCTCCTCAGTGCGTCGTTCTTTTTTAAGGCCCTCCCGTTCGGGATTGCCCTGTTCGGCGGGCTTTTGCTGGCCGGTCTTTATTTTTTGATCACCTTCAACACAATTGAGAAAGCAATGGTTTTCCCCGCGTCGTTTTCCATAACGGTGCTCGGGGCGATTTACATCAGCTTTACCTTGAATCATTTTTATCCTCTCCAGGCGGAACGAGGTCCTTATTACCTCTATTTTCTGCTGGCCGTGATCTTTCTCGGCGATTCCGGAGCTTACCTCTTCGGCTATCTCTTGGGGCGGCATAAAATGACCCCCGTGGCCAGCCCGAACAAGACCTGGGAGGGGAGCCTTGGCGGAATCCTTTTCGCCTGCCTCGGCGCCATAGCGGTCCGGCTCCTGCTGCTGAAAGAGATCGGGCTGGGGGAGGCGGTGCTCTGCGGAGTTCTCGTCCATGCCGTGGCTCAGGTCAGCGATCCGCTGGAATCGCTGTTCAAGAGGGCCGTCGGGGTCAAGGATTCATCGAACATCCTTCCCGGCCATGGAGGTTTTTTGGACCGAGTGGACAGCCTTCTTTTGGCGGTGCCGTTCTATTATTATTTTATTCATTATTTCTGGAAGTGACAGGGCATGAAAAAAGTCGCGATCCTCGGGTCCACCGGCACGATCGGCCGGAACACGCTCGACGTGATCAGACATCACCAGAAACATTTCCGCGTCACGGCCCTGGCGGCAGGCTCGAACATTCGCCTCTTGGAAGAACAAATACGGGAGTTCCGCCCCGAAATCGTGTCTCTTGAACGGAAGGAAGACGCGGAGTTTATCCGGAATAGGTTTAAAAAAGATTCCCTCCGGGTTACCTATGGCCTCGACGGGGTCCTGGAGATCGGCGGGAATCCGGGCAACGATATCGTCGTCTCGGCCATCACAGGGATCAACGGCCTGAAACCGACTCTCGCCGCTGTCCGCGCCGGGAAGAGTGTGGCTTTAGCCAATAAGGAATCCATGGTCGTTGCCGGCTCTCTCCTTCGGGCAGAAGCGCGGAAGTCCGGGGCGAGGATTATCCCGGTCGATTCCGAGCACAGCGGCGTGCTCCAGTGTCTGGCCGGGGAAAACCGGCGCAACGTGAAAAAAGTGACACTCACGGCTTCCGGCGGGCCGTTTTTCAGGACATCTCTGTCCGAGCTCCGGAAAAAAACGGTCGAAGAAGCCCTGGCCCATCCCCGCTGGAAAATGGGAAAGAAGGTGACTGTCGACTCAGCGACCCTCATGAACAAGGGGCTCGAACTCATCGAGGCCCGCTGGCTCTTCGATTTCAAGCCCGGCGAGCTCGATGTCCTTATCCATCCGCAGAGCATCGTCCATGCCCTTGTCGAAATGAGGGACGGCTCGGTCCTCGCCCAGCTCAGCCCGACGGATATGAAGATCCCGATCCAGTTCGCCTTGACATACCCGGAGCGCGAAGACGCCGTTCTGCCGCCGCTCGACCTCGCCCGGATCGGCGCTCTTGAGTTCTACCCGGTCGAGGCCAAACGCTATCCGCTCATCCGCCTGGCCACCTGGGCGCTCAGGGAAGGCGGCAGCGCAGCCGTGGCCCTGAACGCGGCCAACGAGGTTGCCGTCGAGGCCTTCCTCGCGCGGCGGATCGGCTTTTTGGCCATCAGCGACGTCGTCCACCGGGCAGTGGACGGCCACGAGCAAAGGACCGTTCGCACCCTGGACGACATCCTCGATGTCGACCGGCTGATGAGGGAACGGACATCTCAAATCATTCAACAAAGGTATTAACATGATCATCCTCTTAGGCAAGATCCTGGCCTTCTTGATCGTCTTCGGCATCCTGGTCTTCATCCATGAATTCGGCCATTTTTTCATGGGCCGGCTCGTCGGGATCCGCATCGAGGTCTTTTCCTTCGGCTTCGGGAAAAGGCTTTTCGGGTTCAAAAAAGGCCATACGGACTACAGGATCAGCGCGGTCCCGATCGGCGGATATGTTAAGTTCCTCGGCGAAGGAGCCTATGAGAGAGGCCGGACCCTCGAACCGGACGATTTCATGGCCAAGACGCGATGGCAGCGGTTCCTGGTCATGGTCATGGGCTCGGTGCTGAACATCCTGTTCGCCATCATCATTTTCGCCGTGATCAACATGGCCGGAGCCAAGACGCCCGAGTACCTGGACCAAAAGCCCGTTATCGGCTGGATCGACCCAGGCTCCCCGGCTGCGAAAGCCGATCTGAAGATCGACGACGAAATCCTGACCATCAATCGGAAAAAGGTCGAAACCTGGAGCGATGTGGAGCTCGCCGTCGGGACAAAGCCCGAGAGACTTTTGACTCTGGAGATCAAAAGGGACGGGAGGATCATTCCCGTCGAGCTCCAGACCGAAAAAGATAAAAAGATTCAGTACGACATCGGCTATGCCGGATTCTACGGAAAGATCCTGACCCGGGTCCAGGCGGTCACGGCCGGATCTCCGGCAGAGGCGGGCGGCCTGAAGGCCGGCGATCTGATCCAGACGATCAACGGAGAGCCGATCTATTTCTATAAATTCATCGAAGTCATCGAAAACAACGCAGAAAAGGAGCTCCAATTCGGCGTGCTCCGCGACGGGAATCCGGTCTCTCTTCGGATCACGCCCCGGCGCAGAGGGAAAGTCGGGAAGATCGGCATCAGCCAGGAACCGAACTCCGTTCTCCAAAAATACGGCCCTGTGGC
>JALHTW010000131.1 GCA_022866045.1 Candidatus Aminicenantota bacterium | reverse complement strand
CCTTTTTTGTGAAGCTTGAACTTGAGGAGAGTCTTGAGGATCGAAAGTCCGTAGACGAGGCTCCGGCCGAGACTGATCTGGGAGGCTTCAGGAAAATAGCGAGTTGCGATCGGGATCTCGCGGATCCTCATTTTGTGGAGCACCCCCTGGGCGATGATCTCAGAGTCGAAGATGAAATCGTTCGAATTCGCTATGAAATTTATGGTCTCGAGGTAGCGGCGCGAATAGGCCCGGAGCCCGGAATGGTATTCCGTCAGATACATATAAAAGGTCGCGTTCTCGACCGCCGTCAGAAAAATGTTGGCCAGGTATTTCCACTTGGGCATGCCGCCTTCAAGCGGACGGCCGCCCAGCATCCGCGAGCCGAACACGGCGTCGCATTCCCCGTTGAGCAGCGGCGTGACGAGATGAGGGATGACCGTGGGGTCGTACTGATGGTCGGGATGGACCATGATTATGATGTCTCCGCCGAGCTTTAATGCTTCGGTGTAGCAGGTCTTCTGGTTCCCGCCGTAGCCCTTATTCTTTTTATGAACGAAGACGCGCAGGCCGAGCTTTTTGGCCAGCGCGACCGTGCCGTCCCGGCTGCAGTCATCGACAAGGACGATCTCGTCCACCCATTCGCGGGGGATGTCGTTGAGCGTCCGGACGAGCGTCTTTTCGGCGTTATAGGCCGGCATGACGACGATCACTTTCTTCGTCCGCGCGGGCGCCTCGTTCATGGGCCATTTATAACATATTTCGCCCTGAATTCACAGACTCGGGAAAGTCGGAGACAGAGTCGCGCGGAGCCCGTCCATGGGAGAGCCTTGAAAGAGGACCTTCCCTTCGGAATCCTTCGATCTTTTCGGATTTTCGAACCATTGACAGCGATTCACCGCGAGTGATATGTTTGATTTGGTATGCCGGGGCATGCGACCTGAGCCGCAAAGGGAGATAAATCCGAGCGCCGGAAAAAGGAAATTCCATGATCAGAATGATCCGTGATGTCCACGAAAGAATCGCCGGAGGCAGGCGATGACATCTTGCTCAGAATAGCGGCCGATGTCAGCCAAGCCCATGGCCGCTCGTGCCGTCCCGGACCTTATCGTCGAGCCGAGCGCTTTCTATCCGCCCTTGAGTGGCATAGGCTACTACACTCGGGAGCTTCTTAAAGCCTATAACAGATTACCCGACCATTTTCCGATCAAATTGCTCTCTTATCGATTCTTTTTGAAATCATGGCGGACGCCGGAGGAGGAATATTTTGCCTCTCAGGCCCAAAGCCTGGGCGGATCGCTCGCTGTCCGCTCCCGGCTCGTCCCCAGCCTGGTCTATAACCAGCTCCGTCGCTATGCCCTGCGGCCGCCGATCCCCCTAGATTTGTTCAAGCCCGAAAAGCCCAGCATATATTTTTTTCCGAATTACGTGGGCGAGCCTCTGATTCGCTCCAAATATGTTCCGGTCATTTTTGACTTCGGATTCCTCCGCTATCCTCGAACCCTCGAGGGAAAGGACCATCTTTATTTAAAAAGATATGTGCCGCGGACTTTGAAACGGGCGAGCAATGTCGTCGTGATCTCGGATTGCATCAAAAGGGAGCTTCATAAAGCTTACGAGTTCCCGCCCGAAAAAATCACGGTCGTTTACCCCGCCGTCGATCATGCTTCATTTCGGCCGGACATTCCCTTCGAAGCGCGGGCTTCCGCTCTGGCGAAATACGGGCTCGACAGCGGATATATTTTTTCCCTGAGCACGCTCGAGCCCCGCAAAAATTTTCCGCGTCTGATCGAAGCTTATTCGTTGCTGCCGGACAGCGTTAAAATAGAGCGGCCCCTTGTCGTAGCGGGCGGGCAGGGATGGAAAAACCAGGACATCTTCGCCACGATCCGCAGGCTGGGGCTGGAATCCAGGATAAAATTCCTGGGATACATCTCCGAAACGGACCGCGCGCCCTTGATGCGGGAAGCCGCACTCTTCGTCTTGCCCTCGTTGTATGAAGGGTTCGGCATGCCCGTTCTCGAGGCCATGGCCTGCGGAACCCCTGTCGTGACGTCGGCCCGGGGAGCGCTCCCCGAAGTCGGCGGCAAGGCCGTCGTCTATGCCGATCCGCTCGACGTGGAAAGCATCTGCCGGGGAATTCGGTCCGTTCTGGAAAACCCGGGTTTGAGCAAAAGACTGTCGACTGCGGGCGTATCCCGGGCGGCGGCTTTTCAATGGTCAACAAGCGGCCGCGTGCTCGCGGATGTTTTTAAGAAGGCCGCAAATAGCCAAGGCTGATGGTGATCGACATATTTCAGCTTGCCGCTAAAAGCTCCTTGGGCTGACCTTGGCGACTGTCTCTCGGAAAGACATTTCTTCCCTGAAATTTTGGGAGGCAATGTTTTGTTTGCCAATGACAATTCAATGATGATATATTTTGTGAAAAAAGAGTGAAATGGCGATGAAAATACTGGTCATTTCCACGGGCTATCCTCCCTCTGACAGGGATGACTATGCGCTGGGCTGCCAGGAAGTTGTAGAATCGCTGAAAGAACGAAAACACCAGATCCAAGTCCTGACCAGCGCGCCTCGGCTAAGAAAATCTCAAAAAGACAGCGACATCCACCGCTGGTTGATAAAAGATCGTAAAGAGACTTCGAGCTGGCAGACTGTCTTTCTGAAAGAAGTTGTTAATCAAGCCTCATTGAGAATGCTTTGTCGAGATTTTCACCCTGATATCGTTTTCCTGTTTGATCTCTCGCAAATCTCGGCTTCTTTCGCCGTATTGGCTCAGGACATGGGGCTCCCCGTCTGTTTCTATATCTCTAGCGACTGGTTGGCCATGTGGGAAGCGGACCGCTGGTATCAAGAGCAGCCAAAGGGAAAGAGCGGCTATAATGTCCTCCGCTTTTTGAACCGCCATTTCAAGCTCACAACATTTTTGCAGCCTTTAAACTTCGCCCATATCATTTTTACAAGCCGCTATCTAGAGACTGCGGCCAGACACGTGGGCAAATCTGCGGCTCATACGGCTGTCGTCCCCTGGGGTATTGATGTCCGCCGTTTTTGCTATAAGGAAGCAAACGGCCAAAAGCCAAGTCGCTTGCTTTACCTAGGGCCAATAAGGCCTCAAAAAGGTATTGATATCGCTATTCAAGCCCTGGGAATCTTAAAACAAGAGTATGGTTACGATGTCTTGCCCATGACGATTGCAGGAGTCGATAAGGCGTTCCCTGATTATATAACCTATCTTCACGATCTGGCCGCTTCATACGGGGTTCTTAAGAATATGACTTTTGTCGACTACGCCCCGGACAAGATGACGCCTGATCTATATCGGACTCATGATATTTTTGTCTTTCCGTCCGTGATTGTGGAACCATTGTCCATCTCTGTGTTAGAAGCCATGTCCTGTGGAATGGGGATCGTCAGCACGGCGACGGGCGGTAATTCTGAAATCCTCAAAGATGAAGTCAAT
>JALHTW010000130.1 GCA_022866045.1 Candidatus Aminicenantota bacterium | reverse complement strand
GGATGCCGTCTCCTTCCAGGCTGTGGCCGATCGCTTCATGGAAAAAGATCCCGCCGAAGCCTTTCGCGACGACGATCGGGAATTCGCCGGCCGGAGCATCCTCGGCCGGGAGGACGCGGATAGCCATCTCGGCCGCCTTGCTGGCCATTTCCTCGGCCAGCTTGACATCGAAGTGCTCAAACCCGTAGCTTCCGGACTTAGACTCATAACCCATGCCGCGTTTGTCTCCCTCAAGGGCGAGGGCGTTCGCATTGAGACCGGTAAGGGTCTGCGTGTCTTCGACGTAAAGTCCCTCGGAGTTGGCAATAACGATTTTCTTTGTCATGTCCGAAAAGCCGGCCCTGAACTGGGTAATGCGTTTGTCGAAGGCCCGGGCGACGGCGTTGGCTTTAGTAAGCAGCTCTGCTTTTTGCTTGGCCGCGATTGTGTCCGGAGAGACTTTAACAAGGTAATAGGACGGCGGAGAAAAAGACTTGAGGGTTCGGGCTGAGGCCGCGGCTCCCGAAGCGATGAGGGCGGCCGTTTCCGCCGCTTCGTTGAGCTTTGCGGGGTCGAGATCGTCGGAAAAGGTATAGCCTGTTTTCTCGCCCTGGACGACACGAAAGCCGGCGCCCATATCTACGCCGCGCGCGGCCGAAGAGATTTTCTCTTCATCGAGGCCGATCGAATTCTGGATGGTGTGCTCGAAATAGATCTCAGCGAAGTCGCCGCCCCGGCTCAGGGCGGTCTGGAGCAGCTTTTGCAGCTCTTCCTTAGATAACGAGGCTGGAATGGCAGACGCGTTTTCGCTGCCTACCAATGCCTCGATCTCTTTTGCGGAAAGGCTTCTCCAGAGAGGCATGGAAACAAGGATCGTTCCCGACTGAATTCCCCGCTTGAGGAAAATCCGCCTATTCATACGCTTGTTTTGGATAAAGTCGTTCATGAATCCTCCTCAATCAAGATATATATACAGCCGCTTTTCACCCGACATCGATTCGTTAACGGGCAACCGCCGGCTGAAATAGGTTTCATTCTGGCTAACTTTGCCGACTCGCATGAAAGAGATATTTTATACGAGAAATGAAGGCGAAGCAAACAGAAATGGGCCATTCGTTTGACTTCGATGGCCGGCCGAATATACTATTTTTTTATTATGGACGATAACGACTCAGGGCCCGACGAGAGGGAAAGTCGAGGGGCAAAAAAAAATCTCCAAGGAGAGTCCTATGTCTGAACCACTTACCCGCCGTGAAGCATTGAAGTGGCTCGGCACGGCAAGCGCAGGCCTCGTCCTGGCCCGGAGCGTTATCCGCGGCCAATCCTCAGACATCATTGTTGCCGGCAAGCCTGTAGAGATCATTGTCTCAACGCTCGGCTCCTCGACGGTCCGCCTCACTGTGCTTCCGATCGAGAGCGGGCGCGCGATCGCCGTTCCTGTGGACGGCGCTCTCAGGCTTGAAGGCAAGGAACGCTCCCTCTCGCGCTGCCATACGCGCGAGCGTTTCACCCCAGTTCGCGCCGGCAACCTCGTCGTCCGGTTCGCGGCTGAGCCCCCAACGCTTCAAATCGAGACGAGCGCGGGTCAGCCGGTGCAGCGTCTGACGCTGGATGCTCGAGCAGCCGGGATGTCGTTTCTTTTAAGCACGGGACCGCTCCTGGGGCTCGGGCAGGGCGGACCGCAGTTCGACCGCAAGGGCACCGCGGACCGAATGCGCAGCGGGCAGGGCGGCTACAAGCTCAGCACGCATGGCGGCCGCGTGCCGATCCAGTGGCTCGTGGGTACAGACGGATGGGGTATGTTCATTCATCATCCCCTCGGCTCATTCGACTTCACCGGCTCCGAAGGGAAGTTCTCTCCGTCCAGTGACGGCCTTCCCCTGGATGTTTTTGTCGTGTCCTCGTCCTCCCCTCCGGAAATCATCCGGGAGTTCGCGCGCATCACAGGACACGCGGAGATGCCGGCGCTCTGGACGTTGGGCTATATGCAATCGCACCGGACACTGGCAGGCCCGGATGAGGTCCTGGGTGTCGCCCGCACGATGCGCGAGAAGAAGCTGCCGTGCGACGCACTGATTTACCTGGGCACCGACTTCACCCCGTCCGGGTGGAATACGCGGAACGGTGAGTTCACCTGGAACAAGGCCAACTTTCCGGACCCGAAAGGCATGATCGACGCGCTGCACGGCCAGCACTTCCGGGTCGTGTTGCACATCGTCATCGAGGGACGTCGCCTGACCGGCACGGTGCATGAGCCGTGCGATCCAAAGAACGCCGTTCCCAGCGGACGGACCGAGGACAACCGGTGGCCCGACGACCGCAGTGTCCCGTGCTACTGGCCGTACCACAAACCGCTCTTCGACGTCGGCGCCGACGGTTGGTGGCCGGACCAGGGCGACGACTATGATGCCGCGTCCCGCCTGAACCGCACCCGGATGTACTGGGAAGGCTCCCAGCTCTGGCGGCCGAACGAGAGGCCCTTTGCCCTGCATCGCAACGGCTACGCCGGCATGCAGCGATACGCGGCGTTCCTCTGGTCGGGCGATGTGCAGTCGCGCTGGGAAACGCTTCGGACACACGTACAGGTCGCGGTCAATACGGGCCTTTCAGGCATTCCCTATTGGGGCACCGACATCGGCGGATTCATACCGACGTCCGAATATACGGGCGAACTGCACGTGCGCTGGTTCCAGTTCGGTGCGTTCTGCCCGTTGTTCCGTGCTCACGGCCGGCACTGGCACCTCCGCCTGCCATGGGGCTGGAACAGAGGCGATGGGGGTCCGAAGGAGACGGCAACGTTTAATCCGGATCCCAACGAGTTGAATAATCCGCAAGTCGAGCCGATTCTCAAGAAGTATCTCGAACTTCGATACCGGATGCTGCCGTATATCTACACGGCTGTGAGGGAGTGCTGTGACACGGGTCTGCCGATCATGCGCGCGCTCTGGCTCCACTATCCGGACGACGCGGCGGCGGTTGCGCGCGGCGATCAGTACTTGTGGGGGCGCGACGTGCTTGTCTCGCCTGTCGTGGAAAAGGGAGCCTCAAGCCGCCGGCTCTACTTGCCGCGCGACATCTGGTTCGACTTCTGGACCGAGGAGCGCGCAGAGGGCGGCCGCGAAATCGAGCGCAAGGTCGATCTCGAAACGATGCCGCTCTACGTCCGCGCCGGCGCGATCCTGCCGCTCGGTCCTGTCAGGCAATACGCGGAGGAGCCGATCGACGCTCCGCTGACTATTGTCGTCTATCCCGGCGCCGATGGCGCATCCTCCCTTTATGAAGACGACGGCAAGACGTTTGCTTACCGGAAAGGGGAATGGATGCGGATTGAGATGGGCTGGCGGGACGCGGAGCGCCTCCTGACACTGCGCCTCGCCCGAGGCTCGCGTATGCTTCCTCCGGCCAGGCGGCCGATCGAAGTGCGGGTCGCCGGCGAGCGGGCAACGCGGGCCGTCGTGTTCGACGGCCGGCCGGTTGAAGTCCATGTATAGGATGCGTTTAAACGGATTCCGCGCTTGTTGCGCTTGGTTCCGCGGCGATGCGCCTGCCAATGGCAGCGACGCGCGGAAGAAATTCGCCCTGAATAAGTAAAGGCTATATTTTTGACAAGTCGCCCAGGAAGGAGGACAGATATGAGAAAAGCCATCATCTTATCGGCCGTTATTGCTTTTGCGTCGTCCTGCATAGCGCCGGCATACTTTGAGCCGCAGCAGCCGCCGCCATATTCCAAGATCAAAGTCCAGGATAAAATCCCGTCCAAGGCCTACCCGTTCGATCTTCGCGACGTGCGCCTGCTCGAAGGGCCGTTTCGCGAGGCAATGCTCCGGGACCAGAAATACTTGCTTGAATTGGATTCGGACCGGCTGCTCCATAACTTTCGCTTGACGGCCGGACTTCCGTCCACAGCCCAACCTCTGGGCGGGTGGGAAGAGCCCAAAGGAGAGCTGCGCGGTCACACCGTCGGGCATTTTCTCTCGGCCTGTGCCCTGATGTATGCAAGCACCGGCGATGTGAGGTTCAAGGATAAAGGGAATGGGATCGTTGCCGAGTTGGCCAAAGTCCTGGAGGCCATGCCCTCCAAAGGATTCAACAAGGGCTTCCTATCGGCCTATCCCGAGGAGTTCTTCGACCGTGTCGACAAGCGCATCCGGGTTTGGGCGCCGTATTATACCCTGCATAAGATCATGGCCGGCCTTCTCGACATGTATCTGTCCTGCGATAACCAGCAGGCCCTCGACGTCGTGACAAAGATGGCCGACTGGGTCAAGTTTCGCCTGGACCGCCTGACCGACGACGAGCAGCAGGCGGCTCTCGAGACGGAGCACGGCGGCATGAATG
>JALHTW010000129.1 GCA_022866045.1 Candidatus Aminicenantota bacterium | reverse complement strand
CTTGGGCCTAATTTTTAACATCATCATGCCTTGAAGCTCAAGGATTGTCTCTCCCATTGTCATACGTTCCTTAATTGGGAACTTATGACTTGACATAATAACAGGAACGTATTATATTCTCGATGTGAATGTCATTAAGAGGCCGACACTCATAGATTTTTATGAACGACATAAGGATGCGAAAGGCCCCTTAGAAGCTTGGTGGCATGAAGCTAAGAATGCTCAATGGGCGTGTCCGGCGGATATAAAGAATGATTATAAAACCGCAAGTTTTTTGAGCGGCAACAGAGTCGTATTCAATATTGGAGGCAATAAATATCGATTGGTTGTCAAAATCAATTATCCGACGAAAACGGTATTTATTAGATTTATCGGAACGCATCGTGAATATGACAAGATCCATGCGGAGGTTATCTGATGGTCAAAAAATTAATTAAAACTAAAAAAGATTATGACGACGCTCTGGCCCGCATTGAAGAACTTATGGACGCAAAACAGGGCACTTCCGAGGCGGATGAACTTGAACTTCTGGCGACGCTCGTCGAGCTGTATGAAGAATCTCAATATCCTATTCAGAGACCCGATCCGGTCGAAGCCATTAAGTTCCGAATCGATCAACTCGGAATGAACAGGCAAGACCTTATCCCCTTTATCGGAAGCCGGAGCAAGGTCTCCGAGATTCTCAATAAGAAAAAACCTTTATCCCTGGCTATGATGAGGGCGCTGAATAAGGGCTTAGGAATTCCCGCCGAAGTCTTGCTTCAAGAACCCGAATCAAGTTTTCCTTCCGATGTTCCACAATTGGAATGGAATCGATTTCCCTTAAAAGAAATGGCGAAAAGAGGGTTGATCGACAATATCAAAGACATCAAGACGGGGGCTGAAGAATATATGCGGCGCATCATTCAACAAGCCGGAGGGCCAAAGGCCGTTTCTGCTATGCTTTTTAGAAAAAGTAAAAGCGCTAGACAAAACGTAAAAACGGATAAATATGCTCTTTGGGCATGGCGTTTGCAAACCATAATCTTGGCCCGACAGATCCGTCTAAAACAAAACTACTCCAAAGGATCTTTGACCATTGAAGTCTTCAGAGACATCGCCAAGCTGAGCTATTTCGAAAATGGCCCCGTCCTGGCCAAGGAATATCTCAACAAGCTCGGTATCATTTTTCTTGCCGTTCCGCATTTCCCTAAAACCTATCTCGACGGAGCTTTGTTCCTGCTAGAAGATGGGACACCGGTCATCGCTCTGACACTTCGACACGACCGAATTGATAATTTCTGGTTCTGCCTGCTTCATGAACTCGGCCACGCAGCTCTTCATCTATCTAAAAAGAATGATTTCATCATAGATGATATGGATTTGAGGGGGCACAAAGCCGAGATTGCGGACAAAAGAGAACTCGACGCTGACCGCTTAGCGGAAGAAGCGCTCGTTCCAAAAGATGGGATCAATAAAACTTTTCAAGCGGGACGTATTTCTTCGGCTGAAATCGACGCCGTCGCGAATAAATTGAAAATCCATCCGGCCATCCTTGCCGGCAAGATTCGTTATGAAAGCCGGAATTGCAGGCTTTTATCGAAGTATGTCGGACAGGGAAAAATCAGAGAACAGTTTCATGAATATAAAACAAGATAATAGCAAATAGGTAGAAAATCATCGGGTATTCATAGCTTCCCAATACAAATTATATTTTCCAGCTGAACAAGATGATGACTAATCTTGACGCGGCCGCGTATCCTGATAAAATGAATCCCATGACCGGAGGAAAGAACGGACGGACGGACGCGCTGAGAAGCGCCCTTTTTTGGGGCTCACTCTGGGGGATCTGGGAAGCGACCATCGGCCATCTCATTCATCTCATTCGGATCCCGGGCCTCCCCGGCGTCATCATGTTTCCCGCTGCGTTCTATTTCATGAGCCGGGCCTTTGCCGCCAGCGGAAAACCGGCATCCATTTTCCTGACGGCATGCGTAGCGGCAAGCATCAAGCTTTTGGACCTCTTTTTCCCCGGCAGAGATGTCTTCTCCGTCCTTAACCCGGCCCAGGCCATCCTTCTCGAATCTCTTGCCGTGATCGGCATTTTTTCTTTCCTGAGAACGGCCGGAAGGATTTCCCTTTCAGTTCCCGTCCTGGCATCTCTCGCCTGGCGCATAACGCACACTGTTTTAAACATTTTCATGGCCTCGGCCTTCGCCGCGCCGAGCCTAATTGAAACAGGAACTCTCTCTATTCTTCGTTTTCTTCTCATCGACGGCCTGAGCAATGGATTTTTGATCTTCCTAATGATCTGGGCTGAAAGATCCCGGTGGAAAGTCCCTGTCGAATATATCCATGAGCGAACTTCCTTTAATCAAGAAAAAGCTTGAAGCCGCCGAGATGAAACGGCGCAGCTTTCTCGGCTGGAGTACATTCCTCGGAAGCTCGGCCCTGGCCTCGACCAAGCTCGCGAAAAAGCTTCGATCGGCCCCTTCCTCCCCGCCAGGCCCCCTCTTCCAGGAATCCTCGTCCGAAGTCAAAATGGTCCGCACCGGGTGCCCTTCGCACAACTGCGGCGGGCGGTGTCTCCTCAAAGTCTATGTCATGGACGGCCAGATCGTCCGGATCGAAGGCGACGACCGGCCGAACGACACCATCGAAGATCCCCAGCTCCGGCTCTGCATCCGCGGCCAATCCTATCGCCGCCGGCAGTATCATCCCGACCGCCTCAAATATCCGATGAAAAGGGCCGGCCGGCGCGGCGAAGGAAAATTCGTCCGCATCTCCTGGGACGAGGCCCTGGACAAGATCGCTTCGGAAATGGAGCGCATGAAAAAGACTTACGGCAACACCGCCATTTATGTCCCCTACGGCACCGGAAGCTACAATCAGACGAACGGCCGCCAGACCGCGCAGCGCCTGATGAACCTCTTCGGCGGATCGCTCGACTTCTACAACAGCTACTCATGGGCGGCCATCTCTTACGCCACGCCCTACGTCTATGGCACGAACGTCACCGGGAACCAGCGCCAGGACTGGCTGAACTCCAAGTATATCCTGATGTGGAGCTGGAACCCTTCTGAGATGCGCGACGGGACGAACTCCGAATATTTCCTCAAGAAGGCCCGGGAAAAAGGGGCGAGACTCGTTTCGATCGATCCCCGTATGACGCTCAGCGCGGTGGCTCTTGCCGACGAATGGATTCCCATCCGGCCGGGCACGGACACGGCCATGATGTCGGCTATGGCCTACGTCATGATCACCGAAAAGCTCTACGACACCGGCTTCGTGAAGACGCATTGCATCGGCTTCGATGAAACTCAGATGCCTGCGGGGGCCGAGGGAGCGGAAAACTATAAAGACTATATCTTGGGGACACGCGACGGCGTCCCAAAAACGCCCGAATGGGCCGAGGCCATATGCGGCGTTCCCAAGTCCACGATCGCCCGTATCGCCCGCGAATACGCCACGATAAAGCCGGCCGTCCTGTACCAGGGCTACGGGATGCAGCGCCGGGCCTACGGCGAGCAGGTCGTGAGGGCGGGCTGCGTCCTCGCCGCGATCACCGGAAATGTCGGGATTCCCGGCGGCTGGGCGGGAGGGATCGCCTTGCAGGCCCCGGACGGCGGGCCGGCCTGGATCGTCTTCCCGACCGGGAAAAACCCGGTCAAAGCTGCGATTCCCTCGTTCCTCTGGTCAGAGGCCGTCCTTCGCGGAAAGGACATGGGGCCGGCCGACGGTGTCGTCGGCGTGGACAAGCTCGACACGAATATCAAGATGATCTACGCCGTAGCCTGCAATGCGCTCATCAACCAGCACGCGAACATCAACCGGACGGCGAAAATCCTCCAGGACGAGAAGCTCGTGGTATTCCTCGTGGTCCAGGATAATTTCCTGACGCCGACCGGACGCTTCGCCGACATCCTCCTTCCCGCCTGCACCCAATTCGAGACCTGGGGCCTCACCGACGGCTGGAAATACGGCGACGAGGTCATCCTCATGCCGAAGATCGTGGATCCTCCGGACGAGACAAAGAGCGACTATCAAATATGCGCCGAGATCGCCAAGCGGCTCGGTCTTTATGACGCCTACACCGAGGGCCGGAGCGAGCGCGACTGGGTCGCCTGGGCTATCGAATATTACAGGAAGACGCGGTTCCCGAACATCCCTGCGCTCGACGAATTCGAGAAATCGAACATCGGCGTGTATTCGGTCCCCGTCACTAAGCCCGCCGTGGCCTTCGCCGAATTCCGCAAGAACCCTGAAATGAATCCCCTGCCCACGCCGTCCGGCAAGATCGAGATCTTTTCAAAGCGCCTTCACGACATGAACAAGCCCGACGTCATCCCGGCCGTGCCGAAATACATCAGGGAATGGGAGAGCCCGTTCGGCCCCGAAGCCAAGAAATTCCCGCTTCAGGTCGTCGGCCACCATTACCTCGCAACGGTCCATTCGACCCTCGACAACGTGGACTGGCTGCGCGAGGCGTGGCCGCAGCGCGTCTTCATCAACCCGATTGACGCCCAGCCGCGCGGCATCAAAAACGGTGATTTAGTCAAAGTCTTCAACGACCGGGGCGCCACAAAGATTTACTGCCGGGTGACGAAGCGGATCATGCCGGGCGTCATCGCCATCCCCCAGGGCGCGTGGTGGAGCCCCGACGAAAAAGGGGTGGACCGCCGCGGCTCGGTCAATGTCCTGACGTCCGAGCGATGGACGCCCCTGGCTTTCGGCAACACCCAGCACACGATCATGGCTCAAGCGGAGAAAGCCTGATGAAACAATCTTGGGTCCGGCAGTACGCATTCTTCTTCGACTCGAGCGCCTGCTCGGGCTGCAAGGCCTGCCAGGCTGCCTGCAAGGACAAGCACAACCTCCCGATCGGCGTCCTCTGGCGCCGGGTCTATGAAGTCGCCGGCGGCAATTGGGTCAAATCCGGGAACGTCTGGATCCCCGGTGTTTTCTCCTATTATCTGTCCATGGCCTGCCATCACTGCGAAAAGCCGATCTGCGGCGAGGGCTGCCCGACGAAGTGCATCACCAAGCGCGATGACGGGATCGTCATGCTCGATACGCAGGGCTGCATCGGGTGCCGCTACTGCGAGTGGGCCTGCCCCTACGGCGCGATGCAGTTCGACGAGGCGACCCGGCTGATGACGAAATGCCACTTCTGCTTCGACTATATCGATATGGGCAAACCGCCGGCCTGTGTCGCCGCCTGCCCGATGCGGGCCCTGGATTTCGGAGAGCTTTCGGACTTGAGGAAGAAATACGGTGGGACGAACGAGATCTTCCCGCTCCCGGAAGCTGCGATCACGGAGCCGGCCCTCGTGATCAAGCCCCACCGGGACGCGCGGCGCGCCACCAAGGACACAGCCGAAGTCGCCAACTGGGAAGAGATCTGAGATGTCCGGCGTCGCTTCGAAAGAGTGGCCGCTCATCGGATTTACCCTCCTGTCCCAGACAGCGGTCGGCGCGTTCTGGCTTGTCGCCGGCGCTTCGATCTGCTCGGAAGGAGCCAGCGGATGGAACAGCCGGTACCTGACCTATCCGTTCCTCGCCGCCGTCGTCGCTGTGTTCAGCCTGGCTGCCGCGATCTCCTTCTTTCACCTCGGACGGCCGCTGCGCGCCGTCTTCGTCCTGAACAATCTCAAGCAGTCCTGGCTGAGCCGGGAAATCCTCTTCGAGTTGGCCTTTATGGCCCTGGCCGCGTGGCTCGCGTTTCTCGTCTCCAGGAAAGCCTATCAGCCGACGCTTGTCCGAGTCATCCTCGCCCTGGCGATCGCGGCGAGCGTCCTGTTCCTCGTCAGCATGTCCAAGCTTTATATGCTGCGCTCCGTGCCCGCCTGGCGCGGCCTTTATACGCCGCTGTCGTTTTTTGGCTCGGCCTTTCTGTTGGGGCCTTTGAGCGCCGCGTTCTCTTCTGATATCGTTCTCGACATCGGAAGAAAATCGGGACTGTTTCAAAATGCTGCGGCGATCGTCGCACTCGCGGCGATCGTCCTGGCCATCCTGACGATGTTCCTCTTCACCCCGGGCATCGGCTTTTTCAGGGCAAAAAAAGCGACTCTTCTCGAACTCCCGGCCGAGAAAATATATCCGTATTTGTCAGGTCGTCTTCTTTGTTTGTCGGCGGCCGTGCTCTTTTTTTTTCTCTATCACAAGAGCGGAGGCAGCTGGTATATAACGCTCGCGTTTATGAGCGCCGGCGCGGCTGAAATAGCCGGTCGGTACCTTTTCTTCGCACTGTACAGCCGCCTCGGCGTCTGATCAGGCGGACAGACTTGGAATTCGGCCCCGCGGGATAATGAAGGGGCTTTGCTAAGAAAAAGATGAAGAAAAATCAAGAGCCAAACTTCAGCCGGGCCGTCAACTCCCATTACCCTGGCCTGGTGGAGATCGTCAAGCGGATCATCGAGGCATCGGAAAAGGAATATACCGGAAAAAAGGGCGCGGCGGAGAGTTATCTCTGGGAGCATACAACCCATGTCGCATCTCTCGGCTATCAATTGGCCAAAGCCGAAAAGCGGGAGCCGCTCTTGCCCATCATCGCCGCCCTTTTTCACGACGCGGGGAAATTCGCCGGCGGACGCTATCATGGCCACGAAATGGCCGAAGAAGAAGACGCCGCGCGCCTTGCGAAATCCGTCCTTCGCGAAGCGGGCATGTCCGCCGGCGGGATCGAACGCATCACGTCCGCGATCCGGGCCCTTTATAACGCGAAGGTCAAAAAAAATTGGATCTCAGACATCGTCCACGACGCCGATTTCCTGGCGAAATTCGGGACCCTCGGCGCCGCCCAGTTCTTCATCAAGTCCGCGCTCCGCGGCCAAACCCTTCGGGCCGCTCTGATGAATTCCTTGAGCAAGGAGCTGACCTACGCCGCGTGTCTCCCGCTGAATATGCGCACCGGCGCGGGACGACGCCGGGCGCGAAAGAAATCGCGGGACACACTGAAATTTTTCGGCTCGCTCCTCAAGGAGCTGGCTGAAGCGGGCGGGGCGAATTTTGCGGTCAGGAAAGTTCTCGTTCGGCCTTCGGCCCGGCCCCGAAGGCCGATTGACGTCCGAGTGGCCGTCCCCCGCTCATGTCCAAAATGCGGCGGCCGCTGGCGCATCGATTTCAAAACAGTGAAAGGCGTCAAATGCGAAAAACTCGAAGTCGAAATATCATGCGGCCGCTGCGGCAGCCGCTCGAATTTTTCTTTCTGCCTTCCGGAAATCCATGGGAGCGCATGAATGATCCGCAGATAATTTAAATGGGGAAATGGGTATTGTATCTCCCTATTTCATTATCTATAATCTTTTTTCGCCCTATGACGAGTCCACCCGCTTAAAGGAGGCTCCCATGATCCTTCATGCCGACGAAAAGGTCCTGGCTTTGTTCAAAGACTCGGACGCCCTGCTCCAGGGCCACTTCAAACTGACCTCGGGCAAGCATTCCGAATGGTATTTCGAGAAGATCCGCCTCATCGAAAAGCCCGCCGCCCTCGAGAGAATCATCGGCCTTCTCGTCGAAAAGATCCGGGCCGAGAAGAAAGACTTCGAATACGTCGTCTCGCCGGCCTACGGCGCCATCGCCATCGGTTTTCTGGCCGCGCTCAAGCTCGGAAAAAAATTCGCCTTTACCCAGCGCCTGGACGAAAAGATGTCCTTCCGGTCGGGGTTCACGAGCCTGGACGATTCCAAGGCCATCATCGTCGAAGACATCCTCACGACCGGCGGCTCGATCAACGAGGTCGTGGAATGCCTGAAGCTGCGCGGCGTCGAGGTCGCGGGGATCTACGTCCTTGTCGACCGGACGGCCGGCGAAGTGCTGATCGAAGGCCGGCCCGTGGGCAGTCTCTTGGCCCTTAAAGTCGAGGCCTTTGAGCCCGAGGCCTGCCCCTTCTGCAGGAAGGGAATCTTATTGACGAAGCCCGGCGCGTCGGATAAGAAATCCTAAGAACAAAAGCAAAGGGGAGACATCCTGGAAATGCCCCTTATATTAAAATTTGACGGCAAAGCCCGCAACAAATCCTTTGTTTTGGAATGGCAGATCGCGGGTTTGAATTGAGGAGATCAACCATGAACAAAAAACAGACAACGGTATCCTTTGTCTTAGTCACTGGATGGCTGGTTTTCATCCTCGGCCTCTCGCCGCTCCGGGCCCAGTTAATCGAGGACGAGCGGAATACCATCGACATCGTCAAACGGATGAAGACCTCGGTCGTCTTCATCACCAACATCCAGCTCGTCCGGGACTGGTTCTTCAATGAAGAGAAAGTGCCGAAGGGCAGCGGTTCGGGATTCATTTGGGACGACCGGGGCCACATCGTAACGAATTTTCATGTGATCGAGGGCGGCGTCGAGTTCAGCGTCACTTTGCCCAACCAGGAACAGCGCCAGGCGCGGGTCGTCGGGAAGGACGAGAAAAAGGACATCGCCGTGCTCCAGATTCAAGGAAACCTGAAAGACCTTTCCCCGGTCACAGTCGGCACGTCCAAGGACCTCCAGGTGGGCCAGAAGGTCATTGCCATCGGCAATCCGTTCGGCTTCGACCACACCGTCACCAAAGGCATCGTCAGCGCCCTCGGACGGCAGATGCTCGGCGCGGGCGATGTCACCATCCGCGACATGATCCAGACCGACGCCTCGATCAATCCCGGAAATTCCGGGGGCCCGCTGCTCAATTCGAGCGGTGAGCTCATCGGCATGAACACCATGATCGTTTCGCCCTCGGGCGCTTCAAGCGGCGTCGGGTTTGCCGTTCCCGTGGACACGATCAAAAAAATCGTTCCCGAGATCATCCGCTACGGCAAGGTCATCCGGCCCGGCCTCCCTGTGACGCTCCTCTCCGATCAATATGCACGAAGGTTCGGAATCGAAGGCAAGGGCGTGGCCATCGTCGAAGTTCGCGGCGGAAGCGAAGCCTCCAAAGCTGGCCTGCGCGGCCTCAGCCAGGACCGCCGCGGTTATCTTTATCTCGGCGATGTCATCATCACCATCGACCAGACTAAAGTTCGCTCCTACGACGACCTCTACAGCGCCCTGGAGAATTACAAGATCGGAGACACCGTCACTCTGACCATCGAACGGGACGGCAAAGAGCTCAAATTCCGGATCACGCTCATAGGCAGCGATTAAGATAATTCGGTGACATGCTCCGAATTTCTGAATTCGGGGCTTGTCACCGAATTTACGATTGGGCGTGTCCCCGTTCTCAAGAGCATGAATATCACGGGTTCCAACTTCTTTTTCTCGAAGAGAAACCTTGACAATTATATGCTGATAACATATATTAGCATATGGAGTATGATATGATCAGAAAATCGATTATCATGGATAAACATCTCTATTATGAGTTGGATCGTTTCGCTAAAAAAGAGCAAAGAGATTTTTCCAATGCCCTGCGATATACGGCCAAAATCGGCCTTATCGCCCTGGACAATCCGGAACTGACGATCGAGGAGATCAAAGACATTCTAGAAGCTCAGGTTGATTACGAAGCAGGAAAAGTTTCCGAACTCAAACTCGAAGAGTAATGAAAATCAAGAGTTATGAAAATCCTTGAAACTTCAAAGTTTTCGAAGCTTAGGAAGAAAATCAGGGATGAAGCGGAGTCCAGGGCCTTGAAATCGGCGATCGGGGAGATCCGAAAAGATCCGCAAATCGGGAAAAAGTTGAAAGGCGAGTTGGAACACCTCAGGTCATATGCCTATGCCGCGAGAGGCCAAGCCAGACGCCTCATCTATCATTGGGAAAAAGACTCTCTCATTCTTTTTTCTTTCGGCCCGCGCCAAAGAATATACAAATGAGCATATTCTCGGAATATCTCGACTCTGAGACATTAGTTAGCTGACGAACAACCGCAAGCTATTCCACGCTCTAGCCGCCAAAGGCGCCGAGCTTGTCGCACTCCACCTAATGGAATCGCCCAT
>JALHTW010000128.1 GCA_022866045.1 Candidatus Aminicenantota bacterium | reverse complement strand
CCGCCCTCAAGCCCCCGTAGCGGAGGGGGGCCCCGTCGGCTTTTCCGGCGGGGGGAACCGACGGGACTGGTTCCCCGGGGCCCGGGGGCAGGGGGCGGTCTAAGCGCTGCCCGAACGTGGATGTCATTTTAGTTAACGCTTTGATATTAGCCTGACACCGGAAAAAGAATTACTTACTTCGGTATCCTTTGAGTTGATTTTCCCTTTGGAAAGTTATAAAATTTCCTTTCTATTCTTTCTCTAAACTGAATTATTCATAAATTGCGTCGTTTCATCGAGAGGAGAATTTGCAGACGGGCGCTGAATTCGGGGACATGACCCAAATTCTCCGGAATTTGGGATCGTGTCCCCCTCGTCTTGAATTCGGCGCCCGTCTGCGAATTCACGACCGGGAGAGAAAACGTCATTCATGAATAATTCAGACTCATAATATTTAATATTATTTAAGCGGGAGGATGAAATATGGATAAAGCCGCCATCGACAGAGCTAAAGAACACTTTGGCAAGCTGCTTGAAGACCAGATGAAGCGCATGGAGCGGGTCAAAGCCATGCCGGACTGGATCGATTACAGCAAGATCAAGCCGATCAAGATCGGCATTATCGCCGGAGACGGCATCGGCCCCTTCATCGCCAAGGAATCCAGACGCGTGCTTGAATTCCTCCTCAAGGACGAAGTCAAGAACGGAAAAGTTGTCATTCATGACATCGAAGGATTGACCATTGAGAACCGCGCCGCCTGCAATAAAGCCATCCCGAACGACGTCTTGGCCGAAATCAAGAAATTCCATGTCAGCCTCAAGGGACCCACGACCACGCCGCGCAAAGGCGATCCCTGGCCGAATATCGAAAGCTGCAACGTGGCCCTGAGGAAGGAACTGGATCTCTTCGCCAACGTCAGACCGGTTCGCGTTCCCAAACAGGGCATCGACTGGATCTTCTTCCGAGAGAACACCGAAGACTTGTACGCCCTCGGCCCATACGGGATTGAGGTGGATGCCGACATCGCCATCGACTTCCGCCTGATCAGCGCGCCCGGCTCAGACCGCATCTGCCGGCTCGGCTTCGAGCATGCCAAGAAAAACGGCCGGACAAAAGTGACCTGCATCACCAAGGCAAACGTTATCAAGACGACCGACGGCCGCTTTTTGGAGAATTTCTACCGCATCGCCAAGGAATATCCGGGTATTCAAGTGGACGATTGGTACATCGACATCATGACGGCCAAACTCATCGACGAAAAGCGCCGCCGCGACTTCCAGGTTATGGTCCTGCCCAACCTTTACGGTGACATCCTGACGGACGAAGCGGCCGAATTTCAGGGTGGCGTGGGAACGGCAGGAAGCGCCAACATCGGAAAGCAGTACGCCATGTTTGAAGCCATTCACGGCTCGGCGCCCCGCATGGTCAAGGAAGGCCGAGCCCAGTATGCCGATCCCTGCAGCATGATCCGGGCCGAGGCAATGCTCCTCAGCCATATTGGCTTTGTGGAAAAGGGCAAAAACCTCGAAATGGCGCTCGATATCTGCGGCCAGTACGAAAAGAAGATGACCATCACCGGCCGTTCGGACGGAGCGACGGGAGCCGCCTTCACCGATTATATTATGGAATGGCTGAAGAATCCAAAGCTCAAAGAGACTTGGGAAGTCTATTTGAAAGCCTAATAAATATCATCTTAAATAAAGGAGAAATTTTTATGAGAAAGAAAATCGCTTTGATCGGCGGAGGCCAGATCGGCCAGAACCTGGCCATGCTCGCCTCCCAGAAGGAGTTGGGGGACATCGTCATCCTCGATGTTCCGGGCTACGAGAACATCTGCAAAGGCAAAGCCCTGGACCTGATGGAAATGGCGCCCCATGGCAATTATGATGCCAACATCACCGCCTCATCGAACTACAAGGACATCGAGGGCGCGGATTTGGTTATTGTCACAGCGGGCAAACCCCGCGAGGCGGGGATGACGCGTGAGGATCTGCTCAGCGTCAACCTCAAGATTATTTCCGACGTCGCCGCCGGCGTGAAACAGTATGCCCCCAAGGCCTTCTGTATCATCGTCACGAACCCTCTCGATGCGATGGTCTATGCGTTCTACAAATTAACCGGCTTCCCCAAGCGCCAGGTCATCGGCATGGCCGGGACCCTGGACACAGCCCGGTGGCGCGCCTTCATCGGGATGGAGCTTAACGTGTCGGTGGCGGATGTCGCGGGCACGGTTCTCGGCGGCCATGGACCCGACATGGTGCCTCTGCCCCGCTTGACCACTGTCGGCGGCGTCCCCCTGAACGAGATCGCAACTAAAGAACAGATCGATAAGCTCGTCATCCGGACCCGCGAAGCAGGCACGGAAATCGTCAAGCTCTTTGGCAAAGGCTCGGCCTTCTTCAGCCCGGCCTGGAGCGCCATCGTTATTGCCGAGTCCTATCTCAAGGACAAACGGCGCATCCTGGCCTGTGCCGCGCTGTGCGAGGGCGAGTACGGGATCAAGGGCCTCTTCCTCGGCGTGCCCTGCATGATCAGCGGCAAGGGTCTCGAGAAAATCCTCGAGATCAAGCTCACCGACGAAGAAAAAGCTATGCTCCAGAAGACGGTCGGCGTCGTGACCAAGACGGTCGAAGAGACCAAGCTCTGATTTTACCGAATTGACCGATCAAAGGATCCTGCCTCCGGTCCCGGATGAAAGCGAGGCGAGACCGGAGGCGGGAGATCGGTTTTCTTCCGCCAAAAAACTCAAGATCGATTTCCATACCCATACGAGGGAAGACCCCAAGGATTTCATCCGGTATACCGCCCCTGAGCTCATCGATATCGCCGCCCGGAAAGGCTTCGACGCCCTGGCGATTACCAATCATGACCGGCTTTTATTCAGCCCGGCGCTCGAACGCTACGCCGCCCAAAAAAATCTCCTGCTCATTCCGGGAATCGAGATCACGGCAGACGAATGCCATATCATTATTATCAATCCCCAATTCAAGCCGGACCCGAATGGATATTCCCTGACTGATCTTCGCCATTTGAAAAGCGATAAGAGCCTCGTCATCGCGCCCCATCCATTTTTCCATCTTTTTAAATCTCTCCAAAAGAATCTCTATCCTCTCCTGGGCTATATCGACGCCATCGAGTTCACCTGCTACCATAATTCACTCCTGAATTTGAATAAAAAGGCTGTCCGGGCAGCGCAGGAGCATGGCAAGCCGCTCGTCGGCAATTCAGACTCCCATAACCTCAGGCAATTCGGAAAGACCTACACCCTCGTCGAGGCCGATAAGAACATCCCCTCCATCATCCGCGCTGTGAAAGACGGCCGGTGCGAGGTCCGGACCACACCGCTTCCCCTGGGGACCCTCGTCCGCATCCTCCTTAACTTCATGACATTCGAGAGGATGCGGCGTTTCATTGAACGCCGCCATTGAAATTTTGCATCCCGGCCGCGTTTCGAGTATATATAAAACGATCTGAAAGGAGGTTTCGATGAAAAAGGTCATGAGGAGAATGGGATTTTTTGTATTCTTTGGCTTAATCGGAATAAACGCCCTTCTCTGCCAGCAGCCGCAGCAGCCGCCGCCCGTCACGGTCCAGCAGGTCAAGGGCAACATCTACATGGTCAAGGGCGGGAGCGGGGCAAACACCGGATTCGTCATAGCTGAGGAAGGAGTTTTAGCCATCGACGCCAAAATGACCGAGGAATCGACCAAGCAGGTCGTGGCCGAGATTAGAAAATTGACGTCGAAACCCATCGTCAGCGTCGTCATCACCCACAGCGACGGCGACCATGTCAACGGACTCACGGGATTTCCCCGTCAAGAAATCAGGCAAATCATAGCCCACGAGCAAACGAAAAAAGACATGGAAGAAGCCTTTAAAGATTCCAAGATGGAAGCCCTCCGAGCTTACTTACCGACTCAAACATTTTCGAAAGATCTCAGCGTTCTCATTCCAAAAACGTGCCTCGCCGACCTGAAACACTTTGGCCCGGCCCATACGAGCGGCGACGCCGTCGTCTTTTTTGATGGGGAAAAGGTCGCTTTCATCGGCGACCTCGTCTTTATCGGCCGCGACCCTCTCATCCATCGTCAGAAAGGCGGCACATCCTTCGGAAGCGTCGATACGCTTAAAAAGCTTCTGGAGTTGAATGCCGACATATACATCTCGGGACACAATGATCCCCTGACGAAAAAGGACGTCCAGGAGCTCCTGACGTCGATGGAGGATAAGCAAGCGAAGATCAAATCCATGGTTCAAGAAGGGAAATCCCTTGACGATATCAAAAAGGCGTTCGGAATAGTCGACCAGCCCGGCGCGGCCGCAGGACGCCGCAGGCCGAGCCTGGTCGAAGTGATCTACTTAGACCTGACGGAAAAGAAATAAAAAAATGTCCTATTTTTTAGGCTCGGCCAAAGCCGGAGGCGGAAGCTTGAACTTCAAGAAGACGTCTTTTTCCTGGGCGTTGCGCAGGATGTGGAACTTCACCTCCTCGTCCCATTTGAATCTCGCCAGATAGATCCTGAGATCATTGATGTCGCTGAACGGTTTGTCGTCAACAGAAAGGACGATGTCTCCTTTTTCGAAATCCGCGCCTTTTGCGACGCCGTCCATCGGCTTGCTGTCGATCACGAGATTATCGAGCCCTTTGAACGTCTTGAACCCGAGCCCAATCGAAGGATAGACCGGTTTCTCCTCCTCCGGGATCCCATAGAGATAGTCCCCGAGGCTTCTTGCCACCGGGACCGAGTTCTGGCCTTTCGGGACGAAAACGCTGATGACGGTTTTGAACGGCAGCTTGCTTTGAATGAAGGCGCGCAGGTTGATGCCCAGGTTATAGATCAGGTGGCCCGACCCAACCAGGACGACCATCTTCTTCCTCTCTTTGCCCACGCCCTCGAGAGCGTTGGCGGCCATAACATGGTCCCAGGCGGACTGCGAGCGGTACAGGCCTTCGAACATCATGTCCAGACCCCCGCCTTTCATCGCCGGAGGGATATCGGCGCTCTCAAAAATGGTCCGGATGAGCAGCCTATGCTCCTGGTGGGTCAGGTCCGGTCTCGGAACGATGGCCTTCTCGCTCTCGCTCAGCGCGTCCCAGCCCATCATCCGGATCTTCGTGATAATGTCCTTGGGCGCGTTGAGAGCGCGGATCGGGATTTTGTTCTCTTTGGCAAAAGCGAAAATCTTCTTGTAATAGTCGAAATTGAAATTCCAATGGATATACCACTGCGCCCCCCGGATGAATTCCTCCTCGGACAGAATCCCAAGGCTCCATTTGTTCAGGACATCCTGCGAGGTCACCGGAAACATCTCCAGACCGATGGCGATGTTCCTGTCCTGTTCATACAGAGCCTGGATGATTTTGAGCTGGAGATCGTGGTTGGGCAGGGAATTGTGCGTTTCACCGATGTACACGAGCCGGCTTTCCTTCATCTCCTGGATCATTCTGGCGAACGGAAGGGATTTTCCGGTCTCCATAGAATAAAGCTCGTTAGGAGCCACTTCCAAAACCTTATCTTTGAAACGAGGATCACCGATTTTCAGCGTAAGCGATTTATCTCCGGCCGCATCCTGGCCGGCTCCAGCCGGCGATAGACCCATACTGATAAGCAATACCAGGGCCAAGGAGTATGTGTTTCTCTTCATGTTCAACTTTATTCCTCCGTTGGTTTCAGGATTTTCCCTGGTATCATATCTTCGCCGCTGGGGCCTGTCAATTTCATCCGCCTCGCTCGACACGTTAGATCATTCGAGTAAGGGACGACGGGTATGCAATTCTTTTTCCGGTGTCAGGCCAATTTCGGGCGGGGTCCTGTCGTGGCTCTTCCCCGGCCGTGCTCGCCGCCGGGCCGCTGCGCGCGGGCGGGGAGCCCCTTCGCCGCGCCACCCCTGGTAGACTTTCCGGCGCCCCCGGAAAAAAAATTGCTTACGGATGACGGTGTTCCCTGTCCTCAGCCGTCGATTTTGGGGTATAATCAGACGCATTATTTATCCGCGAGCCGGAGAAACAGAACATGGATCAAGAGACCGCAGAACAAAAGAAATCCATGCGGACATTTGCCGCAGCCTCTTTTTTTAACGATATGGGCTCGGACATCATCTATTCCCTCTGGCCGACCTTCGTCACAACCGTGCTCAAGGCCAACATGGCCGCTCTGGGCTTTCTCGATGGCCTCGGCGATGCTTTGGTCTCCCTGTCCCAGGCCGCTTCCGGATATTTTTCGGACAGGATCAAGAAACGAAAGATCTTCATCTGGATGGGATATCTCTGCGGCTCAACATCGAGGCTGGGCTACGCCCTCTCCGCAGTCTGGCAGCACCTTATCCCCTTCAGGGTCCTGGATCGCATAGGAAAGATCCGGAGCGCTCCCCGGGACGCCCTTGTGGCGGACATCTCTACGGACCAAACGCGGGGAAGGAATTTCGGTCTTCTCCGGACCATGGACAACGCCGGCGCTGTCACGGGGATCCTGATCAGCATCGCCTTCCTGAACATCATCGGCTACCGGCTGCTCTTTGCCCTCGCCGCAATCCCATCTCTCGTCGGCGCGCTCCTCATCGTTCTCAACATCAAAGAACAAAAAACCGGACAGAAGATCTACAAAGGCCTTGCTCTTAAAGACATTGATAAAAATATGCGGCTTTACATTGTCTTGAATGCCGTCTACGCTTTGGGGGCCTTCAGCTATTCCTTCCTCCTCGTCTATGCCGTGAAATCCGGCTTTAAGGTGGGATTTGTCCCCGTCCTTTATCTCATCTATACAGCCGCCGCCGCCGCGTTCTCTCTTCCCTTCGGAAAGCTTTCGGACAAGATCGGACGCAAGCCCGTGCTGTTCATGGCCTACCTCTTTTGGGCCGGCGTCAGCCTGGGTATCATCTTCGGCCGGAGCTTGATCGTCATCGTCCTGATGTTCGTTCTCTACGGGGTCCACAAGGCCGCCCTCGACCCCGTCCAGCGGACGCTGGTCTGCGAGCTCTGTCCGCTGACATTCCGGGCCAGCTCTCTTGGCGCTTTTCAGATGATCATCGGATTTTGCGCTTTGCCCGCATCGGCTCTGGCCGGCTTTCTCTGGGAACGCTTCGGGATGGCTGTTCCGTTCTATTTTTCTTTGGGGCTGACTGTGACGGCAGCCTTGCTTCTACTTTTCGTGAAAGAACAGAAGAATTCCTTTTAAGTCCCGCGGCGGACCCGGTGAAAATCGCGCTCAAATTCTTTTG
>JALHTW010000127.1 GCA_022866045.1 Candidatus Aminicenantota bacterium | reverse complement strand
TGACCTGCCATTTCAGGCTGCGGCCGGCGACCATGAAATCTTCCTGGCTTTTGATCTTCCTAGCCCGGATGAAATTAAAGGCCGCGAGCACGAGGAGATACGCGAGAATGATATACAGATAGATTGACATGCGATATGCTCCTTTCGAAACAATACGGGGACACGGACCGAATTAGGGTCTGGCGCGTTGCCCGTGATCGTAAAAAGGGGGACACGGGCCGAATTCCAAATCCCGAAAAAATCTGGCGTCAGAGAATCGATGGGATCTCGAAGCCCGCAGCATGACCATTATCTGGAATTCGGTCCATGTCCTCGTTTAATCTCAGGCGCGCTGGCGCATATATTCACCGTCTCCTCACGGAAGGCCAATCGGTTGCCGTTATGCGACGGCTCCTTTCTTTCCCGGGCGCCTGAGGCGCAGGCGCACATACACCCAGCCCATGATGACGTTGCGCTTGAAGTCGCCGAACGAGCGGATGTGCTTGAGGGCTTGGGGGACTTTTTTGAGGATGGATGTCTTCTTGGCGCTGAAGGACCAGCGCAGGACGAGCTCGCTGACCTGGCTCCACGTCAGCTTGTCGATAAAGAGCGGCACGTCTCCTTGGGCCATGGGCAAGGTGATTATTTTCGAAAAATACCGTTTTGTCCAGGAAAAATTTTTCGGAAGGAAACCCGTGTCCTTGGCCAGCTTTTCGAGCGGCGTTCCCGGATAAATGTGGAGGATGGCGATCGACGCCTCGATCCGATCTTGATATTCCTCGATGATCTTGATCGTGTCCTGGGCTTCCAGCCAGGTCTCGGTCGGATGGCTGAAGATGAAAAAGACGTTTGGGATGATCTTGAGCTCTTCACACCATTTCACCAGGTTGTGGAAGTCTCCCATCTCGACCTTCTTGCCGATGATGTCGTTGCGGACCCGGTCCGAGCCAGCTTCGAGCCCGAAGGCGAGATGGAAGAGCCCGGCCCGTTTCATTGTCTCGAGGAGCTCCCGGTTCATGATGTCGATCCGGACATTGCAGTTGAAGAAGACGTCGAGCTTCCGCTCGATCATCAGGTTACAGATGGCCTCGGCCCTTTTCGGGCTGGCGTTGAATGTGTCGTCGTAGAAAAACGCGACCTTGATGCCGTAGCGGCGCTTCAGGAGCTCGATCTCCCGGACGACATTTTCCGGGCTGCGCATCCGGACATGGCGGCCCCAGTTGATCGGCGTCGCACAGAAGTTGCAGTTAAAAGGGCAGCCGCGGCTGGTCATGATGTTCACCGCGGGCAGGTCTCCGTGTCCAGGAACAGGAAATCTAAAGTTGTATTTATCGAACGGCACGAGATGGAAGGCGGGGAAGGGTAGGCTGTCGAGGTCGGGGATGGGGGGCCGGGGCGGATTGCCTCGGACCTTTCCGTTGACTCTCAGGACAATCCCCGGAATGTCGGCGAGCCCGGATAGAGCTTTCTTTTTCTCCCACGCCCGGCAGATGTCGAGCATCGTGTATTCGCCCTCGCCCCGGACGACGACATCGATCTCCGGGATATGCTCCAGGCAGTCTTCGGCGGCCATGGATGCATGGGGCCCGCCCAAGACCGTGAGCGCTCCGGGATGGGCGCGCTTGGCGAGCTTGATGAGCTTGAAGCTTTGGAACCGATTTTCCGTCGAGATCGTGACGCCGACGATGTCGGGCTTTTCTTTCCGGATCTTCCGCTCGATGTCAGGCCAGTCCATCCCGAGGACGTTCGAGGGGATGATCTCGACCGGCACTCCCTCTCTTTCGAGGACCGCGCCGATATAGAGAAGCCCGAGCGGCGGCATAGACGATCGGGTCCAGCGCTCGGCGGAATAACCGCCGGGCGGAACATAGAGTTGAACTCTATTCAACGTTCTCTGTGTCCCCCTTCTTTTCAAGCTTCATCGAAAAGATCTTGGTGACATTCGGCTCTTCCATGGTCGTGCCGTAGATGTAATCGGCGACTTCCATGGTCTTATAGTTATGGGTGATGATGATGAACTGCGTTTCGGTCTTGATCTTTTTCATCAAGTTTAGAAACCGGACGAGGTTGGCCTCGTCGAGCGCGGCGTCCACTTCATCCAGGATACAGAACGGCGTGGGCTTGTAGCGGAACAAGGCGAAGAGAAAAGCCAGGCTTGTCAGCGATTTTTCGCCGCCCGAAAGAAGGCCCATGTTCTGAACCTTTTTTCCCGGCGGTTGGGCGATGATTTCGACGCCGCCTTCGAGGGGATCGGCTTCATCGGTGAGCCTGACCTCGGCTGATCCGCCTTCAAAAAGCGTTGTGAAAAGATCCTGGAAATTCTTATTGACCTCGGTCAGCGCCGTGAGGAACCGCTGCCGGCTTTCCTCGTCGATCTTCAGGATCGCCTCCTTGGTCTGGGCGATCGATTCCGTGAGGTCCTTCTTCTGCTGTATCAGGAAGTCATAGCGCTCTTTCTGGGCCGTGTATTCCTCCTCGGCCATGAGGTTGACCGGGCCGTATTTCTGGAGCTTTTCTTTGGCTTCTTCAAGCTCGGCCTCGACATCGCCGGCCTCGGTCCCGGGCGGAGGCGTTTCGGCTTTCACTTCCTGAACGGTCTTTTTGAGTTCCTGCCAGCACGTCTCTTCGAGGTTCACCAGATCGCGGTCGATCTCCGCCTTCCGGATCTCCCATTTCATGCGCTCGTCTTTCTTCCGCTCGTATTCCTCGCGGAGCGCGGTGAGGCCTGTTTCGGCTTCGGCGAGCTCTCTTTGAATTTGCCGGAGCCGGATCTCGCTTTCGGCGAGAACGGTCTCTTGTTGAGCTTTTTGTTCTTCGAGCTGGAGGGCCTTGTTTCCCAGCTCGCGGATGTGCTCTTTGAGGCGCGCTTCCTCGGCCTCGGAGGTGCCGATCTCCGCCTTGAGCGAATCGATCTTCGCCGCGGCGGTCTCTTTGCGCTGGGTCAGGTTCTTGAGGAAAGCTTCGAAGTTGTTGATCTTTTCCTGGAGGACATCGAGTATGCCCCGCAGTTCAAGAAGGCTTTTCGCTTCCCGGTTGGATCTTTCCCGGTGCAGGGCGAATTCTTTCTCCTCGGCCTCAGCCCGGCTCCGAAGGCCCTCTTCTTCCTCGGCGAGGCGGCGGGCGACGTGGGCCTGGGCCTCCCATTTTTGGCTCAATCCCGCCTTGTCCATCCCGAAAACCTCAAGCTCATGGGCGAAAAGCGACAGGTCGTTTATCAGGTTCTCTTTTTCGGCCTGGCTGAGGGCGATATCTCTCTCGTTCTCCTGGAAGGTCCTCTGGAGGTCGGCGAGGTGCGCCGTTTCGGTCTTGATGTCCGATTCGAGCCCGCGGCCGGCGCTAATATTTTCTTCTGATTGAGCGGCATAGGGTTGGATCTCCGCCTCGCGCCGGCTCACTTTTCTCTCGAGTTCTTTGATCTCCTGGCTGAGCGTGAACAGCCCTTCTTTCCGCTGTCCGAGCTTGAGGAGCCCGGTCGAAAAGAGCGTGTCGCCCTTAAGCGAAACGAAGCTTAACTCCGGGAAGCGGAGCCAGAGGTCGATCGCGGACCGGATGTCGTCCACGATGACCGCGTCCTGCAGCCCGGGCATGCGGCCGCCCATCTTCGGGCTCGGCCGCAGCCGCGCCGTAAGCCAGCCGAGGACGCCGGAATCCTGGACGAGGGCCTGGGGAAGGCGCTCTTTTTCGTGTTCCGGCAGGAGCAGGAAGTTGCCCCGGACCTCGCGGGCGGCGAGATTTTTCAGGAATTCACCGGTCGAGATGACGGTCGCTCTTGCCTCTTCCTTCCAGAAAACGTCGATGAGGGGAGCATCGGCCGGATCGGACTCGAGGAGGTCGGTGAATAGCCCGAGTGCTCCTTCGACGTCGAACAGCGGTTCAGCGGCCCGCTCGGCTTCCTCGAGCTTCCGCAGGGCCTGGAGGTGGTAAGCATCCTCGTCCCGCTTTCCTTTCAGCTCCCGGATCACGGTCTGGAGGTTTTCGATGACAGCCGCCGTGTCGTTGAGCTTGTTGTGAAGGCCGGCCACGGATTTTTCTTTGTCAGCGATCTCCCGGCGCATCGTTTCGCGCCGGTCCTCCTGCCGGGCGATCTCTCTGTTGTTCTCTTCGAGCTTATTCCTGGTCTCCTCCTCCCGCTTCCGGATCTTTTCCTCCTGGCGGCGGATAAGCTCCATCTCTTTTTCGAGCTTCGCGGCTTCGTTCTTGGCCTCGGTGACCTCGGCGAACTTCAGAAGATAATCGCCGCGGATGGCTTCCACTTTTTTGGCCCAGGGGGTGATTCCCGCTTCAGTTTTTCCATGGACGCGTTCGAGGTCTTCAGAATCCTTCTTTTTCCGGACAAAGGTTTCGGTGTTCGTCCTCAGGTCTTCCCTCGCCTGGAGGATGTCCTTTTCGAAGAGGAGCAGCTCGGCCAGGAATTCGTCCGTGTCTGCGGCCGCCTTCTTCCTTTTTTCGGCGAAGAATTCGATACGCTTGGATTCCCGCTCTTTTTCGGCCTCGAACCTGGCGATCTGAGATTTCAGCGAAAAAAGGTTCTCTTGTCCCTGCTTCAAGGCCTGTTCCAGGTCCCAGGCTTCTTTTCTCTTCTGGTTGACGTTCTTTTCCTCGGCGGCGAGGCGCGACAAGATCTTCTGTTCCGTGCCGGCGCTCCGGTCGTAATGGGCCTGGACGTCCTGCTGGCCTTTGAGGAGCAATTCGCTTTTATGACGGAAATGGCGCGCCGTGAGCTCGCGGATTTGCTCGCGCAGCTTCCGGTATCGTTCGGCCGCGCCGGCTTGGCGGGCCAGGGAATTCTTGGCCCTGGCGACCTCGGCGATGATGTCTTCAAGGCGGACCAGGTTCTGCTCGGAATCTTCGAGCTTGTTCTCGGCCTGCCGCTTCTTGTCCTTATAATAAGCCGTGCCCGCGGCCTCTTCGATCAACGCTCTTTTTTCCGTGGGCTTCGAGGTGACAAAGTTGCCGATGGCGCCCTGCTCGATGACGAAATATTTGTTTTCCGAGATGGCTTTTTTCCAGAGCTCGTCCTGAATGTCCTTGAGCCGGACGACCTTTCCACCCAGCCTGTATTCGCTTTCGCCGGAGCGGAAGACCCGATGGTTGATCTGCATCTCGTCCTCGGCGTTCTGGAGGACGAGGCTGACGTCGGCCATGCCCAGGGCGGGTCTCTTGACGGTGCCGCTGAAAACGGCATCTTCACTCTTCTCGCCGCGGACGGATTTCACCCGCTGGCCGCCGAGGACCCACTGGATGGCCTCGACGATGTTGCTCTTGCCCGTGCCGTTGGGGCCGATGATGATGGTGATCCCCTTGTTGAAAACGATCTTCGTCCGCTCGGGGAACGTCTTGAATCCCTGCAGTTCGAGCCTTTTAATGATCATGACTAAGCTTCCAGAGGCAGTATTGTATTCAAAACCGGGCCATTTTAAAAGGGAAAAAAGACAAAGATGGGCCCCATTTGACAGATATGGCGATTTAGGCTAATTTAAGGTCCCCGATTTCCTCGAAGCCAGCGTAGCTCAGCCGGCAGAGCGACTGATTCGTAATCAGTAGGTCGGAGGTTCGATTCCTCTCGCTGGCTCTCTTGTGTCTCCCCTGATAAGCCTGATAAATCAGGCATTTAGTTGAAAATGGCACTCACCAGTTTGAAAAAACCTTCCCGCTTACCAGGGTTCCAGTCTAGAACGTTGTAGAAATGCGGGCACCAAGCCATTGTCTTAGCAAACCGCCATTCAACCGATGCAATAAATGCCCGAATGTCCGACATATCGCTGTCGCTTGTTTTTTTCATGTTGTTGTTCTTTCTGTTTCGTTTAATAATGATCCAAATCGACGGCAAGCGTCGACGATGGCGCCTTCGAGCAGATCCTCCTCAACCTGTCCTTCGAGAAGGTCGATTCCGTCGAGAAGGAGAGAAGGCGGTTCGAACTGGACGAGATGGAGATATCCATCGACGACGTGAAGAGCCTCGGGACATTCCTCGAGATAGAGGCCCACGCCAAGGAGGAGAAGGACATCATGGCCCTGGCCAAGAAGCTGGGCGCCGAGGAGAGCATACGCAAGTCGCACCTCGAACTCCTGCTGGAGAAGAAGGAGCAATGACTCATCCGGCTTGGCTTCCACGCCGGTGGTTTTATCGAGGGCTGAAAGGTTTTCTGGAAGCAAATCCCAGGATCATCTGCGCCACCGGTGCATCCATGATGTCCCGCCCGGCTCCGCCTTCGAACATCCCGTGGCGCTACCCGCCTTCACACGCGTTCCATCGGATAGCATCCACGACCAGTCACCTTTTCCTGATCACTGCCGCTACTCACAGCCTCGCCACGTGAAGGTGCCAGAAGCCTGGGCTCTCTTCCTCGCCGACTTGGCGGCCATCGAGATCGGTGATTTGACATTCCTACCTTAGTATTCTATTAATAGGTTAATTGCTTTTTCGAAGTGATCCGTCGATGACGAGGATGAATTTACATGAACTCGATAAAACTTCTCCTGGTTTCTGTCTTCGGGCCCTTCGGGGTGAGGGACGATTACGCCGAGGGAAATGGAATGCAGATGGAACTCTTCAACAACCAGATCACGAGGCAGCAGGGAGTCCACTCGCCTCGGCAGTCCTACTGGAGTTTCCCGCTGTACCTGCTCGCGGAGAATATCTCGGTGCCTGCAACTGTTCTCGATTTTCCCACCTGGGAAGAATTCACGAGGGAACTGGAAAAGGGTTACACTCACGTGGGCATCACCTTCATCGTCCCCAACATCCTGAAAGCTCGCAGGATGGCCGAGCACATCAGATCGAAGCACCCTAAGATGAAGATCATCCTGGGCGGTTTCGGCACTATGGTCCCTGCCCTGGAGACCATCGTTCCCCACGACAGTGCATGCGACGGCGAGGGTGTGGAGTGGCTGAGGCGGTACTTCGGGGAAGACCCATCGGCGCCCATCGTGCATCCTGCCATCTTCGGCCCAGCTTACGAGTACATCTATGGGGCACGGATTCCCACGAAGGGGTCGATCCTGCTCACCGGGGTGGGATGCAACAATGCCTGCGAGTTCTGCGCCACCTCTTTCAAGTACGGCAAGACGTATGTGCCCTTCCTGTCGATCGGAGCCCAGGTATTCGATGCCTGTCTGAAGTCCGAAAAGGAGCTGGGTTCAAGGGGATTTACCATTATCGATGAGAATTTCCTCAAGAAGCCCCAACGGGCCAGGGAACTTCTTGCCCAGTTGGAGGCACAGGAGAAGGCCTACGTCTTCGACATATTCTCCTCCGCCGAAGTGATCACCGATGTGGGCATCGATTTCCTCGTGCGACTCGGCATACACGTGATCTGGATCGGTGTCGAGTCAAAGGCCAACACCTTTACGAAGCTAAAGGACATAGACATCGGTAAACTGATCGCTCAGCTCCAGGAAAATGGCATCTCGGTGATAACATCCGGCATCCTTTTTCTCGACCACCACGACCAAGAGACCATCAGGGAAGACATCGAGTGGATCATTGGTCTCGGTTCCGACATGACCCAGTTCATGAACTATACACACTCCCCATGCACCGGCTTGTACGCAAGACTTGCCGGCGAGGGAAGGCTCAAGGACATCCACTGGCGCTTCCACCACGGCGCGGGAGAACTGAACTGGAACCACCCGTACATCGTTGATCCAAAGGAACAGGCCAGCCTGCTGAAAGGAGCGTTCAGGAAGAAGTACGAGGACGGCGGCCCCGGTGTCCTCAACATGGCCATGACCGCCGTCCGGGGCTATGCGAAGGCCGAGGCAGATCAAACACGGAGGGAGGCGGAATCGCTTGTCTGGAACCCCATGAGTCTGCACTACGAGAAGAGCGACCATCCTGCCGACGACGTGTTCATGCGCCGGAGGATCAGGCGTCTCCAGAAAATCGCCATGAACCTGCGCCCCGTCCTGCTCCCCGCCCTCGTGTTCGCGCCCAACAGGGCTGCCAGAAGGAAGGCCCGGGAGGCGATGAAGCTGTACGGGAGAGTCCTTGGCAGAGTCGGCGCGGGAGTGATCCTGAAGGGCATCTTCCTGGTATTCACGGGTTTCATGGAACAAGTCAAGCTGTGGTTCAGGAGAGCGAGCGGATACGAGGATATCGTTCTCCAGCCTCCCAGTCGCAGGGTGGAGTACAGGATTCCTCGGTCAGGGTGAGATGGACTGCAAAGAAGTATAATGACCATCCAGCGTCGCTTCGCTCCGATCAGTGGCCGTTTTGAACCGGAATCACTGGCCGGATTGACCGGAATATACAAGTAAAGAGAGGTTATAATGGGAGTCCTTCACAACGGGAAAGAAAAGTTAGAAAATCTTATAAGAAAAACTAGAATTCAAAGGAACGAGCAGAAAAAGAGTACACCAAGAGAGAGCGAAAAAAATAAGCTTATATTGCAGCTTACGATTCCTTCCCGTCGGGGAAGAAGAAAAAAATGATTACAGTCAATGATCTTGATTGAAAAAAACAATTTAAGCTTTAAAGGAGTTAACAGTGAAAGAACTTGTTGAAATGATTGTCAAATCATTAGTGGACAAGCCAGACCAAGTGAAGGTTTCGCAATTAAACGGAGAACAGAGCTCAATCATCGAATTAAATGTTGCTCCGGAAGATGTAGGTAAGGTTATTGGGAAGCAGGGAAGAAACGTTCAGGCCATCAGAGTTATTTTGGGTGCTGCAGGAATGAAGCTGAAAAAGAGAATTAATCTCGAGATTATAGAAAAAAGATAACTTGGTCAGCATAGGGAAATGATTATCTGTTGGCGTTGATTAACGTTTGGCATGAAGGGGAAAAAGAGGAATCACCAAAAAAAAGAAGAAAATCAATGACAAAAGAAAAAGAGAAAAGAGACAGAGAAAAAAAAGAAAAGGCGAGAAGAAAAAGAGAAAAAAGCGGGAAAGAGAAAAATAGAACTTCAAAGGATAAGAATTTCGTTTTCCGCTACGCTGGCTGAATAAGCGTTCATCCGCCGGTTTTACCTCGTCCCATCCTCAGGGATGATAAATCGTGACAAGATGGGATGTCAAATCGAGTTTAAAATAGCGGAAGGCGGGCCAAGGAGCCGCGGGAAAGCTCAAGAACGCCGGACTCCCTGCTGCCTAACTGGTGCCCATAAGGCTTCTTATCTTATCCATTGTTATCTCGGCTGGACTTTTGATATGGCGCTATTCAGTTTCTACGTTTGGATATGAATTTTTTTCATGGTCAGATATTGCATCCATGGTCGGTGCTTTCTTTTTGCCTATCATCGGAGTAATTATTGCATATATTTTATGGCATAGGGCTAAGCTAAATTCAAAAAAAAATTATGGAGTTCGAAAATTCATTCTTACTTGTATAAAAGAAAATAAATTTGACGAGCTGCTGAGAATTCTGGATAAAAATAAAAAATCAGCAGCAAATGTTCTGGAGGGAGAAACATTAGACCTGTTGTTTGAGAGAGAGTTTGTTGAAAACGCAATTGGTGCACGAAATTGGATACACCTAGATCTATTGTCAGATGAAAAAATAATAAAAAAAATCAACAATCGGCTCGCTGCGGTAAATAATCTGATGAGAGGGTTAATAGTTGCAGAGAGTTCTCCTCTTCATTTTGCAATCGTGTCTAAGTATGAAGGGCGAGAACACGTACACGCTTCAGAAGAAGAATGAAAATTAATAGAAAGAACAATTCAAAATCCTGAATGGTATATGTAAGTAAGGGCTGATTATCCGTTGATAATATACGCATATGAGACGATAGCGTCGAAAAGACTAGATAGAGCGTACAATCTGAAAGACGATTTGTATATTTTTCGGCAGGGAGAAAGCACGAGGTTGAGATGCCCTATATATATTGCCCTGAAAACGCATGTTCTTATGCTTAAAAAGGCGATAGAGATTGAAGGCGAAGACGATTATTATGTCTCTGACTTATGGAACTTATTCCAGTGAACTCGTCCAGTGGATTAGTGACGGTTTGGCTTATGCTCCTTTAACCAGCGTTGATAGAACTCGTTCGGCGTCAGATATTTCAATGACTGATGCGGCCGGATGTAATTATAGATTCTGTTCCATTCCTCAAGCTGTCGATTGTGGCCCTCGAGCAAGATCGCGATCTCTTCCACTTCATAGAACTCTTCCCGATGCGTTCGGTTCGACCTCTCGACATAACCCTGCAGCTTAGGCGATCGCGGGGGGATGACGAACAAGCGGATCCCTCGATCCCGGCAAGCCTCCTCGAAGTGTTTCTTGAATTCCGATCCCCCATCGATTTGGATCGCCCGGATTGGGAAGGGGAACTTCTTTTCCATATATTCCAGGAAGATCGTCGCCGTGAAGCTCGAGGCTCTCCGAAACGCCCGGCTGCAGTCCCAGCGAGAGATGGCAGCCCGAGCGCTGTACTGGTAACGGGTCTCGCTGTTGCGGAACCGAACCTGGACGGTATCGACCTGGATGAGGTCTCCGGGGGAATCAATCCGATATCCCTCGGGCTTACGCATGGCGTAACGAGGCTTCCAGCGCCGCTTCAGATTCCGGACCCCTTAAAAAAGTGGCCGGAATCAACCGGAATGGGTGTCCGGTTTCGCCGGAATATCCAGTTTTTTTTAAAGAAACGGGGCGGGAATGCGGAGGACCGGGCTCTAGGACAGGCACCCATCCAGGGTCTTTCGGGGAACCCTGGTCAACACATGATGGCAGAAATAGCACTGGTTGGTCGTCGCGCCCGGGAAGACGACGCCGTGTTTCGTCAGCCGCGCGCGGACGCGGGACAGTCCGGCTTCGAAGACCGCCGACACAAACGGATTCCGGGAGGCGTTCTCGAGCATCTTCGCGGCTGTATCCTTGTGGATGTTGCCGACGGTCAATCGTTCGGAGTCCGTGGCGTAGCCGCAGCAGGGCTTGACGCTCCCGTCGGGCAGGACATAGAAGACATGGCCCGGTCCCCGGCAGAAGTCCTCCTTGAACCAGTCCTTGCCCCATGGGTTGAGGAGGGGCTCCGCCTTGCCGACGGGGGCAAGATCGATCGTCGTTACGGGCACGAACAGGGACTCGTTCCTGATGACCCGATGCCCGCCGACGTGGACGAGCTTCGCCTTCAGGGCTTTGGCCAGGCCGCCCAGGATCGCTTCCGTTTCCTCATCCCGGGCCCCCCTCACGGCGATGACACGGGCGATATCCGGCCGGTTCCAGATCTCTGAGGCTATCTCGATGAACAGGGCGGGCTTTGCGGGGTCCTTACCGTGAAACGCGTCCACGCTGACGCCGAAGGACCCGTCATAGCCGCGGTCGTACAATTCCTTCAGGGTCCGCCGTAAGTGCGCGGGGCTCTTGAACCAGCGCGCGTTCGTGGTGACCCTTCCGAACAGGAGCCCGTTCGCGACGGCGCGTTCGGTCAGCGCGAAGAGGAACTCCGTGTCCAGGAACGGCTCGCCGCCGGTGAACCCGACCCTTTCGACGCCGGCCTTCCGGCAGGACCGCAGGAACTTCACCGCCGCCGGTATCGGCAGTCGGGCCTTTCCCCGCTCGACCGAGCAATGGGCGCAATTCAGGTTGCAGTCCGTCGTGGACGCGAACAGGACCTCGCGTGGAGAAAAGGGCTTCGGCATCGGCGGTCTTCGCTGGCTATCCCGGCGCTTCCTCAGCGCTTCCACCCGGGTCTTCGGCAGGCCCGTCGGGCGCGTGATCAGCGGGACCCGGACAATGTATCACAAAGCCCGTCGGGAGAAAATGAGCAAAGACATTTGTCTTTTTTTGCTGATAAAAACGTTCTTGACATGAATTCCCTCTTCCATTTATTCTCCCAATCGTAGAATTGGACCCGACGAAGATGTTCGGGATAGTCGGTTTTAGATTTTGGGCCGGTCAGAACGATCGTTTGATCAGAGGTCAGGTCCATGGTTTTACCGACGGTCCGCGAACAGATCCGGCGCGACTGGAGATTCGACTTGGCCCGAATGACGAAGAACGCCTGGCTTTGATGAAGAGCGAAGAGACGCCCGAAATCGAGATAACCGCGGTCGAGGATATAAAAGCAGCCGGGCTCCGGAATGAGATCGTCCAGAATCCGCATGTCGTGCGTTTTTCCATCTGTGATCTTGATAAAAGAGGGGATCGAGACAGGAGAAGCGTTTCACTTTGTAATGGCCGCGATAGCGGGCCACGCATTTTCGGAATTCGGGAAGCGGCAAGAAATCCATGATCTGGGCGAAGACGGCGGGAATCAATGGTCCCTCCTTTCTGTCGGTGGACAGAAAGGAGACAGTAGCACGAAATCACACGGGAATCGATTATGGCCCGAGTTGTCTTCATCGCATTGATTATGTTAACGTTACATCAGGTCTACGAAAAAACGTTGGGACAGCCGTGAGGTTATTAGTGTAATTTCATATCACACAGCTCAACCCGCAACATGCAAAAAAATGAGCTGGTCCCCAAAAACTGGATCCGGAGGTTGGGGTTCAAGTCCCCTCACTCACCCCTATGGGAACTTTTGGATTGGCCCCCGTCTGCCGAGTCTATCCCCTGCTCTGGGTATTAACATTTTTTTACAAAAGCTTCTTTTGATTTCGATAAATGACAATAATACTAGGGAAAGTGCTTGAATATTTTCCACCTTTAAATTTAACTCTTCCTTTCAAAAATCTTATATCGGCCTTATCGAGAATCCAATCATGGAACCATCTTGTATCTGTTCTCGCATGAACAAGACAAACGACGGTAGCTCCACACAGGGAGGACGCATAGGCTTTGGACATCCATTTTGCGATATCTTTTCCATAGGACGGATTCATCCAACATACATTATCTCCCCAATCTTGAATCAGGCCGTTTTCTTTTTTTGTAAAATATTTAAGGCATTTTGCATTTTCTGGAGTAGCGCAGACATCAAGGGTAAAGTGAAATTCATCATAGAGGGGATTAAAGATACTGTCTGGCGTCTCCCATTCTTCAGATCGGCTTGAGAACAAGGCGGGGTTAATCATTAACATTTTTTCCCCGAAAGGTTTTTCTATCTCGGCTTCATCCTTCAGAATCCTTCCATAAGTTCCACAGGTTTTACATGGGATAAGGATTGAACGTCCTGAAAACTTACGGAACTGTTCATCGACGATTCTACCACTTCCACGGCAGACGGGACATTGGCGAGAAGTTGAGGGATGATAGAGCCGGGGGTCGGCTTTGGATAATTCTTCAGTATCTTTATCTGGCATTGGGAAATAGGTCATCTTTTTCTCATGCCCTTTTTTCCATATCTCATCAATTTTGATTTGGTATTAAGATATTTAGCCTTATACAAAATAGGAGATGTTGATTTCTTAACGGGGATGAAAGGAGCATGATCAGAATCGGGTTGTGGCTCTGGTTCGCGAGGCGAACCACACCTATTTAAATCGGCATTCTTTGTCACCTTAGATCTCATACTATATGAATAATACCTATTAATATGATTGTCAAGGCGGAGATTGAAGCCTTTTAGAAGTAAATGAGATTTCCTATATATCATATTTGGAGGAAAAAAAGTTCATTCTTGATCATTTCAAGTTAACGAAATCCTGGACTTACGTCTGGAGATATGCGGGAGCACTTAAAAGCGAAGATGTGGCGGATAAGCAAAGATGAAATACCTGCATGGGAAAAACTAGAATTGAAGCTCAAGGTGATTGAACCTTCAGGAAATCTTTAAGGCGGTTTTTTATGGATTCAGGCAATTCATTCGGTTCAAAAAGCGGCTTTCGCGTTTTCAATAAAAGGATCATCTCCCGATTAGTTGAAAGGAATGAGCGACTTTATCATGCTTGAAAAGGAGATTGGACATCCGGTATCTCCAATGGATAATAGAGATGATATGTCTCTAAATTCACATCCAAAGGAGGCCGACGATATCCGCTCTGAGTATATCACACTATTTTCCCTTCCCGCGAGTCCGTGTCAACCGCCAATGGGTAACCCCAAATGCCAAGAAAGCTTGCTTGGAGGCGGTCCCCAACAAGAGATTCCGTCCCATTTGCCATATCTGCGGAAAGCGGGCAGATCGAGTTCACAGTCAAGAGAGACGGTGGGTCCGCGACCTGGATTTCGGGCCGGCACGGGTCTGGATCCGCTGCCTGTACCGGAAGATCATCTGTGCTCACTGCCGGAAGACTCCCATCGAAGAGCTCGATCTCTTCGATCCTTACCTGCGGGTGACCAAGAGGCTGGCGCGTTATATCTTCGAACTCTGCAAGATTATGACCGTCCAAGAGGTGGTCCGCCATCTGGGATTGGACTGGAAAACGGTCAAGGCCATCGATCTGAAGTGCCTGGAGAAAGAGTATGGGCAAACCGACTTATCAAGGACTTCGCATCCTGGCCATCGACGAAGTGTCCATCTACAAAGGCCACCGCTACCTGACCGTGGTCCTGGACTACGAGACCGGGCGTGTGGTTTGGGTGGGCAAAGACCGCAAAGCCCAGACCCTGTGAAGAGATTTTTCTCGGGCATGAGCCGGGAGCAGAGGCAGCAGTTGAAAGCTGTGGTGATGGATATGTGGGATCCCTATATCGTGGCCGTGCAGACAAAAGTCCCTCATGTCAAGATCGTCTTCGATCTGTTCCATGTGGTGTCCCAATTCAACAGGATTATCGATAAAGTGCGCAACAGCGAATACCGAAAAGCTTCCAAAGCCAACAAAGAGGTTTTCAAGGGTACCAAATATCTCCTGCTGAAAAACCGGGCTAATATCCGGCGGCCTAAAGATCGGCAGCATCTGGAAGAATTGCTCCAATTGAACAAAGTCATCAATACGGTCTTGATCCTGAAAGACAAACTCAAACATATCTGGATTTATCAATCCCGGACATGGGCTAATAAAGCCATCGATGAATGGTGTGCTTTGGCTCAGGCTGTGGACAATCCGGAGGTGAAGAAGTTTGTCAAGACCTTGTGTCGCTACCGATATGGTATCCTCAATCACTGCGATTATCCGATCCATAACGGGAGATTGGAGGGAGTGAATAACAAGATCAAAGTCATCAAGCGGAAGGCTTATGGCTTCCATGACCTCCGTTACTTCTCCTTAAAGATCATTCAAGCTTTTGCCAACTAATCGGGAGATGAACTTCGGATAAAGGCTAATGATCTTCAGCGGTTCATCGAAGGCCGCCCTGCTCGGTCTCAAAAAGGGAAGCCCGATGGTCAAGCAAAGAAATGATCGGAATCTCAAATTCAAAGATGGAAAATGGTATGTCGATTTCACGTTCCGCGGGAAACGGTTCCGGCAATTCGGCGGCTACACTAAGGAACAGGCCCGGAACACGCTGGCCAAGATGCGGATCTAACGTCTTGACGAGAAACTCGGATTCAAAAAGCCCGGGAAAGGCGACACGCTTTTTGAGGATTTCGCCGAAGGATTCATCGCACGGCATTCGCTGGGGCGGTCGAAGACCCGAGCAAGCCACCGAACCTGTTTGAATAGTCTTCTCAAATCCGATCTGTTCAGGGGGAAGCGACTGTCGGAGATCACAACTGAGTCCGTCGCAAAATACCATGCCGAGCGGGGAGCTGGCTGGAAAGTGTCGGCCAACCGGGAGCTGGGCTTCTTGAAACTGATCTTCCAGCGGGCTGTAGAGTGGGGTGAGGTCAGCCGGAACCCCGCTGCTTTGGTCAAGAAATTCCCAGAGCCCAAGAACAAGCTGCGGATCCTCACCGACGACGAAGCCACCAAGCTCCTCGAGGCCGCAAGGCCGCACCTGGTGCCCTTCCTGAGGATCCTGCTGACGACAGCGATGAGACCCCATGAGGCTTTCGCCCTCCGCTGGGAATATCCCGGATGGGACACCGAAAAGGGCCTTAAGGTGTCCGTGGTCAGTCTCAAGAAAAAGATAATCTTCATCCCCGGCGCTCTCGCGAAGAATCATAAAAACCGTGAAGTCCCGCTGAGCAAGGAGCTTGTGGCAATGTTCGAAGCGTTGCCCAGGGATTCGAAATCACGCAAGGTGTTCCCCTGGAATTCGGCGCCGAAGAGCTTCAGGGCAGCGGTCACGTCCGCGAAGCTGAAGGATGTGGATCTCTATACGCTGAAGCACACCGCGGCGAGCCGCATGGTCCGGGCCGGCGTTGATCTCATCACGGTCACAGAGCTGATTGGCCACTCGGACGTTAAGACGACGATGATCTACTGCCACATCTCATCCGAAACGAAGCGGGAAGCCGTGGAGAAAATGAGCCGGATCTACTTTCGAACCCCGAAAAATGCTGATGCACCGCCAGATCCCGCAACGGTCATACCGTTACCCTCCCTGCGCGAGAGGGTGTATAATTAATCGATGCGAACACGACAAGAAGTTGACTGCGGGCGCTTTTTCCCCCCATATAGAAGGCTGATTCGTAATCAGTAGGTCGGAGGTTCGATTCCTCTCGCTGGCTCTTTTTTTAGCTTTTCCGTCTCTTCGAAAAATAGACGTTATAGCTGATCAAAAGGACGAGAATGACGATAATCGTCGCCCACATGCGTCCTTCCGGCAGCCAATAAAACACATTTTTGCTCACGGGGCTGTCATACGGCGCGTTTTTTTCAATAAGAGATTCCACTACGGCTGCTTTTTCTTTCGGCCATTCGTATCCCGAGGCTTGAAGCGTTTCACTGAAATATTTCTCAAGGATAAGATTTTCCTTATAAGCGATGAAAAGATTGTCTTTCTTCGCGGCCAGCTTGTCCGTTGTTTGCCCGACTTCGAACCGTTTGTCCCGCCGGAAAAGGTGGACGCGCATTTCGTGAAGGAAGGGAAAGCTCAGAGTCGTGTGATTTTTTAGAAATTCGTCGTAGCTCTTGTCCTTCCAGTCGATGAGGATCTTCCCGTATGCGGCGGCCTGTTCTTTGTCCGTTTTCTTGAGCCAGGACACGGTCAGCCGCGAATAAAATGACCCGATCTCCGGATCTTCGTGCTTGAGGATCGTTTCGCGCATCGGCTCTTGTTTTTCGAGGGGGGCCAGGAACGGGAAGCGGCCGGCCCAGGCGGCCGTGCGCTCGGGCGTATTGGACAGGCAAGCTCCTAAGAGGAGAAGGTTTGCGGCAATTAAGATCGAAACGATCCGGACGGATTTCGGCGCGATTTTCGCCGAGCTCGGTTTTAGCCGGATCCCCTTCCAGAGGGCGATGAGAATCAACCCGACGGCCAGGGCGTTCATTCCGACGTCCGCCATGTCCCAGTAACGGTCGGGCGTGATCCATTGAACGATTTCATCGATGATGCCGACGAGCGAGCCCGAAAAAAACGCCGCCCAATAGACGGACCCGTCGGGAATTGAAAAACGCCAGGCCCGGAATAGAAGGCAGCCGAGAAGTCCGTATTCGAGATAATGAGCGCCTTCGAAGGGGTTTTTAATGCGGGTCAGGCCAATATAGAAATAAAGCGCCACGCCGGCCACAAGCCAGATATATTGAGAGGCTATCCTTATTTTCAGACGAAAAATTAGAACATAGAGGACAACGAGGAACGTAACCGCGACAACCGCTAAGAGGAGGATGATGAAAAAGGCGGCGCCGAAATGCTTGGACGTGAAGGTCTGGATCGCCCTGGCGAACGGGACGACAAAAAAGATCGCCAGAGCGCAAAGAGCGACCCAGAGCCAGGCCAGGAGCTTTTTTCCCATTATCTTTAGCCTGAATTATTCATAAATTGCTTCGTTTTCTCGAGAAGAGTATTTGCAGATGGCGCCGAATTCAAGACGAGGGGGACACGATCCCAAATTCCGGAGAATTTGGGTCATGTCCCCGAATTCGGCACCCGTCTGCAAATTCACAACCGAGAGAGATAACGTAATTCATGAATAATTCAGATTAGAGCGATTGTAATCAATTCATCCCGAAAATGGAATATTTATGATGGGGAATAAATATAAAGCATGAATGAAGATTTTGAATTATAATAGTAATCCTCCTACTCCCTTGATCAATCAAGGGGGAATAAAAGGTGTGGAGGATCGGATGAGTAAAAATCAGTCCATCGCGTTTTTCATGGCCGCATTTTTGGCCCTTTCAGGGGCTGCGTTTGCCCAGGAAGCCAAGGAGATCCAGGCCGCGAGCCGGATCGCCTCTGTAACCATTTATCCCGACCGGGCGACGATCGTCCGCGAGGCCGATTTCAAGCTGGCGCCGGGGACGCAGTCCATCGTTTTCAGCGGGCTCCCGACGACCCTCCTTTCGAATTCCTTGCGAGCGTCGGGCCGCGGAACGGCCGCCGTCAAGATCCTCGGCATCGAGGTCGGCAGCGAATTCCTCGATACGGCGCTCCTTCCGGAAGTCAAAAAGCTCCAGGCCGATATCGACAACCAGCAGTTCCTCATCGACAGGATCAAAAACGAGGTTGAGATAATCGAAGCTCAGCAAAAATTCCTGCTCTCCATCCAGGCTTCCACGGCGGTCAAAGCGTCCGAGCAGGTCGGGCAGGGAAAGGCCGATATTCAGAGCTGGGAAAAGGTCATGGATTTTATCGGGGCTAAGATGCAGGCATTGAAAGAGAAGCAGCTCGGCAAGCTCAAGGAATTAAAGGCCTATGAAGCGCAGCTCGACGCCCTCAAAAAGAAGCTCGATTCGATCAAGCCCTCGCGGCCGAAGGAATCCAGGAACGTCGCCGTGCTCATCGAGACGAGCCAGGGGGGCGACTTCAAGCTCAATCTTGCCTACACAGTGACGAACGCAAGGTGGGCGCCGCTTTACACGATGCGGGCCCTTCCCGATACGGGCGAGATCGAATTGACCGTCACCGGCCTCATCCAGCAGCGGAGCGGCGAGAATTGGGAAGGCGTGAAGGCGCAGCTCTCGACGTCGTCACCGGCGCTTGAAAGTCAGCCGGGCGAGCTCAACCCGTGGACGCTCGATATTTTCGTGCCCCGGCCGGTCTATAAGAGCGCGGCAAGGGTCGCCGAACCGCCGGCTGCGGTCGGCGGAGTTGCCCGCGAAGAATCTGTCATGGCCCCGCCTCCACAGCCCCGTGAGGCCGAGCTTGATACAGCCGCTATCTTGGAAACGGGAATTCACCTGAATTTTGAGATCAAGCGGGCCGTGGATATTCCGAGCGACGGCGCGCCGCACAAGGTCCCGATCGATGTCCAGAAGCTCAAAGTCAAGTTCGACTATGTCACTGTCCCGAAGCTCAAGGAGATGATGTTTTTGCGCGGGAGCCTGAAAAACACCCTGCCGTATCCGCTCTTGCCGGGAAACGCGGACTTGTTCATCGTCCAGGATTTTGTCGGGACCACTCAGCTTCCGCACGTCGCGGCGAACGACGAAGCCAAGATGTATTTCGGCGAAGATCGGCAGATCAAGGTCACCTATGAACAGGTGAAGCGCGAGAAAAGCGGCGCTGCGTTCCTGGGAAAGACCGCAAAGCTGCGGCTCGTGTATAAGATCACGATCCAGAACCTGCGGAAGACGCCGGCCGAGATCGAAGTGACGGACCAGCTGCCGGTGAGCCAGAACAGCAAGATCGAGGTCAAGGATGTCAATCTCCAGCCCGCGCCGTCGAAAAAGGACGACAGGGGAATTCTGACCTGGACGCTGACGCTCGCCCCTCAGGAGAAAAAAGAGATCATCCTCGACTTCACGATCGAATACCCCAAGGACGCGACGATCATCGGGATTTGATTTTCA
>JALHTW010000126.1 GCA_022866045.1 Candidatus Aminicenantota bacterium | reverse complement strand
TCCCCGGCCGTGCTCGCCGCCAAGCTGCTGCGCGCGGGCGGGGAGCCCCTTCGCCGCGCCACCGCTTCTCGACGAGCGGCGGACATGCCCCGTGGCTTGCCACGGGGAGCCGTTCGAGAGGGTTCCAAGGGGGAGTCGCCCCCTTGGTCGAAGGGCGGGATTTCATGCCCCGCCCGAGAAGGGGAGGCAGGGAGGGCGACGTAGAGTCGGCCGACCGTCGGAAGGGGTCTTCCCCTCCGAGTTGAATTTCCGGCGCCCCGGAAAAAGAGTTGGTTACAGGCAAGACTGTAGAATTGACAAAGAGCCACCGAATATGGTAAAAATATTATTCTTCATCCCCGGGTAAAATTCGCGTCTCCGGTTCATTTTTCCATAGAGAAAGGCCCTCTTCATCAAGGGAATCGCGTTTGAGGAGAAATCCGAGGCCTGCCGATATATTCTTTACGGGCAGATGGCGGAATGGCAGACGCGCTAGGCTTAGGACCTAGTTCCTGATGAGGGAGTGCGGGTTCGACTCCCGCTCTGCCCATATACTAAGTTCGGAGACACCGACTGAATTCCGGTGAAAGCGGACCCATAGGTCCGATTGCGAGAAGAAAAATCCATGAGTGATCAGGACGAACGCCTCAAGATCAGCGTCAAGGACGTGAGCCCGACTCAGAAAGAGATCGAAGCCGAACTTCGGGCTGAAGACGTCAACAAGGAATACGAACGAATTCTCGACCAGTATGCCGGCCGAGTGAAAATGAAGGGGTTTCGCCAAGGCAAGGCGCCGAAAGACATGGTCAAGCAGATGTTCGGGCCTGACATTCAGAAATCCGTGCTGGATTCGCTGATCCCCCAAGTCCTTGACGAGGTCCTCGAGTCACGAGGCATTCGCGCCGTCGGCGTCCCCATGGTCAAAGATGTTTCCCATGACTCAGGACAGCCGCTGCGTTTCAAGGCGGTCATCGAGGTCTGGCAGGAATTTGAGTTGCCTTCCTATAAAAAGATCAAGGCCAAAAAGAAAGAGGTCGTCGTTTCGGAGGATGACATCCGCCGCACCCTGGACGAGCTCCGCGAAAAAGCCGCCGAGTACGTCCCTGTCGAAAACAGGGGAGTGGCTAACGGCGATTATGTCGTTATCGAGCTTCAAGGCAAAGATCAGAAGACGAAGCGCCTCATGCCCGCCGAAAAAGTCGTCGTTCTCGCCGGCCATGAAGGTAACGACTCTGCCATCAACGAGAATCTGGCCGGTCTCAAGCCCGGAGAAGAAAAGACCTTCGCTTATTCCTATCCCGCCGATCACAAGAACAAGAAGCTGGCCGGTAAAAATATCGAATACCGGCTTAAAGTGAATTCGATTAAGGAAAAGCGCCTGCCCGAGCTCGATGACGATTTCGCCAAAACGCACGGCGAATTCGAGAACCTGGCCGGGCTCCGAGATAAGATCCGGCAGGAGATCCAGACCGCGCGGGAGCTGGCCGGACGGCACGAGACGGCCGAAGAGATCCTCAAACAGATCTTGGACCGCTCCTCGATCGAGCTTCCAGCCAGCGTTGTCGAGGACGAAGCCGAGGCCGTATTGAAAAACATGCTGTCGTCCGCTCCTCCCCAGCAGAATCTGACCAAGGAGATGGTGGAGGCGCTCCAGGGAAGCGCCAGGATACAGGCCGAGGCCAACCTCAAGCGTCACTTGATCCTCCGAAAGATCGCCGAAGCCGAAGGCCTCAAGGTCGCTGACGCCGAAGTGGATCAGGAGATTAAAGCTTTGGCCCGGAAGAACAACATCCCTCTGGGCCGGGCAATCGAGACTTTCAACCAGGAGGACCGCCGAGAGAACCTGAAAACGAACCTTCTTATGAGGAAGACCATTGACTTTTTGGTCGAAGAGGCTATAATAGAATAACCTGACCGTTATTATTCCCATGACTTTAATCCCCTTCGTTGTCGAACAGGACGGAAGAACAGAACGCGCCTATGACATTTATTCGAGGCTGCTTAAGGACAATATCATTTTCCTCGGGACGGAGATTAACGATGATTTGGCCAATCTGGTCACGGCCCAGCTTCTTTACCTGGAGGCCGAGAACCCGGAAAAAGAGGTCTCGCTCTATATCAATTCGCCCGGCGGAAGCATTACCGCAGGTCTCGCAATCTACGACACCATGCAATTCATAAACAATGATATATCTACCATCTGCGTGGGCCAGGCCGCCAGCATGGCCGCCGTGCTGCTGGCCGCAGGCACCCCAGGAAAACGGATATCTCTGCCCAATTCCCGGATCATTCTCCATCAGCCCTCCGGGGGATACCAGGGCCAGGCGTCGGACATCGCCATCCAGGCCAAAGAGATCCTCCGGATCAGGGAAAATATTTATCACATCCTGGTCAAACACACGCGCCAGCCAAGGACCAAAATCCAGGCTGACATCGAGCGGGATTTCATCATGACCGCAATCCAGGCGAAGGACTACGGTCTGATCGACCAGATCATTACGGCGAGGACCCAGGCCAAGAAATAAGATCCGGGGCGTAGTTCCGCGCCTTTAAGGCCGGGCTGAAAAGAACAGAAATAACATGGATGACGGTACCCAACATAAGATGAACACGCTGGTCAAGTGCAACTTCTGCAACCGCAACCAGACCCAGGTCAAGAAATTGATCGCCGGTCCGGGCGGCATCTTCATCTGCGACAATTGCATCGAGGTCGCCCATTCCATGGTCCTTTCGGACAGGGTGAAAGAGGACGAAACGAAGACGGTGGGCGGCTTTCCGACGCCGAGCGAGATCAAAGACGCCTTGGACGAATATATCGTCGGCCAGGAGATAGCAAAGAAAAAGATCTCCGTGGCCGTTTACAACCATTACAAAAGGATCACCATGCCCCGGGTGAGCTCGGATGTCGAGATCGCTAAGAGCAACATCTTGCTCATCGGGCCGACCGGGACGGGGAAGACGCTCATGGCCCAAATCCTGGCCAAGATCCTGTCCGTGCCGTTCTCCATCGCCGACGCCACGACGCTGACCGAAGCTGGCTATGTCGGGGAGGACGTCGAGAATGTCGTCCTGAAGCTCTTCCAGGCGGCCAAGGGAAACATTTCCAAGGCGCAGAAAGGCATCGTCTACATCGATGAGATTGACAAGATCAGTCGAAAGGGCGACAGCCCCTCCCTCACCCGAGACGTTTCGGGTGAGGGCGTCCAGCAGGCGCTCCTCAAGATCATCGAGGGGACTGTGGCCAACATCCCGCCCCAGGGCGGTCGCAAACATCCCTATCAGGAGTTCATCCCCGTCGACACGACGGACATCCTCTTCATCTGCGGGGGAGCCTTCGTCGGGCTCGACCGGATCATCGCCCAGAGAATGGGAAAATCGGTCGTCGGCTTTAAATCTGAGATGAAACTGAAAAAGCCGGATGTGACGGCCGAACTCTTAAGCGAGCTCATCCCGCAGGACTTGATCAAATACGGCCTCATCCCCGAGCTCATCGGCCGGATCCCGATTGTGGCAACGTTCACCGAGCTCGGCGTCAACGACCTCGTGGACATCCTGAAGAAACCCAAGAACGCCATTATCAAGCAATATCAAAAGCTCTTCGAAATGGAAGGCGTCGGGCTGGAGTTCTCGGAAGAAGCCCTACGGGCCATCGCTCAGAAGTCGCTCGAGCGCAAGCTCGGCGCCCGCGGGCTCCGGACGATCATCGAGGACCTCATGCTCGACATCATGTTCTATCTGCCATCTTCCAAGAAAACAGCCAAGATTCGGATTACGAAGCGGATGGTAGAAGAGAAGGAGCTGAGCTTCGACCGGATCAAGCAAGCCATCGGAGTGTGACCATGGAAAATTCAGGCGAACATTATGAGATTCTGAAGAACGTCCCCCTTATCCCGCTCAGAGACCTCGTCGTTTTTCCTTCGACCCTGGTGCCCTTCATTATCGGCCGGGCGTCGTCGATCCAGGCGCTTGAAAAAGCGGCCGGGGCCAACAACCTCATCATGCTCTCGGCCCAGATGGACGCTTCGCTCGATAACCCGAGCCCCAAAGACATCTATTCCATGGGCATCACGGCCAAGGTCATCCGGACCGTCCAGATGGACGAGAAAAACGTCAAAGTCATCGTCGAGGGGAAGAGGCGGGCCCGGATCCTGGAATTCGTCAGCTCTTATCCTTTCTATCAGGTCCTGGCCAAGGAGATCAAGATCTTGGAGGAGCCGGCGAAGGAGACCCAGGAAGAGCTGAAGCATGTGCTCGTCCTTTTCGAGGACTATCTCAAGCTCAGCCAGAACACGAATTTTCAATCTATCATCCCGGCGCTCCGCGATCACACGCCCGACCGCATTGCGGACATCATCTCGTCTCACCTCTATCTCCCGCTCGAAGAGAAACAGAATCTGCTCGAGACGGTCAACAGCCGAGAACGGATCCGCCGCCTCAATTTCCTCCTTGAAAATGAGCTTTATAAAATCCAGACGAACCTCCGTAAAGATGGAAAGGCTCTGAACCGGCGCAAGGTCCCGTTTGCCCGGGAAGGCGGGCCGAATATATTCACCCCGGCGGGAACACCCGGCCAGCGAAAAGACGACCAGGCCGGCGAGCTCGAAGAGCTTAAGAAAAAAGTGGCCGCGGCCAAGATGCCGCCTGACGCGGACGAGAAATCCCGGAAGGAGATTGAGCGGCTCGAGACCATGCCGCCCATGTCGGCTGAAGCCACGGTCTGCCGGAACTACCTGGACTGGCTGCTGTCGTTGCCCTGGAACAAAAAATCCCGCGAAAAACGCAACCTCAAGGAAGCTGAAAAGATCCTCAATGAAGACCACTATGGATTGGAAAAGGTCAAGGAGCGTATCCTTGAATTCCTGTCCATCCGGCAGCTCGTTAAAAATCCCAAAGGCGTCATCCTGGGCCTGATCGGCCCGCCCGGCGTGGGGAAAAGCTCCCTGGGGCGGTCGATTGCGCGGGCCACGGGCCGGAAATTCGTCCGCCTGTCGTTGGGCGGCGTTCGCGATGAGGCCGAGATCCGGGGCCACCGCCGGACGTACATCGGCTCCTACCCGGGCCGGATCATTCAAATGATCAAACGGGCGGGGACAAAGAATCCTGTCTTCCTTTTGGATGAAGTGGACAAGATGAGCATGGATTTCCGGGGCGACCCAGCCTCGGCGCTCATGGAAGTTCTCGATCCCGAGCAGAACAGCACGTTCCTCGACCATTATATCGACACGGACTTCGACCTATCCCAGGTCATGTTCATCGTGACGGCCAACCTGCTCGAGCCCATCCCGCGGCCGCTCGTGGACCGCATGGAGATCATCCGACTCCCCGGCTACACCGAGGATGAGAAACTCCAGATCGCCAAGCGGTTCCTATGGCTGAAACAGCTGAAAATCCACGGGCTTTTGAACAAGAACCTGGAGATCTCGGACAAGGCTATTGTGAAGCTCATCAACGAGTACACGCGGGAGGCCGGCGTACGGAGCCTGGAGCGCGAGATCACTTCGATCTGCCGTAAGGTCGTTAAAAAGGTCGTCATGAAGGGCAGGGACTACAAAGAGAAAGTGACGCTCAAGAACCTTGAAGCGCACCTCGGCGTTCCCAAATTCCGGCGCTCAGAGATCGATAAAGAGGACGAAATCGGCGTGGCCATCGGCATGGCCTGGACGGAATTCGGCGGCGAGCTGCTGACGTTTGAGGCTAACAAGGTCCACGGCAAGGGTAATTTCACCCTGACCGGACAGCTCGGAGAAGTCATGCAGGAATCGGCCCAGGCGGCGTTCAGCTACGTTCGGGCCAAGATCTTCGAGCTTAATGTCGCCAAGGATGTCACGAAGAATTTCGACATCCACGTCCATGTGCCTGAGGGCTCGACGCCCAAGGAAGGACCTTCGGCCGGGATCCCGTTCGCCATCGCCATCCTGTCGCTGCTCACGGAGATCCCGGTGAGCAAGAAGGTGGCCATGAGCGGCGAGATCACGCTCCGAGGCAAGGTGCTTCCGGTCGGCGGTATTAAAGAGAAATTGATCGCCGCCCATCGCGAAGGCATCCGGGAAGCGATCCTGCCCCTCGATAACAGGCCTGACCTTAAAGACCTTCCGAAGAACGTCCTACACGACATGAAGATCCATTTGGTGGAAAATATGGAGGAAGTCCTGAAGATCGTCTTGACCAAGGAACTTCCCCTAAAAATCGGACGAAGAAAGAAGGCCAAGGAAGAGGTCCTTGAAGAAATCCCGACCCGGGAAGGGGAGGGGAGCGAAACCCCAAAAGAACCCCCTTTAACGCACTAATGAGAGGTAAACCATGACGAGAGAAACGAAAGAATTGAAAGAGTTCAGCCTGATCGACCTTGAAGGCAAGGAGACGAAGGAGCTGCTCAAGATCTCCGAACAGATCGGCATTCCTGACGAAGAGCTAGAAAAAGACAATAAACACAACCTGACTTTTAAAATCCTGGAAGCCCAGGCAAAAAAACAAGGACTGCTATTCTCGGAGGGCGTCCTCGAGTGCCTGGAGGACGGCTTCGGCTTTCTCCGCGCGCCGGAATTCAGCTATCTGCCCAGCCAGGATGATATCTATGTGTCCCCGTCCCAGATCCGGAAGTTCCAGCTCCGGACGGGCGACACGATCTCGGGCATCGTCCGGCCGCCCAAGAACGGCGAAAAATATTTCGCCCTGATCAAGATCGAAGCCATCAATTTCATGGAACCGGACATCTGCATCGACCAACGCCGGAACATCCATTTCGAGAAGTTGACGCCTATTTACCCTAACGAGATGATCAAGCTCCAGGACGGCAATCCCAAGAACCTCAACGCCCGGATCATGGAGCTGATGACTCCGATCGGCAAAGGCCAGAGAGGGCTGATTGTTTCGCCTCCGCGCGCCGGAAAAACGACCCTCCTCAAGACCATCGCCAAATCCATCGAGAAGAACCACCCTGAGATCTTCCTGATCGTCCTTCTCGTCGCCGAACGGCCCGAAGAGGTGACGGACTTCCAGCGCAGCGTCAGCGGCGAAGTTGTCGCGTCGACCTTCGACGAGCCGCCGGGGCGAAATGCGCAGGTCGCCAACATCGCTCTTGAAAAGGCCAAGCGTCTCGTCGAGAGCAAGCGAGACGTCGTCATCCTGCTCGACAGCATCACCCGCCTCGCCCGGGCGCACAACGCCATCATTCCTCCGTCGGGTAAAGTCCTTTCGGGCGGTATCGATGCCAACGCCTTGAACAAGCCCAAGAAGTTCTTCGGCTCAGCACGGAAAATTGAGGAAGGCGGAAGCTTGACCATCATCGCCACGGCCCTGATCGACACCGGGAGCCGGATGGATGAAGTCATTTTCGAAGAGTTCAAGGGAACGGGCAACATGGAGATCAACCTTGACCGCCGGCTCGTGGATAAGCGCACCTTCCCGGCCATGGATATCAACCGGTCCGCGACGAGAAAAGAGGAACTGCTGATCGAGGAGAACGACCTCAACCGGATCTGGATCCTGCGGAAGGTCCTCAGCCAGCTTTCGGAAGTCGAGGCCATGGAGCTGCTGATCGATAAACTGGGAAGGACGAAGACGAACTCTGACTTCCTCAACGCGATGAGTAAAGGACTGTAATCCCCGGTTCGAAGGCTGCTTGGGCTCGCACCAAGGTAGGTCCGAACGGCTTTTTTTTCTAAGATCGGCTGCAATCACAGCCGGGGATTTTTTGGGGGGTGGCAATCATTTTATCTGAGAAACCGCGTCATGACGTGAGGGGAGTTGATTTTTGGGATGGGATTCTTCATACTTAAACAATGAGGTTTTTAAGAGGCGCGAGGAGAAGTTTAATGAGAATGAAAAAGATGTCTTTTTTAATTCTGAGCATGGTTTTGGCCCTGGCGATTCTGCCGGCAATCTCCGGTCGGGCCGCGGAGGACAAGACGACAGAAAGCGTCTGGACGAACCAACCCCCCAAGCTCGACGGAGCGGCGAATGAATGGGAAGGGGCGGCGCTCGCCGAATGGGAAAAAGGAGGAATCCAATATGCCTTCCGCAATGACGCCCAAAAGCTGTATGTCCTGTTCATCATCAAAGACTCGAAACTCCGGAGCACGATCGAAGACGTGGGGATCACGCTTTATGTCGACACCGAAGGGAACAGAAATAAAAATTATGGTATTCATTTCCTGAGGAAACGGATCACGGCCGAAGAATTCATCGCCCTGCTGGAAAAGGATAGCGCCGTCTCCGAGGACCAGAAGGCCCAGATACGCTCCAAGCCCTTTTATAGTTATTACGCATCCGAAGTCGTGACCAAAAAAACCGGATTATCTCCCGTCCCTCCTGGCGTCCTGCCGGCCATGTTCAAATATGCCTCCCCGCAAAAATCGCTCGTCTATGAATTCGCCGTCCCCTTGAATCGCGTCCAAGACAATGCCGCGGGCATCGGCGCTCAGCCCGGAGCGGCGGTGACGATCGGCTTTGAATGGGGCGGGCCGACCGAGGAGCAGAGAAAGGCGATCGCTAAAGCCCGGGGAGAACAGTCGAATATCTCCAACGAAACAGACCTCGGTCGATCCACGGACATCACCGCTGGGGCCAGAGGCATAGACCGACTGCCGCCGAAACATTCCTTCTGGAGTACCGTACGACTGGCCAAAGCCGGGGGGCAAGGATTGTCATAACTCGCCTGTTTTGTCTATCTTACACGCGATATAACGTGTCGTCTTTTCTTTAAAGACAAATCCCTATTTTTAGGAACAATCCCGAATTCCCGGGTATTCCCCTTTAGAAAAGGGGAAAGACAGGCCCTTTTTTTTCCTCCGATAATCTCCTTTCGGGGACAAATAATCGGGGATAACATGAAAAATCAGGCAGGGAATTTTGCCTAATTTTTGCCGAAAATTAGGCCGGGGAGAATTAAACCTGAATCCTGCCTGAATTTTTTAATAAATGATTGCTAAAATATCACATAACCATAATGATATCAGCAAGTTATATTCATATTGAGCTGATCAAAGAACTTTTTTCTTAACTTACCTTTTAGTTAGGTTAAGAATGAGCCCTAAATATCATATGAATCGCTCAATATTTTTCATTTATCAAGTTCATCCACTATATTTGATGCAGGATTCAGGTTATTCTTCCCCGCAGCTATTTTTTTATAGCTTCTATCGGAATTTGACACCTTGCTCCGCAATTGTTATCCTTTGGCCAACATTAGGTCTAGCATTTCGATCCCGAAATAGAACATTAAAATAAAATTGAGTTTAAAGAGGGAGAGGATGATGAGAAAATTAGCGACCAAAGCTATTTTGGCGGTTCTGTTGGCCGCTTGCACCGTTTCTATGAACGCATCTTTGAACGAGGATCTTCATCAGAAAGCCCAGCCGGCCATAGATATTGACACTGAAAAAGCGGCCGTCAAGGCCGTACTTGAGCGATATATAAAAGCTTTTCAAACAAGAAATAGGGAAGGAGTGGCCGAAGTCTATGCCCACGATGAGGATCTCGTCGTCTTTGGCAGCAATCCTTTAGACCGGCGCGTGGGCTGGAAGATGACCCAGGCATATATAGATAAATATTTTACGTCCGTTGACCGGATAGAGATTGGGCTTAAGGACCAAAGGATCAAAGTCCACAGGTCCGGAGAGGCCGCCTGGTTCTCTGAAGTACTGTCTTGGAAAGAAGTTGAAAAGGGCAAAACGTTTGTCATAGAAGGCCTGAGAATCAGCGGCGTTTTGGAGAGACGAGACGGACGTTGGGTGATCGTTCAACTCCATGCCTCTGGTCCCGAACCGAGCTCTTATTAGCCTAAACGCAAAAATCATTAGAAAATTTGGGTCAAGAATTAGCTTAATAAAAGAAACGGAATTTATAAAGGGGGCATTAATTTATGATAGAGCTAAGGCAAAATTAAGACAAGCCTGATATTATCAACATCAATATAAGCCGATTAGCTTGGACAAACGCGCAATATATTGTCTTGAAATTGACAAAAAACTTCGTAATTATCATATCTAGTTGAAAATAAATAGGTTGAAAAGTATATGAATTATGAGTCGCATAAGAGTTATTATGTAAACTAATGCGATTTGGCCATTAGGCCATAAGACGCTTTCGAAAGCTCACTGTTCTTCTTTACATATTTAAGCTATGCATAAGAGGCCTGATTCTTCCTAAAGGCAAATAGGTCAATGAATTTTTGTTCATTTGGATTTCTTTAAGTTCAAGAAAGAGATTCTAATTGAAGCGTAAAAATATTATTGATTTGTCTTCAACTTAGCAAGAAGATCTTCAAGAATGCGAATAATTTCCTGGCGGCTGACGGATTCTTTTTTGAATTCGATATGGATCCGGCAGGAACGGTCTTCCTTGGGACTATAATTGAAGACATAATATTTCGGTTTTTTCTTATCTGTCTCTTTGCCCTTAAGAAGCTTTGTCAGGTCGCGCGTATCCTCTCTTTTGAGACCCCGCTCTCTAATATTATCTATAACTGTCTTCATTTCCTCCACATTTTTTAGTTTAGAGATCTCGATGAGAAGGCTGCGGTTTTTATCGATAGAACTCGCCTGGCACAGTTTACGGATCGGCGCCGGGATCTTGCTGATATTGATGATCTCCGTGATCGTAGAGCGGGCCTTTCCAATTTTTTCCGAGATTTGGGCGTGGCTGTAGCCATAGATATCGATCAGAGTTCCGAGTCCGTCTGCCTCCTCAAAAACATCAAGGTCTTTGCGCTGGAGATTCTCAATGAGCGAGATCTCCATGGCCTCATTATCCGTGACGTTCATTTCAATGCACGGAATTTCTTTAAGACCGACGTTCTTCGAGGCCACGAACCGGCGCTCGCCAGCAATGATCTCATATCGGTCTCTGCGGGGACGGACAAGGATAGGCTCTAAAACACCCTTAGATTTGATCGAGGACATCAGCTCTTCGATATTCCCCAATTCACTTCGGGCCTGATGGGGATTCGGATCGATACGGTCAAGGGAGATCAATCGGACTAGAGGCGCCGCGACTGTTCTCGAAATGAATTCGACGAAATGCGTATCATGTCGCATACCTATATTGTCTGGAAGTCCTGAGCGCTTAGTTTTTTGCACGTTTCAATATCTCCTCGGCGACTTTTTTATATTGCAGCGCGCCAACCGAGTTGCCCGCATACGTAAAAATCGATTCCTTGTAGGCCGGGCATTCTTCGATCTTGACGCTTTTAGATATATACGTATGAAAAACCTTTTCGCCGAAAACACGCTGGATGCGTTCGACGACGTCCCGGGCAATATTTGTCCGGCTGTCATGGAGTGTGATCAGGATGCCTAGGATCTGCAGCTTTGGATTTGCGACACGCCTTACCTTCTCGATTGTTTCAAGCAGATCGTCTGTGCCCTCGAGAGACAAGTACGAAGCTTGAATAGGAATCAAAAGATGAGAGGCAGCGACGAGGGCGTTCAGGGTAATCAAGGCCAAGGTTGGCGGCGTATCGATCAAGATGAATTCATACCGTTCGCGGACAGGTTCCAAGACGTCTTTTAACCTAAAATGCCCATCGATCTGGCCGAGGAGCGACGATTCAAGCTTAGCCATGGATACTCGCGAAATAACGACATCCAAACCCGGAATCGTGGACTTCATGATCGCAGCTTGGATCTTTTGTTCCGGGTGCATCAGAACATCATAGAGAGATTTCTCGTTGCTGTTTGGGTCCTTAACGCACGACTTTGTGCTATGAGCTTGGGAATCGGCGTCAACAAGCAATACCCGGCATCCGCTCAACGCGAGCGCAGCGGAGACATTCACGGCCGTGGTGGTCTTCCCTACTCCGCCTTTTTGATTCGTGACAGCGATAATCAAGCCCTTCTCCTTGGTTCAAATAGCGGTCATAAAACTGAAAGGCAAGAATAAGATACTTAAAATACGCTGAAATTTCAAGCGTTTTAAAAGAGAAATGTCGGCCGGCCGACATAAATAGAATTTATTTAAATACCACGGGTTACAAGAAAAATAATCTAAAAAAAAGATTTTTATACACGGCCAATAAAAACGAAGCCAAAAAAATAGATGAAAAATAAATAAAAAGACGAAGAACTTCTTGATGATCCATTATCTTTTTTAAGGCTTCTTAAGGACGTTAAAAAAATTATCATTGTCATTATATTACATAATACCGATATAATATATGGGATAAGTAATATATAAAATGTTATTTCATTGGTTTTAAGAAGTCAAAAACCTGATATTCGATGAAAAAGAAACTGTCAATAACTTGGGTTAAACAAAATAAATCTGGGATAATTAAGGAATATAAGAAAAGTGGCAAAGAATAGGAAAACTCATTTCATTGATGTTTTAGCAGGCTTTTCATATAATGAGGCTGAATTATAAATAAAAAGCTTATAATCGCATTAAAATCAACAAGATAAGATTATTTAAAAGGAAATAAATTGACTGAGCTTGCCCGAAAATTGGGCCTCGCAGATTCCCTGTTTCTAGTCATAGGGTCCGTGTTCGGTTCCGGGATCTTCCTTACCACTGGGATCATTGCCTCAGGCCTCCCCTCCCCTAGCCTGATCTGGCTGGTTTGGATCATGGGCGGGATTATAACGACCCTCGGCGCATTGACATACGCCGAGCTTGGAACGCTCTATCCAGGCTCGGGTGGGCCCTATGTATATCTCAAAGAAGCCTATGGGTCATCCGTTTCTTTTCTCTATGGCTGGACTTTTTTTTGGATCATCGGGGGCGGCGGGATTGCCGCCTTGGCTATAGGTTTCGCGGAATATTTTGGGTCTTTGGTTCCAGCTCTCTCTTCCGGGCATATGCTGTGCGCGTTTAACCTGGGCCCGATCCATCTTAGCCTGAGCGCAGGGCATGTCACGGCCATTCTGTCGATCATGATCCTTTCCGGGCTCAATTATTTCGGCATCCAGGGCGGAGCTCGTTTCCAGAACTTGATGACAGGCCTCCGGATCGCAGCCCTCCTAGCGTTCGCAGCTCTCGGTCTCATGATCGGCAAGAAACCGGGCTTTCAAAATCTGGTCCCGTTTTTTCCGGTAGGCCGCATCCCTTCATGGACATATTTTGGGGCCGCTCTCCTGGCCGTCATCTGGACTTATGACGGCTGGTATTCCGTGAGCTGCACGGCTGAGGAAATCCGGAATCCGCGCAAGACGATCCCCCGCTCGCTCGTCCTGGGCACAGCGGCCGTGGCCGCGCTTTATTTGCTGGCGAATATCGTTTATAGTATGGCTCTTCCGGTGAACGAGATGGACGGAGTTCTTCGAATCGGTGAATTGGCCGCGGTCCGCCTCTTCGGGCCCGGGATCGCCCGGCTTTTTTCGGCCGTCGTCGCCGTCGCCGTGCTGGGCTGCCTGAGCGCGAACATCCTTTATTCTCCGCGCGTTTCCTTCGCCATGGCCAGGGACGGGCTTTTCTTCAAAAACCTCTCCTTCGTCCATCCCCGTTTTCGGGTCCCGACAAAGGCCATCCTGGCTCAGATGATCTGGTCCAGCCTCCTCTGTCTCTCCGGAACCTATCAGAGCCTGATCGAATATGTGGCGTTCGCCCTGGTCCTCTTTTTCGCCGCCACGGGCTTCTCCGTGCTCGTCCTCCGGCGGAAAGTGCCTGACCGCGAACGGCCGTTCCGGGCCTGGGGATATCCCGTCCTGCCGATCCTTTACGTCGTTTTCAATCTTGTCATTTTTATCGCCGTGATATTTTCCCGGCCGGTTCAAGCCCTGGCCGGGGCAGGCCTCATTCTGGCCGGACTGCCCGCCTATTTCTTTTGGACGGCGGGAAAAAATCGTGTCGCCGCGAATAGAGGCCGGATATGAGCCACGCTCTGAAGATCCTGCCTGAAGGCCGGGTTTTGAAAGTCGCATCCGGCAAGATTTTGTCTGACGTCCTCGAAGACGCCGGCCTTCGCCTCAGCCTTTACTGCGGCCGGCGCGGGTTGTGCGGCAAATGTATTGTGGAGATCGTCCGCGGCGCCCTTCCTTCGGCCAGCGATGAAGAGCGTTCTTTATTAGCCCGGAGGAAACTTCCGGCGAACTTCCGGCTCGCCTGCCGGGCCAGGGTCGAGGGGGACATGGCCATCCGTATTCCCCTCGAATCCTTGCTTCTCCACATGCCCGTGCTCAGCCATGGAGTCGGCCGTTCTCTAACCCTTGACCCAGCTGTTAAGAAGATCAGCCTGTCGGCTCAAAAGCCCGATTTGGCTTCTCCGGATTCCCTTTTGGATTTTATCCAGCGCCGGTTTCCAAACGTCGAGCTTCACCTGTCCTTGGAAACTCTCCGGCGCTTTGCTCAAAATCATCAACTCGCCCCTGCTGCCGCCGAATGGACCGCCGTCCTTTATGCCGACAAGGAGTTGCTCGCGATCGAGCCGGGAGACACGACAGGCCGGGACTTCGGGATCGCCGTCGATCTCGGAACGACGACGGTGATCGTCGAGCTCCTCGATCTCAACACAGGGAAGTCTCTCGATTCGACCGCCGGACTGAACGCCCAAGTAAAATACGGAGCGGATGTGGTCTCCAGGATCACGGCGGCGTATGCCGATCCCCGTAAGCTCGAGGACCTCCGGACGGCCATTGTTGGTGGTCTTAACGAGATGGTCGGGGGCCTGCTCCGCAGGAATCAAGTTTCGTCGGATTCCGTGTATGAAGCTGTCGTGGCCGGGAATACGGCCATGAATCATCTGCTCCTCGGCCTGCCTGTCACGACCCTGGCCGTGTCGCCCTATCAGGCCGTTTTTTCTGTCCTTCCCGCGCTGCCGGCGGTCGAGTCGGGACTTGCGATCTCTCCCTTGGGTCGAGTCTATATTGCCCCGAACATCAAGAGTTTCGTCGGCGGCGACATCTCCGCAGGCCTGTCGGCGGTCGACCTGGAGCATCAAAAGGGGAATTTTCTATTCGTCGATCTGGGCACAAATGGGGAGATCGTCCTCAAAAGAAGGGCCCGTTTCACGGCGACTTCGACGGCGGCCGGCCCGGCCTTCGAAGGGATGACGATCAGTTGCGGGATGCTCGCCCTGCCCGGGGCCGTTTATAAGGCCGGATTCAAAGACAGGCTGGTCGTGGAAACGATCGCCGGCGAGCCGGCCCGCGGCGTGTGCGGCACGGGCCTGATCGACATTATCGCCGTCGCGTTGGATAAGGGCTTTATTTCTGCCCAGGGTCATATCCTGGGCCCAGCCAAGAAGATTGAGGTGACGAACGATCTCTCCCTGAACCAGCAAGATATTCGTGAAGTCCAGCTCGCCGTTGCGGCCGTAAAGACGGGCATTCGGATATTGCTGGCGAAGAATAAAATGGCAGTCAAAGACCTGGACGGCATATACGTCGCCGGCGCATTCGGCAACTATCTCAACATCCCCCACAGCATGAAACTGGGGCTGCTCCCCTGCATTGACCGAAAAAAGATCTTTTTCGTGGGCAATTCCTCGCTCGCTGGCGCCAAGGCTTTGCTCTTGTCCCGCCCCGAGCGCATTCGCTGTGAGAGGCTTGCGAACAGGGTCCGCCATTTGAGCCTGGCGAAAGACGCCGAATTCCAAACGATGTTCATCGAAGCCTTGGAGTTTAAAGCTTGGAACTCATAGCCTGGAAAGCGCATTTTGGATAATTTTCAAAGGAGTAACCATGGAGTCTAAAGATCGTCTTTTCAATTCGATGGCAGAGGCCGTCGTCACGGGAAATAAGGAGGCGGCTGAAACTCTGGCCAAAAGAGCCCTCTCCGAAAAATTTGACCCGCATGAGGTCATCGAGAAAGGCTACATCCCCGGCATTCAAAAGGCCGGGATTCTGTGGGAGAAGGGCGAATATTTCCTGCCCGAGCTCATCAGCAGCGCCGAATGCATGAAGGCCGTGATGGCCGTCCTCAAGCCCGCCCTGAAAGCATCCCAGGCAGAACATTTTTCCCGCGGAAAGGTCGTCATCGGAACGATCGAAGGCGATATCCACGATATCGGCAAGAACCTCGTCGCCTCGATGCTCTCGGCCAACGGTTTCGATGTCATGGATCTGGGGGCCGATGTCAAGCTGGAAAGGTTCATCGACAAGGCCCTGGAGATGGATGCAGATCTCATCTGCCTCTCCGCCCTGCTCACCACGACGATGCTCAACCAGCGCCGGCTGATCGAGATGCTCAAGGAGCGCGGTCTTCGCCAGCAGTTCAAAGTTCTGGTCGGCGGGGCGCCCGTGAACAAGAGATGGGCCTCGGACATCGGCGCGGACGGATACGGAGAGAACGCCCTCGAAGCCGTCAGACTGGCCAAGGAAATCGGGCCGAAGAGGGGGCTCGCATGATCCGGACCACACGACCTAAAGTCGAACTTCTCAGCCGGTCGTTCATCGAAAAGATCGTTGACGAGGCTTTTCTCCTTTTGGGGCGGCACGGGGTTTTTGTTGAGAACGCGGAAGCCCGCTCGCTCTTCAAAGAAGCGGGCATGCCGGTAGACGAGACGAACCTCAGAGTTCTTATCAACCGGAAGCTCATCGAAGATTCTCTCGCCTCAACCCCTTTAACGGTCAAGCTCTATGACCGCACCGGCAGGAAGGAATTCGTCGTCGGGCATGACAACGTCCATTTTGACCCGGGATCGGCGGCCGTGAAGATCCTCGATCACTCCACGCAGCAGGAGCGGAAGCCCGAGACGGCCGACCTTGTCCGGCTGGCCCGCCTGACCGAAAGCTGCGAGCACATCCATTTTCAGAGTACGGCCCTGGTCAGCAGCGATGTTCCCGAGATCATCGCCGACAGCTACCGGCTTTATCTCGGCCTTCAATTCTCGTCCAAACCGGTCGTGACCGGAACGTTCCGGACCGAAGGATTCCGGCCGATGTTCGAAATGCTGGCTGCCGTTCGCGGCGGGGACGAAGAGCTCCGGCGCAAGCCTCTGGCCATTTTCGACGCCTGCCCCTCACCTCCCCTGAAATGGAGCAATCTGACCACGCAGAGCCTCATCGACTGCGCCCGGGCCGGAATTCCCTCGGAGCTCATTTCCATGGGATTGACCGGCGCGACCTCGCCCGTAACGATCGCCGGGACCCTCGTCCAGCATGTGGCCGAGAACCTGGCCGGGCTCGTCATCTGCCAGCTCGCTCAACACGGCGCCCCGGTGATCTTCGGAGGTTCCCCGGCGAGCTTCGACATGCGGAAAGGCACGACGCCGATGGGCGCGATCGAGACGATGATGATCGATATGGCTTATGCCCAGATCGGCAAATACCTCAAGCTTCCGACGCATGCCTATATGGGTTTGAGCGACGCGAAGATCGACGACGCGCAAGCCGGGCTGGAGTCGGGCATGGGCGCGACGCTCGCCGCGCTGGCCGGCATCAATGTCATCTCGGGCGCGGGCATGCTGAATTTCGAAAGCACGCAGAGCCTGGAAAAGCTTCTGGTCGACAATGAGATCTGCGGAATGGCCTACAGACTGATTGAAGGGATCGCCCAGAGAGAAGACCCCCTGGCTTTGCGCCTTTTCGAGGGTTTCAAACCCGAGACCCAGTTCATGACCATGCCCCATACGCGGAAATGGTATCGGCTCGAGCATACGTTCCCCCGGCTCGCGGACAGGGACACGTATGATGCCTGGGTATCGCAAGGCCGGAAGTCCATGGATGACCGGGCCCATGACCGGGTCGAGCAGATCCTGGACGAGACACCGCCGAATCTCGCCGACGAAGCCCTCCGGAAAGAACTCGAAAGGATCATGCGGAGGGACGCGAAGAACAATGGATTCGATAGGCTTCCGGATATCCTTTGACAGGCAGCCAAGAGCCGGTCACGATGTTACCCAAAATGGCCGAGCAGATCATCCTCGCTGACTTTGACTTTCGCTGGGACGAAGGAAAAGTCCTTGTTCGCCTCGGCAGCAGGAACGGATTGAGATCGGCGGCCCCTTCCCTGCTCGCTCTATTGAAGGACACCGAAAGCCGCCTTCCAGCTCTGTTGGCGCCTAAGGCGGCTTATACGATTATCCGTCACGAAGAAACAAACGGGAACCGCATCTTCGACAAAGCGGTCATGGTCGCCCTCGGCGTCGTGACCATCGGACCGGCGCTTGAGGCCGAGATCGAAACGGCGTTCAAAGAGGGCGACATGCTCAAAGGGCTCATCCTGGATGCCTTCGGGACGGACGCGATCGTCCAGGTCTTCAAGCAGGCCGAGCGCCGCATTGTGGAAGAAGCGTTGCGCCGAGGACTTTGGCCGAGCAAAAGGTTTTCGCCCGGCTACCGGGGCTGGCCGCTCGAGGAGCAGAAGTTTCTTTTCCAGAAGGTCGATGCAGCGTCCATAGGCGTCAGGCTCAACGACTCCTGCATGATGATCCCGCGGAAATCGAATTCCTTCCGGATCAATTTCTACGCGGATCGGAGCTTCACCACCCGCCGGCTTCCTCCTTCTATTTGATCTCCTGGGGAACCGTCAACAGCGGGACGTTATGCGCTTTCAGCACCTCGTTGAGCTTCGGCAGGTCGGTCGCGATCAATTCGTTCAACCGACGAACCCATGAAGCCACGATCTCTTCGATTTCTCCGACCTGCCGGATCTCGGTGGCGGTCGGAGGGCCGGGAAAGCTCGCCAGTGAGTTCCCTAAAGACATCAGGATCTGGTTGATCGAACCGCCGCGGAGCGATAGTTCGCGCGAATTTAAAGAGAGCAATTCCTTGGGGATGATCTCATCAGCCAAGGCCCCGGCCTTTTCGGTAAAGGCTTTTGCGGCCTGGGCCAGAGCGTCGGAAGCCGGGGCCGCTTTCTTCAGTCCCTCATCGAGTTTGGGGATCTGGTCACGAAGATTCCGCGCGGCCGTCACGGCCAGGGCCATTCTTTGGGTGACGATCATTGTTTGCGCCACCGTTTCGTACAGGAGGGCCCGATCGTCCTCGTTCATGGCCAGCCGAGGATCGGGGGCGATGGCCGTCTTTGCTTGGGATTTCGTGCCATCGACATCGAGAGTGATCGTGTACTCGCCCGGCAGGGTTAAGGGGGAAAGGAGTCCTATTGCCGCCGACGGCGTGATTTTTTTTCCGTCCTTTTCGGGCCCAAACATCAAGTTCCAGGTGAACCGCTGCAGACCTGCTTTTTTAGGGAATTTGGTCTCGAAAACCATTCGTCCTTGGGCGTTGGTGGCCATCGCCTTGGGTTGTTCCTTGGGTTCGGCTTTCGTATAGATCGTGATCGTCAGTCCGAACGGCCTGTTTTTCCCGGCGAAGCCGGGTTTGCCGAACGGATCCCGGATCGAGGACATATAGAACGCCGTGGCCGGAGAAACTCCGAAGAGGTGGCTGTCCTTGGCCAGCACTTCGGGCCTCATTTCCTGGAGGAATGAAATGTCATCCATGATCCAGATGCCCCGGCCGTGCGTCCCGATAATGAGGTCGTTTGTCCGGGGATGGATGGCGATGTCATAGACGGTCACGGTCGGAAGGTTGTTTTTCAGCGAAAACCAGCTTGTCCCGCCGTCGAGCGAGGCGAAAATGCCGAACTCCGTTCCGGCAAACAATAAATTTTTATTCTTCAGGTCCTCGCGCACGACGCGGACCCAGCCGAAGGGAAGATTAGCCTTGATCGGTTTCCAGGTTTTGCCTAAGTCCGTGGTCTTAAATATATAGGGGGCGTAATCATCCGTCTGGTGGCCGTCAAAAGAGGCATAGGCGGTCCCGGCATCGAAATGCGACGCCTCGATCCGGGAGCACCAGATATTGGGCGGCAGCCCCTTGATATTTTTGACAACATTCGTCCATGTCTTGCCTTCGTCCTGAGTGACTTGGACGTAGCCATCGTCTGACCCGCACCAGATCACGCCCTTTCTGACCGGGGATTCCGCGATCGTCGTGATCGTCGAGTGGCTTTCCGCGCCCGAGTTATCGGGCGTGATCGAACCTCCTGAATCCTTCTGTTTGGACGGGTCGTTCGTCGTGAGGTCAGGACTCGCCACCTGCCAGGACTGTCCGCGGTCGGCCGATCTTAAAAGGAATTGGGCGCCGCAATAGACGACGTTCGAGTCATGCGGCGAGATATGGATCGGAGAGTTCCAGTTGAACCTGTACGGCGGCTCGCTCAGGGAGGCCTGCGGCCGCACGGATTTGCCGCCGTTGATCCGGCCGTCGAAGCGCGACATGCCGTTCATTTGGTAGTTGGAATAAACGGTGTTCGGGTCCGTCGGATCGGGCACGGCAAAAAAACCATCGCCGCCGTTGATCACGAACCAGTCCGCGTTCAAAACGCCGGCTGTGTCGAGGCTGCTGCTCGGTCCGCCCCAAGTGTTGTTGTCCTGCAGACCGCAATAGACGTAATAAGGATCCCTCATGTCATAGCCGACCTGGTAGACTTCTGCGGCGTCGATCGCCTGGATGTCGATCCAGGTCTTTCCGCCATCCCAAGAAATGTCGATGCCTCCGTCGTTGCCCTCGAGGAGGTGGAGGGAATTTCCGGGATCGATCCAGAGCGCGTGGTGGTCGGGATGGATGCCGCTTCCGATGCCAAAGAAATTTTGTCCTCCGTCGCGCGAAACGGTCAGCCCCATCGCCAGGATGTAAATCGTCTTGTCATTGTTCGGATCGACGCGGACCTGGCTGTAATAGAACGGGCGGTTGGCCACCTGCTTGAACCGGTCCGTCGAGCACATCCTTTTCCAGCTTTCTCCCCGGTCCTCGGACCGGAAGACACTCCCTTCTCTGTGCTCGATCAGGGCATAGACAATGCCCGGATTGCTCCGGGACGTGTCGAGCCCGATCCGTCCGACGACACCTTCAGGGAGGTCCTTGGTCAGCTTTTTCCAGGTCACTCCGCCGTCCGTGGATTTATAGAGCCCGCTTCCCTGCCCTCCGCTCGTGTAGATCCACGGCAGCCGGCGATGTTCATAAGCGCCGGCATAGAGGACCTGGCTGTCGCCATAGTCTATGGCCAGATCCGAAATCCCCGTGTTCTCATTGATATAGAGGACCTTGTTCCAGGTCTTGCCGCCGTCGATCGTTTTATAGACGCCGCGGTCCTGGTTCGGGCCCCAGAGATGTCCCATGGCCGCGACATAGACGATGTTCGGATCGCCGCGGTTGACGAGGATTCGGCTGATGTGGCGCGTGTCTTTGAGCCCCATGTTCGTCCAGGTCTTTCCGCTGTCCGTGGATTTATAGACGCCGTCACCGATGGTGACGCTGTTCCGGCAGGTGGCCTCTCCAGTGCCGGCCCAGATGATGTTCGGACTGGACTGGGCGATGGCGATGTCGCCGACGGAAACCGTATTCTCTTTGAAAAAAACCGGGTCCCAGGTCGTGCCCGCGTTTTCCGACTTCCAGACGCCGCTCGGGCCGATGGCGGCATAGATGATCCACGGCTGTTTTTCCACGGCTTCGATATCCACGGTCCGGCCGCCCATCAATGCCGGGCCTATGGCCCGCCACAAGAACTTCTCGAAGAATTTTCCGGCTTGCTCTGCGCTCTGCGACCAGCCCTTGGCCGGCAACAATGCCCATAAAAGGAGAATCAACAGCCATTCAAAGACAACGAGCTTTTTCTTTTTCATCATTCGACCTCCCATCCCTGAAAGTCTTTCGTTTTTTGAGAAATCAAATAGTGATCGGTGGCGAGGACGACGAGGGTCGCCGGCGACAGGACCCATCATTGATTTGCTCTCTCCTTACAAACGAGAGGCTTTGAATTATAAAATAGTTATTTGAAAAAAAATAGCATTCAAGGTGCATTCGAAGTAATTCTTTTTCCGGAGCGCCACTCGTCGAGCAGGGGTGGCGCGGCGAAGGGGCTCCCCGCCCGCGCGCAGCGGCCTGGCCGCGAGCACGGCCGGGGAAGAGCCGCGACAGGACCCCGCCCGAAATTGGTCTGACACCGGAAAAAGAATTACTCACAGGTCCATTTTTGAGAAAACGTCCCGGGATCCTGATCTCAGCTCTCCTTTCGGTCGGACAGCTATTTTCCTCGACGCCGCAGGCAGAAAAAGCGCAGCCAAGGAGCTAACGCTATCCCCACGTTATCGAAAGCTCCTTGAAGGCCTTCGCGGATCCGGATGCCCCTCAGCCGTTCTAGTTTGAATCTCGCTTGTGCTTAGGATATATTATCTCGAAGGAAAATTTCCGAAAAATAATGAATAGACGGGATTTTTTCAGGCGGGCTGCCGGGGCCCTAACGGCGGCCCTTCCGGACTTGGCCTGCGCCGTGCGCCGGCAGCGCCGTGATAGCCTTTGGCCGTCCAATCTCGATGCCGATCCCGAGACCTTCCCTTACGACGCCGAACTCTTTGAGGCTGCCGAGCGGTTCGTCTTTCTCGGCCAAAGCGAGGCGGTCCTGAACGTCATCCCCAAGCAGGGCAAAAACTTGGATATCCGTCTCTATCGGTCGCCGAGCGAAAATTCGATCGCGGGCGGGTCTGTTCAAGCCTATTCGGGCCTCAAAGACAGTTTCGATATTCCGATCCTCGTTCCGTCCCTGGAACCCGAATTCAGGTACCGGCTGGAGTACAGGGAGATCGGCAAGGGGAGCTGGAGATCGACCCCCGAACGACGGGTTAAGACGCCGGCCTCTTATCTTCGGACCGGCCGGCTGGAAGCCATCTTTATCAGCGACGACCACACGTTTGATGATGCTGACCAGGGAACGCGCATCGTCCATGATCCCCTGCTGTGCCAGCAACGGTTGTCCGGAGAATATGTGAATTCCATCTTGAAGGAATTGGCCAAAAATCCGGATTACTATCCGGCGCCGGATTCCGACCTCCGCAAAACGTTGAACGCTTTCATGATGGCCTCGACACTCCTTGCGATTTTGAAATATGAGCATCCGGATTTCATCATCCTCGGCGGCGATTCAACGGGAATTGGGGCCCCATATAAATGGGAGGGTCTCGGCCTTAAAAGCCCGGCATCCGGGCTGTCCGAGCAAGAGGTTGACAATTATGCCCAACTCTTCTGGCTCCGGATGCGGAGGATCTTTTCGGCTCTGACCCCCTCGATTCCCATCTATCTTTGCCAAGGGAACCATGATGGCGAATCCGGATACGACCCGGCTAAGAATCAGGCCAGGAAATACAGGAAAAAATATTTCAAGCAGCCCGGCCTTCGCCAGGGCGGCGCAGCAGAGGAAAATTATTTTCCGCTCTTCTGGGGGGCTGAAACGGTCGGGAAAGGCGTCCCTCTTTTTCTTGTCCTCGACAACGAGAGCTATAATCCGGTCTCTCCCGGGAAAGCGGAAGATTGGACCATCGGCGCCGGGCAAAAGGACTGGCTCAAAAATGCGCTCCGGTATGAGACCGACTGGAAGTTTGTGTTCTTTCACCATGTCCTCGGCGGCTGGCCGCGCGGCTCGAACGAAGAGGAAGTTGAATATGCATACGGCCGCGGGCCTCTCTATGTCGCTCCGGATTACGAAGGCTACGCGGCCGATCCTAATCTGGTCGAACAGGTGGAACTGACAAAGATCATGCGGGACGGAGGGGTAAGCGTCCATTTTTACGGCCATGATCATATTTTTCACGTCCGGGAGATTCCTGCGCCCTGCGGCGGCACAGCGAGGAAAATGTACGGCGTTCGTTTGGGGTCACCGAAATGGTTCGGGGAGGACTATTGGTATAAAGGCCCTCTCTGGCAGAAACATTATGGAAGCTGGGGCCATTATCAGGCGGACCCGCAGCCCGTCTCTCTCCAGACGGATTTCTGGGGTCCGTCCGGCTATACGAAATTGACGCTGAACAAGGACATTGTCCGGGTGAACTATGTCCGATCCGGCAACAACCATCCATGGACCAACATTCCCCCCGGCATCGGGGTCGGCGCCACCGTCGCTTCGCATATTCTTTCTTTCTGAGATGGTTTAAAGATTTTTTTAGGACAAATTAAGGCTGCCCAAGCGCCATTTTTTGGAGAATTCTTCGAGAAAGATCCCTTCAAGAGGAACCGAGAAAGAGGCTTTTTTGATCGGTTATTTTCAAAGCTCAATAATTTCTTTGTAGAGCGGAACGGCGACCGGCCAGCGTTTCTCCTGCTCGAGGAATGCGGCCAGGCTGAGGGAAGTCTCTTCATCGCCGTGGGTCAAAAAGAGATGCTCCGGCGCGGTTTTGAAAGCCTTCAGCCAGCGCAGCAAGTCGTCTTTTCCGGCATGTCCCGAAATTCCCTCAATTCTAGAGATTCGGGCTCTAACTTGATACATTTTGCCGTTGATCCGAACTTGGGATTGGCCTTCAAGGATCTGTCGTCCGAGCGTGTTCTTCGCCTGGTATCCGACGAAAAGGACCGTGGATTCGGGGTGTTCGATATTGTGGGCGAGATGATGCTTGATCCTGCCACCCGTACACATGCCCGATCCGGCCATAATAATGCACGGGCTCGTGATCTGGTTGACACTCTTTGACTCCTCGATCGATGTCAGGAGCTTAAGGCCCGGGAAAGCGAACGGCGGCTGGCCTGCTTTCAAGAGGTTCGCGGCTTCATGGTCAAGGAGGGCTGGATAACGGGCGAAGATTTTTGTCACCTCGACAGCCATGGGGCTGTCGAGGAAAACAGGCAGACGAGGGATCCGGCCCTCTCGCCTGAGCTTGCTGAGGTAAAACATAAGCTCCTGGGCCCGTTCCAAGGCAAAGACCGGAATGACGACATGGCCGCCGCGCGCAGTGGTGTCACAGATGATCCTTGCCAGCAGGTCATCGATCGGACCGGGGTCTTCATGGTTTCGGTCGCCGTAGGTCGATTCCATGACCACGATATCGGCCGCGGCGAAAACGGACGGATCGTGGACGAGCGGTTTGCCCCACTGCCCGATGTCCCCCGAAAAAATGATCTTCCGCCTTTTTCCGTTTTCTCCGACATCCAGCTCCAGCATCGAGGACCCTAAGATGTGACCCGCGTCATGGTAGCGCACGGTGATATGATCGTTCAAATGGACGGGTTGAAGGTAAGGGACGGTCTCAAACAGGGGGAATGACTTTCGGGCGTCCTCGACGGTATAAAGAGGGATCTCCGGATAAAGGCCGTGGCGGTCTTCTTTTTGATGGCGCTTTTTCTTAAAAGCCGCGTCTTCTTCCTGGATATGTGCGGAATCGAGGAGGACGATTCTGGCAAGATCAACGGAAGCTCCGGTTGCCATGATTTTTCGGGAGAATCCTTCCTTGATCAGCCGTGGGATTAATCCCGAATGATCCAGGTGCGCGTGCGTCAGAAGGATGACGTCGATCTCTTCGGGCGGGACAAGAAAAGGCTCCCAGTTCCGTTCAAGATAGAGCCTCTCCTGAAAAAGGCCGCAGTCCACAAGAATTTTCATTCCGGAGGCCTCGAGCAAATACCGGGAGCCGGTGACCTGGCGGTTGGCGCCCAGGAATTGGATTCTCATCATTTAACCTCAAGGCGGCAGGAAAGGGGCTGGTCCTGGAGGTAAGCCTCCCAGCTTTTCTGACGGGGGAAATACATGAAGACGAGCACGAGCGAAACGAATAAGAGGACGTAAAAATCCATCTCGAGGCCTCTCAAAAGAAAGAGAACCAGCCCTATGAGAGCCGGCACCTCGGCCAGGGCGAGAGAGATTACAGAGGCTCGAAAAAGGCTGCGAAGGCCTCTATCTAAATCGCCCTGGATTCGGTTTTTCAAAAGCCGGCCGTTGATAAGTCGGTTGAGGATGGAAACGACGGCGGCTGCCCCGAAAAAGCCGAAGCGAAGCGTTTGGATTCCTTGAACGCGAGAAACTCCTAAAAAAGGTTCAAAATGGGCTTTTAAGAACACCACGACGAGGAAATAAAGGAAGAGGCCGGAGACCATAGCTGCGCCGATGAGGCGGCCGGTCATGAGCGTCTTATTGAATTCGGGGGGATATTCCATGTTATTTCTGACCTCCTCGGATCTCATTCGACGTGGAGCAACAGGCCTTTCAGATAATCGCTTTCCGGATGGTAGATGTTGACCGGATGATCATAAGCCTGGTGATGTCTTTGCAGGAGGCGGATTTGGCGCGAGGCCTCTCGGGCCGCTTGGAAGACGACTTGGCGGAATAGAGTTTCGTCGACGAAGAACGAGCACGAGAATGTTAGGACGAGGCTCTGCGGCGGGATCTTCTGAAAGACGAGCCGATGAATGTCCTTGTAGCCGCGGCAAGCCCGGACCACATCGCTTTTCTTTTTGGCGAAGGCCGGCGGGTCGAGGATAACTAGGTCGTTCTCGAGGCTGTGGTCCCGGATGAAATCGAAGACATCGGCGACATGGAAGCGGATATTTCCGCCGGCGAAGCCGTTTATCCGGCAGTTCTCCTGGGCCAGCTCGATCGCCCGCTCGGACGTATCTACGCTGTCCACCGAGACAGCGCCGCCGGCCAAAGCAAAAACCGAAAAGCTGCCTGTGTAAGAAAAAGCGTTGAGGACCCGTCGGCCGCCGGACAGGGTTCGGACAAGCTTCCTCATCTCCCGCTGGTCGAGGTAAAAGCCCGTCTTTTGGGATTCGATGATATCGATGAGAAAGCGCAGGCCGTTCTCGAGGACTTCGATGGTCCTCACGGGTTCTCCGTAAAGGAGGCCTTCGAACATCGGAAGTCCTTCCTCGCGGCGCGATGGCAGGTTGGATTTCTCATAGACCGAGCGGGGCGACAGTTTTTGGACCAGGAGGTCGACAAGGAACGGTTTCAACTTTTCCATGCCGACCGTGGAGACCTGAACGACGAGCACGTCCTTGTACCGGTCGACGATGAGCCCGGGAATCCGGTCTCCTTCCCCATTGATAAGGCGGTAGGCGTTCGTGTCGTCGTCAAAAAAGGATTTCCGCAGGATTAAAGCCTGTTCGACGTTCGTTTTCAGGGTTTCGAGCGGCGGCCTGTCATCAAAGCTGATCATTCGTCCGATGATCGAACTCTCTTTGTTGAAATAGGCGCAGCCCAGGAATTCGCCGTCTGCGCTGCGAACGGCAAGGATGCTCCCGTTCTCAAAATCGGGAAGTGTTTTGACCGCCCCGGAGAAGATCCAATGGTGCCGGTTTTTGATGGCCTTGTCTTTGCCCTTATGAAGGATGACGGCGGAATTATCCATCATAGTTCATAGGTCTTCTGCGTTTTCGATCAAAACCCTGACCAGCGGAAAATCCGGGCGGGTGAAATTGAAACTCGGGAGTTCGTCCGGTCGTACCCAGCAGACCTCGTCATGGTCGGTCAGGACGAAATCTCCTTCCTGGATCGAAGCCTGATAAGCGAGAAGCTCGATCGACAGGGATGCCGAATGAAACGGAAAGCCGCCGATGAACCGACCGATGCGGGCATCGAGGCCCAGCTCTTCTTTCAGCTCCCGGCGCAGGCATTCTTCTGGACTTTCACCGGGCTCGAGCTTGCCGCCCGGAAATTCCCAGGTGGGGCCTAACGAGCCCCTTGTTTTTCGTTTGGCGATGAGCACCGCCCCGTTTCTCCAGATGACGGCCGCGGTCACTTTTTGCATGGCGCTACTCATATTAGTCGATTCCCCGAAGCTTTGGCAAGGCTTTGGTTTTATGCTAAAATAGCGGCCCGTGAAAATAGCATTTTTTGCTTCTGAAGTGACTCCTTACGCCAAGACCGGCGGATTAGCCGACGTGGCCGGCGCGCTGCCCCGTTTTCTTGCCAAGCTCGGCCACGAGGTCAAAGTCTTCATGCCCTTCTATCGGGAGGTCCGGCAAAAAGGCGTTCCCCTCTTGAAGGCGGCCGATCGCCTGACGTTCGACTGGACCGGCCATGAGGAATCCTTTTCCGTTTGGGAATCCGCCGAAGGCGGAGATTCGACTTATTTTATCGACAAACCCGCCTTTTATGACCGGGAGCATCTCTATGAGACCCCGGCCGGCGATTATCCAGACAACGGGCTGCGGTTTGCCTTTTTTTCGAAGGCTTCCCTCGAGGCCCTCAAAGCGCTGAATTTCGCGCCCGATGTTCTCCATGTCCATGACTGGCAGGCGGCCATCGCTCTGGCCTACCTTAAATATGTCTATGCCGGGAGTCCTTTTTTCAAAGATACCAAGTCTCTTTGCACGATCCATAACCTGGCCTTTCAGGGGCTTTTCGATAAAAATGTCCTTCAAGCCATCGGCCTTCCTGAACGCTTGTTCAACATCGAGGACCTTGAATTTCACGGCAAGGTCAATTTCCTGAAGGCTGGCATTCTCTACGCTTCGGCTGTCAGTACGGTCAGCTACCGCTACAGCCAGGAGATCCAGACGCCTGAGTTCGGCTCCGGCCTCGACGGCCTGCTCCGGAATAGAAGCGATGTCTTGACCGGCATCCTCAACGGCGTCGATTATTCGGCCTGGAATCCGGCCACAGATGCCTTCCTCGCGGCTAACTACACGCCCTCCGACTTGAGTGGAAAAGCGGCCTGCAAAAAGGACCTTCTTGAGACGTTCGGACTTCCCCCTTCCAGAAGTGATATGCCGGTTATCGGCATGGTCTCTCGCCTCACCGAACAAAAAGGCCTCGCCATCTTATGTGAGTCGCTGGGAAACCTCTTTCCGCTGGGAGTCAAGCTGGTCATCCTTGGAACCGGCGAAGAAAAGATCCGCCAGACTCTCGAGACCGCGAAGCGCCGCTACCCGTCGTTTTTCAGCCTCAAGATGGCTTTCGATGACCCCCTGGCTCACAAGATCTATGCCGGGAGCGATCTATTCCTCATTCCTTCTCGTTACGAGCCCTGCGGACTGACCCAGATGTACAGCTTGAAATATGGGACCATTCCCGTTGTCCGGGCGACGGGAGGCCTGGATGATAGTATCCAGGAGTTCAGCCCTGCGGAAGGCCAGGGAAACGGGTTCAAATTCGAGGATTATTCGCCGCCGGCCCTGTTAGAGGCCGTCCAGACGGCCCTCAAAGTCTATGCTCAAAAGCGTTCATGGAACGCTCTGGTCCAAAACGCCATGGCCTGCGATTTTTCCTGGGAACGATCGGCGCAAGAATATATCCTGCTCTATCAAAATATCATTTGAGAGGGCTTTTTTATAACGGAAGTCCGATCTTGATCCCGAGGGTGGCGACCAAACCCGTCAGTCCGAGCCGGGCATAGCGGGCGTTCGAAACCGTCGTTCCGGTCGGTTTCTCATTCTGGAAGACGATCTGCGGATAGGTCGTCTCGTTGAATTTCCAATCGAAATACCAGGCATAGGTTTCGCTTCCGCTGTCGGAGAAATCCCAGATATTGCCGCTCCCTCGTTCTGTCCAGTCTCCCTGAAATTTAGCGATCGAAGCATACCGGGCCGTGACGTTTAAAACAACGGAGATGGCGGAGGACAGTTCATATTCAGCGCCGGCACCAGCTTGAAGACCGATCCCGCCTCTGGTGGCGCTATAAGTGAATTGATCGGTGCCGCTATACCCTAGGAGCGTGAAATCCCTCATGTAATCCCAGCTCAGCTTGGCAATATTGTAGCTGACTCCGGCCGTGAGGTCCAGGGTGAGCTTGGGCAAGAGCGGCAGGAGGTAATGGAAGTTGGCCGTGATCGGGATGACACTGATCTTCGCCTTGAACTGCTCCGTGGATGAGGCATATCCGAGGTCGTAGGAGGCCTCGCTGTCTTTGGCATATCGAGCGTAGCCGACGCCGAGCCCGAGGCCCATGTTGGGCTTGAAATAATAGATAACTTCGCCGCCAAGATTCATCCCGGAACGAGGGGCGAGGAATTCGCCGCGCAGGCTGTTATATTCAGCGGCGTAATAGTCCGACCATCCGCGGATGCCTTTGGCGAAGTCGCCCCCGGAGATATAGCCCAATCCGCTCCCGAGCTTTATCGCGAACGTCCCACAGAAACCGAACCCCGCGATCACGAGCAAAGAGACCGCCAGAGCGAAGAATTTCCTCATCACAGGCTTCTTTCGTCGAGCATCGTAACCTCAGTGCTCCGAAAAATCAATATTCTGTCTCTCCCAGAAAAATAACGAAGCCGATGCTAAGCCGGAAGAATGAGGGATTCAGCTTCAGAGAGGTCTCCATTTTAGGGACGGGCCCTTCTGTTATCAATTCAATGTCCTTGTCGTTAAAGTCAATATTTTTGATGTCAGGGAAAAAGATCCCGTCGTAGTATCCTTTCACGAATTCCCAGGCGAACTTTTTTTCTCGACAAGAAAAGTAACGCGCTTCGGTCTTGATGTTCATGCGGCCAGAGATTTTGAAATTTAGGCCGAGTCCTAAATTGACTCCGAAAGACGCCCATGATGTCTTAGGAATTCTCAGGCCAACGCGTAAGAAGTCAAGATATTGCTCTTGTCCGTCTCCGGACAGCGTGCTGATCCCGTAGCCGAAAAAAGATTCGGACCGGAAGGCGTTATGGAAATAAGCCACTCCCCCGGAAAAGGACCACTTGACACGTTCCGCTTCACTTCTCACCACGAAATTCAAGCTGAGAGGAAGGCTCGTCAGCCGTCCCGTCCCTTTCCATTCGGCGTTTTCTCTGGGATGTCGTCCATCGGACCAGCCCCATTGAAATAAGGCCTTGGCTGTCGTGGGAACGCTCGTCGTCAAATATTCGACATCCAATTCGAGTCCCAAAGCCGGATTGAAGAAATAGGCAAAAAAACCGCCAAAATGGAAGCCGGCCTTGGATCTCAGTTCGATATCTGTCCTCTCTGAGACGTAGGTCAAATTTAAGTCATTCCATTGGTCTGAATATTGCGTCGCTCCTTTGATCGGCGAGAAGGCCATTCCCCCGAAAACGCCGAGCTCGAATTTCTTGTAGGTCGGGTAATCAAAATAATACTGGGCTGAAGCTGAAGCGGCCATGACGATGAGGAGGACGAGAAATATGGTCGATTTTTTCATCGGCCTCCTCTTTTCCCGTTCACGATCGGCGATGATGCCCCGTGGCAAGCCAGGGGCTATCAACTGCTCGCCAATGATAATTTCCTCCCCCCGGATATGATTTTTTCGCCGTTCGGTCGTCATTGGTTCAACAGGTCTTTGATCTTGGATTTGAGCTCCTGGAGGGAGGAGGATTTGACGACGTAGGCGTCCGCGGCCCAGGTCATAAAATCCTCCTTATAGCTTTGATAGGCCGTATTGATGATGATCGGGATGCCCTTGCGCAAGCCCAAGATCTGAGTAATGAGTTCCACGCCGTCCCGGCCGGGCATCCGGATGTCGGTGATAATGAGGTCGAACCGCTCGCGGTTCAAAACCTCGAGGGCTTGCTCGGCATCATAGACCGTCATCACATCGTAGCCTTCCTGACTCAGTTCTTCCTTGTAGAGAAGGCAAAGGGCTTCCTCGTCCTCGACGATCAGGATCTTTTTCACGCGTCCGATCTCCCCTCCTCGGCGCTTTTGAAATAGAGTCGGAAAAGCGTGCCCTGTCCGGCTTCGCTGTCCACTTCGATCTTGCCGCCGCAGGATTCCATGACCCGTTTGACGAAGAGGAGTCCGAGTCCCAGGCCCTTGTCCTTGGTCGAGAAAAAAGGCGAGAAAAGCTTCTCTTTGACGGCGGGCGGCATGCCTTTGCCCGTGTCTTGGATGCGCACAATGACCCAGTTCTGGTCCTCCCAGCGGCTCTGGACTGTAACGCGACCGCCTTGGGGAGTGGCTTCTAAGGCGTTATCGAGAAGATTGCGGATGGCTTCTCCGAAATATGTCGGATCTCCGAGGATCTTTGGAAGACGCTCCTCGATGTCCACAACGACCTCTATGCCTTCGCTTTTTATCTTGATGTCCGAGCTCTGGAGAACAGCCTGGATCTCGGGGCGCAAATCGAATGGGACAGGCTTTTTCATCTCCACTTTGAGAAAATGAACCAGCTCGTAGAGGACGTTTTCGAGCCTCCCGATCTCCTTGCGGATGATCTCGAGGTTGCGCCGCTTTTTGCTCGCGTCATTCGGGGAGTTCAAGAGCTGATCGGTGAATCCGCCGATCGTCGTTAGCGGGTTGCGGAGCTGGTGGGTGATGAATATCGCCATCTCTCCGAGCGCCGCCAGGCGTTCCATTTCGATCATCTTATTATGGAGCATTGTCGTGTACATGTAGTTCCCGGCCATCAGGCCACACAGGCTGGCCAGCTTGATGTCCTTGGGTTCGATGGTCTGTCGAGTATAGGCATTGTCGAGAATAACAACGCCCATAATCTCGTCTAGGGCGAAGAGAGGAACGCAGAGGAACTCATCCACCCCGATGATCTCGAGGAACTTCGGGTCCACGAAGGGCTCTTGTCGAGAGTTGCGGACAAGGATCATCTCCTTTCGTGCGGCGGACATTGCGGGGATGATCAGGTTCTCCTGGCTCAGCGAATAAACGAGGGGTTTGATGATCTGGCTGAGGGAGTCGGTCTCCCTCGTAAGGAGCCCGCGGTTATGCTCAATGATCTCGACGTAGCCGATGCCGGGCGTGGACAGGACCTCCCAGATCGTCTTGGCCTCTTCGGCCGACCGCGGGCCGAGCCAGACCTCGCCTTTGAGCTTGTCACCAGACGTCCGGAAGAGCATGGCCCGGTTGAATCCCACACCCGATCCCGAGGTCAAGGCGGTCAGGATGACCAGAAGATTATCCTCGATCGAAAACGGCTGGAAAAAGCTCTGGGAAATAATCGAGAGAAGGGCCAGCTCTTTGGGTTCCTTACTCTGGAAGTCCGGAACAAGGAACTGGTACCGGTCGATCAAGCGGGCTTCCAATTCTTGGGCACGATCCGGATCCCGTCGCCGTAGATCCTGAAAAATCGGGAGTCCGCTTTTTCGTCCTCACCGATAACAAAATCGTCGGGGATGATCGAGTTCTTGTCAACGATCACCTTTTTGAGACGGGCGCGCCGGCCGATCCGCACGCCTTCGAAAACGATCGAATCCCGGATGCGCGCGTCTTCGCCGATCCTGACTCCCGGAGAAAAGATGGAATTCCGGATCATCGATTTCGAGATGCAGCAGCCCGGGCTGATGATCGAGTTTTGGACCGTGCTTCGATTCATGAACGCCGGAGGATATTGGCGTTGGTATGTCCGGAGGGGCCAGGCGGCGTCATGAATGTCGAACGGCGGGGCGGATGAGAGAAAAGCCATGTTCGAATTCCAATAGGCATCGATCGTCCCGATGTCTTCCCAATAGCCCTCATACGGATAGGCATAGACCTTATGCTCGAGGATCAGACGAGGGAGAATATCCTTTCCGAAATCGTGGCTGCTCTTAGGATTCTTGGCGTCCTGGATCAAAGCCCGGATCAAGTTGGGCGTTTTGAAAAGATAGATCCCCATGGAGGCGAAGGAAATGTTTTTGTCCGAAGGAAGGGACGGAGGACTCTTCGGCTTTTCCAGGAATTCCATCATCCGGTTGTGCTCGTCAATCCGAATGATGCCGAATCGCCGGCCTTCCTGGCGCGGCACGGGCTTGGCCAGGACAACCGCGTCCGCCTCTTTTTCGAGATAGAAACGGATCATCTGACCGTAATCAGCCTTGTACACGTGGTCCCCCGATAGGATGAGAACCACCTCGGGATTTTCCTGCTGGATCGAATAGATATTCTGGAACACGGCATCAGCCGTCCCTTCATACCTTCGCTCTCCGACCCTCCCCTGCGCCGGGAGCGAGATGACGAATCCGTCACTCTCCGGATGGAAGATGTTCCAGCCCGAGAAAATATGGCGTTCGAGCGACAGGGATTTATATTGGATCAGAAGGGCGATCCTGCGAAGGCCTGAATTCAGGCAATTGGAGAGGCTGAAATCGATGATCCGGTAGGTCCCGAGAAAAGGCACAGCAGGCTTTGCCCGGTCCCGAGTGAGAGGATATAGGCGTTCGCCTCTTCCTCCGCAGAGGATCATGACAAGCGTTTTTTCAAAGAGTTGTGACATCGGCGGTGATGACCTCTTCAAAAAGGCGGTTTTCGCACTCCCAGGACTCAACGCGAGCCGTCTCTTCCGGCATGAGACCGCGGTTCTCCGGGATTCATTTTGTCAGAGTTTCTGCCTCAAAAATTGAACGCCAGAAACATCATCGGGAACACGGCTGTGGAGCGTGAGGGAAAAATATTTATGTTCCACGATGATCTCTCAGCGAAAATTGGGCCCTGAATTCCTCTCCTCCGGAGAGCGTGACGCTCCACCACGGAAGAAGGCAGAATCCTTGATGGATTATATCATATCCCTTTTCGGATTGGGAGAGCGTCTGGAGCGCAAAATGCCAGATCTCCGGCCGTGGAAAAACTTCGAAGCGGATGCGGCCTCCGCAGAGACGGACCTCGTTTTGGCTGACGGCGATCTCCTCCGCTATTTGATAGAAATTCCACTCACTTCCGAATTTTAAATGGGTCGTTTTATCGGCGAGATTCCTGATCATATAACGGATCATGATCTCCTGGCCTTGAGGTTCGATCTCTTTTTGAACGCAAACCGGAATTTTCTCCCCAGCGACCAAGACGTGCCCTTCCCGGTGAAGGCGAAGAATCGGTTCATGGACCCGGATATCATACGGCTGATCGATAAAATCGCCCTGTTCGTCATAGGCCGCGGTTTGAAATTTTTCAAGAGTCGTTTCCGGATGGAGAAAATGGTCGAGCGCGGAATAGCGCGGGTGCCGGTCGCAGCGGATAAAATTTTCAGACCCGGCCGGAAGCTCTTTGGCGAGCTCATGGATGCTCTTCCCTTTGCCGTTCGGCTGGGACAGCTGTCGGACGTGATAGGCTTCCTTTCTCCGGGAGAGGACATCCATCAGATTCCGGGACAAGGGAAAATGGTCGATCTCGACGAGGCTCCCACCGAAGGCCGGCTTGAGGAGAAGGCCGAATGTCCGGCCCTGCCAGATCGCTTCCGCGCGGGCGTCCTGGTCATAATCTCCTATATGCCAGCCGCTCTCGGATGGGACCAAGGCGTCGGCTTTCAAAAGATGGTCGTAGGCGGCTTCGCGCAGATGGGGGAGGTAGAGTCCGCCGAAGACGCCGTGCCAGAGGGGATCATTGCCCTGGCCTTTATAGAGCTCCTTTCTCGCGGCCTCGTTCGATGTCCGGTTCACTTTGCGTGAAATCATGATCATTCGCTTGTGAAGGTGGTTGGATTCGAGGTACTTCAGGAAGAATTCGCGGAAGAAACCGCCCCGGAGGTATCTCCTTGCTTCGGCTGGATTCTCATCTTTGAGCCTTTTGAAGAACGCGGCATCCTCCGGTTCGAGGACCCACTCCATCATCTCTTCATACGAGGCGGGCGGGAGATAAACTCGGCCGGCCGGCGGCCGGCGGTCTATAACTTCGGAATATGTCTGGGTCTGAATGTTTTTCTCTTCTAAAAAGGATAGGAATTTCGCCAGCCAGCCTTCCTCGTAGACCCATTTTTTCGTTCCCGGCCACAGTCCGAACTTCTCGCCGTCGTCGCCGAGAATCGCCAGCCCGTTTTGCGCCTTGATCTCTTCAAGGTAGGATTCGATGTCCGGCAGCGTTTGGAACGGGATGAGATACCGCAGTTTTTTATCGATGGGAAAGATCTTTAGGGGATAGCCCTCGTCCTCGGTTATGTAATAGGCGTAGAGATTTTGGATGCCGGCATAATGGAAGTGTTCCTCGTCCAGGAGCGTGTATTCTATTCCGGCCCGGGCCAGAGTCTTCGGGAGGGTCGGTTCCCAGACCCGTTCCGTGAGCCAGATGCCACGCGGGCGTATTTGAAAATTATCTTCCAGAAACTCATTCATCATCCGCAGCTGTCCCTGCCTGTCTTCTTCGGGCAAAATCGTCAGGATGGGCTCGTAGAAGCCGCCGCCCAGGAGTTCAACCTGTCCGCTCGCAACCATGTCCTTGAGAATGTCCAAGCATTCCGGTTCTTTCTCCCCCATGTATTCCAGGAGCGGGCCGGAGTAGTGGGCCGCGAATTTGATCGCCGGGTGCTTGTGGAGCTCGCGGAGAAAAGGCCGGTAACAATCCTCGAAGGCCTTTTCAAAGACGGAGCTGAAATTCCCGACGGGCTGATGGTTATGGACCGCCAGCAGAAAAACGGATGGATTATTCATGCTGAATTCCCGCTTGATGATAAGCTTCCCGGATGTAGCCGTCAAAAAGAAAAGCGAATTCCTCAGTATGCTCATCGCCGGACCACCAGAACCAGTCCGAGCCTTCGGCGATCATAATCTCCTCGAGGGGGCCGCAATCTTGCCGGGCGCGGCTTAAGACGGTCCAGGTTGCATTCTTGGCCGGCGAGCCCGACCATTTGGAAAAATTGCCCTGCCAGGTCCCCGGCTCAAGCCGGATCTCCCGCGCCGGCTGGTGAAGAGCGAGATAATCCTCGAAAAAGATCGGCGTCAGGCCGTCATGTTCGTTCAGCCGATTAAAAAACTCGCGGAGGAATGGCACGCCGTTTCGAGGATAAGAAGCCCAGGGGTTGTCGCCGTCAAGAGCTAAAACAACGATCGACCGTTCATCGCAGAGGGACCTCCGTTCTTCTAACCTCCGGATGAAGTCATTGACGGCGTCCTTTTCGTTCCGGCGATGGTATTCGAAACCGAGCAGGTCGGACAGCTCCCGGTCGCGGAAAAAAACCGGGAGGCCTTCGGCAAGATAGGGCAGGTAGAGGTTCTTCCGATCATAAGGCCCGGGCAGGCTTTTCCAAAGAATGTTTTCATCGGTCACGGTGAAAGAAAAGCCAGTTTCGGCGATGGCCGCCGCGACATCCCGGCTGATCCCGCCTTCCGACGGCCATATTCCGCGGGGAGAATCTCCGAATGTTTCCCTGAAATATTCGCGTCCCCGTTTGATTTGTTCCCGGCCGTCCTCGGGATAGCGGAACCAAACGGCCGGTTTTTCGCCGCCGGCCGAGTCCGCATCGAAGATCATCGGGAGGAGAGGATGGTAGTACGGTGAGACCGTCAGCTCGACGATGCCCTCTTGCCACAGCCTTTTCCAAAGAGGGATCAAATTTCGCTGGATGTCTTTCTGCTTGTTTAAAAGCTCCTGCTTGTCGTGTTTGACCTCATCGATGGGAGAAAAAAAAGACTCGAGCGCTCGCTGCTGAAGCCGGGAGGCGCGGGTCTCATCGGGCACAAGCCTTCGGAGGCACTCGATCTCGTAAGGCCCGAGGCCGTCCGGAGGGAGCTCAAGGGCCGATTGAACGGGATCGTTAGCGATGCCTTTCGCGTAGTCTCCGATCTGCTCTAGAAGGCAGGGGACGAAATTGAACGTGCTCGGAAATCCCGTCTCTTCAGCCAAGCGCGCCATTTGATAATAGTTCTTGGTGGCATGATAGTTAACACAGGGAAGGACATAATCGCGGCTGCGCGGCCTCCGGTAGATAGGCTGGTGGAAATGCCAGAGGATCGCCAGATACATCCTTCAGATTCCTTCCTGAGCGAGATGACAATGATGTTTGGATGGCATGGAATTCCTTCTTAAAATGACCGACAAAATCCTATTTCGTTTTGTCTTTGAGCTTGAAGAACAGCCAATTTTTATCCTTCGGGTCCTGAACTTTGAGCTTGATCAGGCAGTATGTCCCGTTCAATTTTTTGCCGTGGATCTCGAACACCTTCTTTGAAAACGACATTTCCAAAGGCTGATATGATCCCTTATCCCAGATCTCCACTTTTCCAGCGCCGTATTCGCCGTCCGGGATTGTCCCTTCGAAATCGGCGTATTCAAGGGCGTGATCTTCGACGTTCACGGCAAGCCGGCGGACGCCTTCCTCGGCCGGAGGCTCTTTGGGAACGGCCCAGCTTTTCAGAACACCGTTCTCTTCGAGCCTCAGGTCCCAATGCAGACGGCGGGCTTGATGGCGCTGGATGATATAGATCAGATCGCTCGTTTTTCGATCTTTGGCCGTCCGGGTTTTCGGTTTCGGCTCGGGAGTCGCATGAAAATTTCTTTTGGTTCTATATTCTCTCAGACTCATCGTCGATACTCATCTATGGAGGAACGAGCGTTCGCAGTCCACCTCGCCGGGCTTGCGGGTGGCGATCATCGCGATCTTATGGTCGTTAGCCTTGGCGATGACCTCGTCGTCCCTCACGGATCCAAGGGGATAGATCATGGCCGTGATGCCGTGCTGGGCAGCGAGCTCGACGACATCCGGAAAAGGCATGAAGGCGTCCGAAGCAAGGACGCAGCCTTCCGGCCCGTAGCCCCGGCGCGAAAGGCGGATGGCGTCCTCAGCCGAGTCGATCCGGCTCCTCTGCCCCGACCCGATCCCGTGGACCTTGTCGGATTTGCCGATGACGATCGCGTTGGAGCGGGTATAGCAGACGACCGTCCAGTTGAAAATGGCGGCCCACATCTCTTCGTCCGTCGGCTTCCGCTCGGAAACGATGTCAACGGAGCTCGGAGAGACAATCCTGGAATCGAAGCGCTTCTGGACGAGCAGTCCGCCCGCGACGCGCTTGAATTCGAGACCATTATCGAAGGCCGGCTCGTCAAGGGGTCCACCCATTTTCACAACCCGAAGAGGTTTCCTCGTCGACAGGATTTCAAGCGCTTCCAGGGGAAAATCGGGCGCATAGACGACCTCGACATTTCGCGGGCTTTCGACAAGAAGGCGGGCCAGCCCGGCATTGACCGCATAATTGAAAACATTGACGCTGCCGAAATTCGACAGCGAGTCGCAATTCCAGGCTTTCTCGAACGCCTCTTCGGGCGAATCGCCTAAGGCCACCCCGCTTGGCATCTCATGTTTGATGAGAACGCAGACGTGCTTATCAGTGTAGATCTCGGTCAGCTTTTTGGCCAGCCGCTGACCGAGGTCCATGTCGCCGACATTAATGTAGCTCAGCCCCTTGCTTCCCTCCTGGAGGACTTGCATGGTCGCCATGTTCGGACCCAAGGCCCTTTCTTCGATATAGAACGCGGCTGGATAGCCGGGATTCTCGCCGTAGCGCATCGAAAGGCGCTTCAGGAACTTTTGCCTGTTGAATTCCATCAATTCGGGGAAATCTTCCTTTATCCTCGTGAAATATTGCTTTCTGGCCGAAGCGTCGGACTTTTCCTTGCTCATGTCCTCATCCTTTCTGTGCGGTTGATGAGATAGAATTGATGATCTGTCATGTCCGAGGCCTTTGCGAACAGGCAAGCTACGGCCACCCGAAGGTCCTTCTCCGCTTCCTGCGGACCGAGCGCCGCATACACAGCTTCGGCCATAGCCGCGGCCGAGCTCTCTTCGAGTTCAAGGTCGATCGGTTCTCCATGAAAAGACGGCAGCTGGTCCTTATTCTCGCCGGAATACGTCGAGATCATTTTGCCCTTGCCGGCAATGAGAGGCAATTCGAAGAAGAACCGCAGCGCTTCTCCATTGTCCGCCCTCTTGATCACGCTGAGGGCTGCCCGGTTCGATGGCAGGACGCAGCCGCTGATCCGGGGCGTGTAGATGGGAGCGTCCGGCTCGTAGGTCCAGTTCTTCAAAGCATGGTCGAGAGCATGGACGGGGCTTCCGGGCGAGCCGGCGTCGATGTCGGAGGTCTGTTTTCCGTTGCTGACGGCGATCCCTCGGCCAAGGACGAGCGCCGGATAGAGGAGAAGGTCAGGATTTCCCTTTGCGAGCGCTTCCGGATCGGTCGGCTTCGTCCAAACCGCGCCCTGTTCAAGGACCAGTTTCCGGGCCTGGCTCGAGGCCGAGCGTCCGGTGAGGGCATAAATAACGACGTTGAAATCTCCGGATGCATCGCGGCCGATGGCGATCAGTCGCCCCGGATAGATCATCCGCGAGAGGTGTTCCAACGCTCGTCTCATCCCGTTTCCTTCTTCATGGGCAGGCTAATAGATACCATAGCCCCGGATTGAAGTCAAAACGCCTTTCAGCTAGAATGGGCTTAAGATAAGCGAGGCCTTTATGAACGAAAAAGGATTGCCGGACAAGGCGTATGACAATGCGGAATTCCTGATATCGCCAGAGGCGCGGACGATCCGCATCCTGAGCGAATACCTCGAGCCGGAAACGAGACTCGATCGGCTTAAAGTCAACAACACCATCCTCTTCCTCGGCTCGTCGAAGGCCGACTCGGAAGATCCGAAGTCTCCGCTTCATAAATATTACTGGGAAGCCGAAGAGCTGGCCTGCCGGCTGGCCAAGTGGGCCATTCCGTTGAAGCCCAAAGGGAAGAATTTCGTCATCTGCACCGGGGCCGGGCCGGGCATCATGGAGGCCGCGAACCGGGGCGCGGCCCGCGCCGGCGGAAAGACAATCGGGATGAACATCTCGCTTCCCCTCGAGCAGCGGCCGAACCCATATATTTCACATGAGCTGGCCTTCGTTTTTCACTACTTCTTCATGCGCAAGTTCTGGCTGATCTCCCGGGCCCGGGCCGTCATCGCTTTTCCGGGCGGATACGGCACGCTGGACGAATTCTTCGAAACGATGACCCTCATCCAGACTGGAAAGATCGCCCGGGACGAGGTCGTCGTTCTGCTCTACGGCGAAGAGTATTGGCGCAAGGTCTTGAATTTCGAAGCGCTCATGAAATATGGGACGATATCCCCCGAGGATGCGGAGCTGTTCACTTATTGTTCGGACGTCGGAGAGGCGTTCGCTTTCTTGAAAAAAAGACTGTTGAAGTTCTGCAAGAGATCCGATTAAAGCCGGGCGATCAGTCTCAACTCGAGCCCCGGCTTGAAGAGCTCATTCCCCATCGTCCGGGAGAACCCGCCCCCGGCGGCGCTCAGAAGGGCCGGGTCGGTTTCTCCGTTTCGTCATCCCTGAGATCAGCCAATAAAGAAGGATCCCCAGGGCTATGCCGAGTGCGTCCACGGCCGCATCCCAGGGGTCCGGGTTCCGGCCAGGAACAAAGGACTGGTGGATCTCATCCATGACCCCAAGCCCGACGCCGCTTGAGAAAATGAGGAGGATATTCCTCGGCAGAGAGAATTCTAAGCTCTTGAAAAACCCGAAGGCCAAAAGAAACCCGAGGCCGCCGAATTCGGCGCCGTGGACGATCTTATCGAAGCCGGAGAACGGTTCTTGGACAGGAAAACTCGACCGGGAGGACAAAAGGAAAATGAGGCCGTAATAAAGCAGCGCCGGGAGAAAATACAAAAGCTTTTTCATCGGTTTCAATGAGCATCATATTGTAATAAAATTAAGGAGGAGAATCTATGTCCTTCTCCGTGATGCCTAAGAAGACGACTCGTGGCGCATCATCGGGAGTGAGAAAAAAAAAGAAGAATTGCCAAGAAAAATCACCCCGCTCCGCGATTGCCTCCCGAATCGGAGCTTGGTATGATAGAGGCAGGCCATGAACACGCGGAGACGCCCCTTAACAAATACGACGCTCGTCCTTTTAATCTTCCTTCTCGGGCTACTCCCATCCTGTTCCCGGATAAGGTATTTCCCCAGAGGCAGCAACATCCAGACCGGGATCGCCTCCTGGTATGGCCCGGACTTCCATGGGAAACAGACATCCAACAAAGAGATTTATAACATGTATGACATGACGGCCGCCCACAAAACTCTCCCCTTCGGGACCCGGGTCATGGTGACGAACCTGGACAACGGGCATTCGGTCGTCGTCCGGATCAATGACCGCGGCCCGTTCGTCGGCGAGCGGATCATCGACCTTTCTTACGCAGCCGCCAGCCTCATCGACATGGTCGGCCCGGGAGTGGCGCCCGTGCGCCTCGAGGTCCTCACGAATCAAACCTCTGCCGGCCGGTCGGTTCCCGTTTATTCTGTCCAAGTCGGCTCGTTCATCAATGAAGACAACGCCAGGGAACTGGAAAAGCGGCTGCGGGGCAAGTTCAGGAACGTTTATGTCACCAAATATAAAACGCCCTCCCAAGTCTATTACCGCGTCCGCATCAAGACGAAGGACAGGGAGTCGGCCCAGATGATCGCCCAGAAGCTTTGCGAGGACGGCTACAAAGTTCTCATCCTCGAGGAAGAATAATCAAGCTTTGCTCTTATGGAGGAACGCGCATTCCTTCAATTCGCTTTTCTGGCCGTCGTGGACCGCATATTTGCTTCCGCTCCACATGCACGCTGCGCCGAATTCGCCTTTCTTATTGAGCGCATAGAAATTCAGGCCGAAGCTTGGCAGTCCCACGGCGTTTAGCAGCTTCAACGAGGGCGGGCTGAGTTTCGCTTTCTCCGAAATTTTCTCCAAGGTTTTTAGGCATGCCTGTTCGGGCGACATTCCCTGGCCCATGAAGTTGACGACCTGGAAGCTGGCGCAGGTCCGGATGTTGGCCTCTCCGAGGCCGGTCGATCCCGCAGCGCCGATATTATTGTCGACATAGAGTCCGGCGCCAATAATGGGCGAATCCCCGACCCGGCCAGGAAGCTTCCATGACAGGCCGCTCGTCGTTGTGACGCCGGCCAGACGGCCTTGGGCGTCGATGGCGATGCAGTTGATTGTGCCGTGGGTCATCATTAAAAGCTGCAGCTCCTCGGGCAGCTTTTTGATCTGCGCGGGAAGCCAGTTATCTCTGTCGGACAACGTTTCTTTCCAGCGCAGCCAGGCTTCCCGGGCCTTGTCCGTCAGAAGGTTCTCTTTTTTGAAGCCGTGGGCAAGGGCGAACTTGAGCGCGCCCTTGCCGACGAGCAAACAATGGTTGGTCCGGTCCATTACGAGCTTCGCCACCTTGGACGGATTTTTGATGTTTTTGATCGCAGCGACGGCGCCCGACGTATGGGTCGGGCCATACATGACCGAGGCATCAAGCTCGACCTCACCTTCTTCGTTGGGAAGCCCGCCGTAGCCGACAGACATGTCGTTGGGGTCGTCTTCGACAATGTTCACGCCGGCGATCACGGCGTCAAGCGGGTCGCCGTTATTTTTGAGGATTTCCATCGCCTTGTCCACGGCCCGGATGCCGTTACCGGATGATACGACCCGCATTATGCCGATGGACGCGGCCGCGGCCCGCGGGATGCCGGCCAGAAGGCCCCTTCCCTGCCCCATGAGCGATGCGGTCCCCATGGCCGCGCCTGTTTTAATGAAATCTCGGCGGGAATATTTTTGGCTCATTGGTCCTCCTCAGAAGTCGCTCAAATTTCCCTTTAACCTTAATCCAATCGTGTAACCTTAATCCAATCGTGAAAATTTAGCAATCGGGCGATGAGGACAAACTTCTGCGATCTCTATGATTTCTTAAGTTTGAGCACCTGGCCCGGAAGCGCCCCGCTCCATGTTCCTTTATCGAGGACCAATTTGCCGTTAATCAGAAGATAATCGACCCCCCGGCTGTACTGGTGGGGGTTTGAAATGGACGTCGGGGTCTTGAGGTTCCTGAGGTCGATGACGGCGATATCCGCTTTGTATCCTTCTTTGATCCAGCCGCGATCGTCCCATTTCATGATCTGGGCCGGAAGCGTCGTCTGGGCGCGGATCGCCTGAGAGAGAGAGAGGACCGGCTTCTCGAGAGCATAATTTTTGATCTTGCGCAAAAACGTCGAGTAGGAGCGGATGTGGGTCATCCCGATCCCGTAAGACGGAGCCGTCCCATCGCTTCCCGTTCCAACCCAATCCTTTTTCATGATGGACTCGATGTCGGGCTCGCTCATCTGGAAAGGAATGCACTTGGCTCCCATCAAGTCGAGTTCAATGGCGGCGTCCTCGATGGTCTTCCCTTTGATGGCTGCAACGTCCTTGAGGGACTTCCCTTCGAGGTTCTTTTCGACGCAAATGCCGACGATGTAGTTCTCGGGACCGAGAGAATTTTCGATATAGGCGCGGACCTCCTGGCGAATCTTCTTGACCTCTACCGGGTCAGCCATCCGCTTTAAGAAAAGCATCCGCTCGCGCATATTCTCCGGCCCCTGGAAATTATCGATATTGAAAAGATACGAAGCGGTGAAATCCACCAGCCTTTTCCGGGGCAAGCCGCCGAGGAATTGAAGCTGCCGCTCGGACAACGGATAATACGGGGTCACCTTCTTATAGAGCTCAAGGAGCTCCGTATCGCCGAGATGGTCGAAGATCCTCGTGACGTCGGCGGGCGTCAGGCGGTCGACATTCTCCCGTCCGACCCATGTCGCTCTCGGTATCAAAGATCGATAGGGATAGCCGTTCGTAAAGGGATAAGGATATTGGTCGGCTGTGATCTTCGTTCCTTTGGCCCGGGCGTCTTCGATGACGGCACAGGCTTCCTTGACCAACCCCCAATTCGCCTGGCCCATGACTTTGAAATGCGAGATATGGGCGGGCAAGCCGGCTTTTTCCGAGATTTCGATCGCTTCCCGGACAGCGGTCAGAAGCAAGTTTCGTTCGTTCCGGATGTGGGTGTGGTAGATGCCGCCGTACGGCGCGACGACCTTGGCCAGCTCGATGATTTCGTTCGTTTTGGCATAGGCGCCTGGGAGATAGATCAGCCCCGTCGAGAGCCCGGAGGCGCCCTGGTCCATGGCTTCCTTGACCAGGGCTTTCATCTTTTCGAGCTCCTCCGGCGTCGGTTCACGGTTTTCCATGCCAAGGACGATGTTCCGGACGGTCCCATGCCCGACGAAGACCGCCGCGTTCGGCCCGAGCCCTTCCTTCGTCCACATCTTGATCAGGTCCTCGGCCTTCTCGAAGATCGGCCAGGCGCTCGAGCCGCACTGGCCTACAACGACCGTGGTCACGCCCTGGGTCAGGTAGTTCAGGCAGGCTCTGTTTTCCGGGAAATACATTCCCTCATCGACATGGGTATGGAGGTCGATGAATCCGGGTGTCACGATCAGCCCCTTGGCGTTGATGATGCGCGCAGCAGTCCCGTCGATCGATTTCGCGACCTTGACGATGGTCTCGCCCTTGATGGCGATATCGACCCTCGCCGGCGGCGCCAGCGACCCGTCATAGACAAGTCCGTTTTTGATGAGGATGTCGTATTCAACAGCGCCTTGAGCCGGGGCAAATGCGGAATTCCCAGCGACCATCCAGCAAACGGCTAATAATCCGAATAAAATATGGCGAGTTATTCGCATCTTTTTCCTCCTATCCTAAAAATTGAAAAGGCCTTCTCCCTGCCCGAGAGGTCCGCTGAAAATCCTGTCTCCCTTTCATTCCTCACTATCCTCTCTTCTTGAATTTCTCGAGCAGCTCCGTGTACTTGTTCGAAAGGTCGCATTCTTTCCCGTCGATATAAACCTTCTTGATGTTCGTCTTCGTTTCCAGGATGTCGCCGTCGGAGAGGACGACGTTGGCTATTTTGCCCTTTTCCAGACTGCCCATCAGCTTATCGACGCCGAAGATCTCGGCCGGGTAGATCGTCACGGCCTTGAGCGCTTCTTTTTTATCCAGCCCGAATGCCGCGGCTTTGGCCGCGTGATATGGAAGGTCCTTGGCTATGCTCGCGCTCATAGAAGAGAAAGCGATCTTGACACCCGCCTTGTTGAGGATGACCGGATTCCTAAAGAGCGAATCATATCCATCGTCCCAGACCGGCGGCATGTCGTAAAGCGAGCCGATGATGACCGGAATATTGGCTATTTTGATATCGTCCGCGACCTTCCATCCCTGCTCAACGCCGAAGAAAACGGCTTTGAGGTTCTCGTCCTTGACAAACTGGATGGCGGCCTTGATGTCCCTGTCCGAATGGACCGAGATCATGACTTGAAGCTCGCCTTTGAGTACAGGAAGGATGAACTCCAGCGTTTCGTCGAGCTCGGGGATGGGAAGGGAAGGATTCTTCGACGCAAAATTCTTTCTTTTATTGTAATAGCGGGCCTTATTGAACACCTCTTTCAGTTCAGCGATCAGGCGGGTCGCGTCGACCGCAACCACGCCTCCTCTGCCCATGCCGCCGCCGAATCCACCCCGCCCGCCGCGGATGGCCGGAAATTCAATCTGCATGGCGGCCGGATTCTTGATGACCATCTCGCGGTTGGTCCAGCCGTCGAGCTTAATGAGGACGCTCTGGCCGGCGATGACGCCTCCCGAGGGCGCGACAATGGCCGCCGTGATGCCGTTCGAGCGCGCGATCGGGATGTGCATCGAGTCGTAGCGCAACGCTTCGATGGCAAAGACCTGCGGATTCAGTCGTCCGGTTTCCCGGGTGTCGACCGTAGCCGAAACGCCGCTGATCTCCTGGAGGCCGAGGATTGAGTAGCTGTCGATCATCCCCGGATAGGCGGAGAGGCCTTTGGCCTCTACGACTTCGGCGCCGTTCGGAATAGCGACATCCTTGCCGATCGATTCGATCTTGCCGTCCTTGATCAGGATCGTGCCGTTGTCGATGTCATCCCCGACGACCGGGACGATCTTCGCGCCCTTGATGGCAATGACCTTGGCCGGCTTAGTCTGGGCGAAGAAAAGACCCGCCGCCCAGCCCACGATCAAACAGAGAATGAAAATGCGTTTCGTCATGGCCGGCCTCCTTTTTTGGGAGCTTGGGCCTGTTTTGCCGCTTCCTCCCTCTCCTTGAGATACTGGCCCCGGTCGAAATACACGTCGCCGTCAATAATGGTCATATCGCACCGGGTATAGGAACTCATCGGATGCTCGTTGAAGATGGCGATGTCGGCCTGTTTGCCGACTTCGAGGCTCCCGACGATCCGATCCACTCCGAGCTGGATGGCCGGGTTGATTGTGACAAGGCTCAGAGCCTCCGTCTCATTGAGCCCGCCGTATTTCATCGTTTTGCTCGCCTCGTTGAACAGGCGCCGGATTCGCTCGCCGCTGTCCGAGTTGATCGAAACAAGCACCCCTTTTTTCGCGCAATAGCCGGCATCATAGGCGATGCCTTCCGCGGCTTCCATTTTATATGCCCAGCTGTCGGCGAAAACTGAGATTCCGATCTTCGCTGCGGCCAGCTCGGCGGCGATCTTATAAGCTTCCCAGGCGTGCTCGAACGCCTGGACCTTGAAGCCGAATTCCTTGGCCAGGCCTATAAACTCGAGCGCTTCCGTGGCCTGGTAATCGTGGCAGCGGGCAACCATTTTGCCCCGGAGCAGGTCGGATAAAACTTCCATCCGGAGGTCTTTGCCCGGCGGAAGGAGGTTCTTGGGCGGCGTCTTGGAGGCTTTCAATTTGTTGTAGCGGTCCCATTCCTCCATATAGACCTTCGCTTTGAGCAGTTCACGCCGGATGATGGCGTTTGTGCCCATGCGCGTCTGGGGATACCGGGGAGGAGGGCCGCCAACCGTAATCGTCCGGCTGGACTGCTTGACATTTTCGCCCAGGGCGAACTTCAGCGTCCGCAAGGCCTCGTGGACGATGAGCTCTTCCGAAGGCCTTCCCCATTTCATTTTCAAAACGACGTTGGGGCCGCCGATCGGATTCGCGCTGCCGTGCATGGTATGGACCATGGTCACGCCGCCGCTCAGGGCTGTCAAGATGGCTGTGTCGTCGGCGTTGACGACTTCTCCGACGTCGGCTTCAGGCGTGATGGCTTCCGAGCCTTCGTTGGTGCCGTCCAGAGCGATGTGGGTATGAGAGTCTATGATCCCAGGTATGACATACTTACCGGTGGCATCAATGACCTGAACTCCCGCAGGGGCCTGGATGTCCTGGCCGACCTGCCTGATGATGCCGTTGAGGACAAGGATGTCCCCTTTTGCGATTACGCCCTTGGTCACGGTCAGGATGGTCCCGTTCTTGATGAGAAGGTTACCTCCAGAGGAAAAAACGGGGAGCGGGGCGAGAGCAAGGACGACGGCTGATGTCAGAAGATTTCTAATCGTCTTGTTCATCGGCATTTCTCCTCAGAATTTCCAAAGGATTCCATCGACGAAGACCTTCTCGACCTGGGTCTTCTCGTCGAAGAGCTCGCCTTTGGTCAGGATGACGTTGGCGATCTTTCCGGGTTCGAGGCTGCCGAGCTGTTGGGCGAGGCCCAAATACTGGGCCGGCTGGATCGTCAGCGCTTTCAACGCTTCCTCTTTGGGGAGGCCGGCCTTGATGGCCGACTGGATGTTCTTGAGGGCCGCGGAGCCGTCGTTCAGCCCGAACGTCGTCAGAGCGAACCTGAGGCCTTCCTTGACGAGGTTCGCCGCATTGGCCGGGTAGATCTCAGTCTCCGCTTTTTTCTTCAGATCCTCGCCCTGGTTGACGTACATGCTGCCGTTCGGCGGCCGGAAGTCCAGAGTCACGAGAAGCGGTATGGGCATCTTCTTCAAGACCGCCGCGGCCCGCCAGGCCTCGTTAGCGTGGGTGAGCATGGCCTTAAGCTTGAACTCGTCGATGATTTTCAGGGCGCGCTTGATGTCCTCGAGATCATTGCACTGGAAAACGACCGGTTTTTTGTCCCTGAGATAAGGCAGGAGCGTTTCGAGAAAGGGATCGAACTCGGGCCGCTTCATGCCTTTGGGGTTCTTCGCGTAAAGGGTCTGGGCATTGGCATAGTGATCGGCGTCGAGGAACGACTGGCGGATATACGCGATCGTCCCCATGAGGCTTGACGGATACCCGCCGCGAATGGTCGTGAAATTGATGTGGAGCGCCAGGGGATTTTTTACGACCATGGTCTCTGCCTTCTCGCCGTTGAGGTTCACGACAACGCTCTGGCCCTGGAAAATCCCCCTGTTCGGGGCGACCAGCACCGTCGTGAAACCGACCTTGAGAAAACCGTCGAGCGTCGTTTTCTTGGGCTTGAGCTGTTTGAAGATCATGAGGTCGGCGGTTTGGGCCGCCTGGGCCTGGACAGCGCCGCCCATGATGAGCTCGGCCGGGCCGGGCGGGGTTTCGGCCGTCCGGGCCGGCGTCGGTTCCTCCAGGAGGAGGTTCGTGTGGGCCGAAATGAGCCCGGGATAGGCGATCAGTCCTTCGGCCTCGATGACTTCGGCGTCTTCCGGGATCGCTACTTTATCAACCGGGCCAACGGCCTCGATCAGGCCATCTCGAATGATAAGGCTCCCCTTCTCGATCACCGGGCCTGAGACCGGAACGATCTTCGCCTTGCGAATCGCGTAGGTCGGGCCGACATCGGCCGTCTCGCCTAAAGCGAAGGCGAAAAGACATAGGATCACCATGAAAAGATGAAGATATTGGCGGACGTTCATGCGCCTCCTTTCCCCAAGATGAATTATGAAAATGAAAGATTCCCTGTTGAAAGCTCGGAAGGAAGGACATCCACGCATCAAACCGGTTTTTCCTCTTAGAGGGCGGATAAGAAATTTATATTATACAATATGCCGGAGAAGTCAAAAGAAAATTGAGCCAGACGCTCGTGGGTTTGTTCTCCGCTGTCGCGGGCGCCTATGAGCGAGTCTTCCCGAGCCCCTTACATGCTGATGCTGATTGATGTCCCGCTGCCCGATCCGAAGCGCGGGTTGACGACTCTGCTTAAGATCGAACCGAAGGTGTAGCTGATGCCGATCGAGAAGTAAAAATTATAGTCGGTCAAAAGCTGCCTCCTCTGCAACAGGACTTCTTCGAGCGTTGCTTCTCCCTTTGCCAGCGCCAGCTGGTCGTGGATCCGGGAGCCGCTGCCGTAGAAGTTGAAATTCAATCCCTTGAAAATTCGGAGCGAAAGATCGCCGTAGAGCGTGAGGCGGTAATATTTGATGTTATGAAAATAATGGGAGCCTTGAAGCGAGGCGCTGAGCGTGCCCCACGGCTGCTTCAGCTCCAGGGTCGCGGAGAGAGATTCGTTCCATAGATTTTCTTTCGTTTTATTGTAAATCGTTTCGTCATGATAACGGATGCTAATGAATCCCAGCCTATATAGGAAACGCAGCTGCTTCTTTGTCGACTGGGAATAGGGAAAAAGGTCATATTCGATGGCCGGCGCCGGGCTGATGCTCAACTTGGCGTTGTTGTATGTGGAGGAAGAGACCCCCATATACGCCCCGACAGACCAGTGATCGGAAATGCTCCGGACTACCAGTCCGCCGAAACTCCGGCTGTCCATGGAGCTTTCGTAGTTATAGTCCTCGACCGAATACGTATTTTTATAGTATGATCCACTTAGTGAGAGCCGGATCTTCCATTCCTCGGTGACGCGGCTCGCGGAAAGGCTGCCGAATATCTCATCCATCTTATAGGATTTTTCGCCGTTGAGGAACGTATTGACGCTTAGGCTAAACACCCAGAAATTCCATTTGTCGATGACGGCCGTCGGCTTGACCTGGTCCATAAAGGCGACACTGACCCGGCTCGCGATCGGCGTTTTGGATACGTAGCGCATGAGGCCGAGCTTCAGGATCCGGGCCAGCTCTTGCTTGGCTTCTTCCGGTTTTTTCGACATATCGGCCGTATATTTCAGAACATCGTTGACTCCGGCGAATTCCTTTTGGCCGGAAAAAGAGACCGTGAATTCTTCGCCGCGCTCTGTCTTTTGAGACGTGATTTCGACAAGGACCTGCGCTTCGGTTTCGCTCTGGACGTAGTTGACGAAGGCGATCTCTTTCTGAAAATATGCGGGATCCAGGCTTGATTTCAGAAAGACGTTCGGGGCGTTTTTCTTCAAATCTTCGCTCGCAGCCTGTCCAGAGGTTTGGGCCAAACCCGTGGGAATAAAGGCCGTTGATAAAAAGCCAAAAAGCATTAGGAGAATAACTATTCTTTTGAATTTCATGCTAGCCTCTTCAGGTTTTCCCTGGATTCTCGTTTGAGAGCTCATGACGAACGCGCCTTTGTTACTTCGGAGTGCCATTTGGGTATTCATGAATATCGTTCGCACGATAGTGCTCCCTTAGTTAATGATGACCGACATGCCGCCGCTGCCCGTGCTGCCGAAGCGCGGATTCACAACGTTGGTGTAGATCGAGCCGAAGGTATAACTCAGGCCGAACATAAAGAAATAGCTGTAGGTGGTTTCAAGCTGCCGCCTCTGAAGGATGATCTCTTCAAGAGAGGCTTCGCCCTTGACAAGCGCCAGCTGGTCACGGATCCGTGAACCGCCGCCCAGGACAAAGGCGTTCAGCCCTTTGAAAAGATTGAGTTGGACGGTGCCGAAGGCATTCAGGTTGTTCTTGCTGAAATCATGAAAATAATGCGAGCCGGAGAGCGACGCCGAGATGGTTCCCCATTTCTCCCTGACATCCAGGGAGACCGACAGGGATTCTTTCCATAGATTCTCTTTGGTTTTGAGGTAAATCGTCTCATCCCTGTAGCGGACTATGTTGAATCCTAGTTTATAAAGGAAGCGAAGCTGTCTCCGTGTAGACTGGGAATAGGGGAAAAAATTGTACTCGATGGCCGGCGCCGGGCTGAGACCGAACCGGATATTTGAGTAAGTCGACGAAGAGGCATTCAGGTATCCGCCGACCGACCAGTGTTCGTTGATGCTTTTGACTACGAGGCCGTCGAAATAATAGCTTTGCTGGTTGCTTTTAATAGAATCTCCGCCATATCTATAGATATTGTTATTGTAGCTCGCCGATAGGCCCAGCCGGATTTTAATGTCCGGAGTGACACGGTTGGCCGAGAAATTCCCGCCGAACGATTGGTATTCATAGGATTTCTCGCCGTTGAAATAGCCGTGGGCGCTGAGGCTGAAGACCCAGGATTTCCACTTGTCGACAACAGCCTGAGTTTTTTTCTCCTCGGCATAGGACACGGCGATCCGGCTCGAGATCGGCCTCTTGGCCACATAGGTCATCAGTCCCATTTTGATAGTTTTCACAAGCCCTTTCCGGACTTCATCTTCGGTGTCTGTTTGATTGGAAAAATACTTGACCGTATCATCCACTCCTAAAAATTCATTCTGGCCGGAAAAGGACAGCGTATATTCCCTTCCTCCGCCTCCAGTGCTTTGGGTCGTGATCAGGATGTGGACCTCGGCTTCCTTGCGGTCGCGGACATAGTTCACAAACGTGATCTCGGTCTTGATGTATTCGATGTCGCATATGCCGCAGTCGATATAGACCTTGGGCGCGCTCTTTTTCAGGGTTTCTATGTCTGTTTGGGCTGTTTGGGCAAAAGCCGCCGGCCCGGACACCAGAAAGACGGCAAGGACCACGAAAAGACTCAGACGCATCATCTTTTTCATCCATGACTCCTCGAAAAATTTACGTTGAGCGTAAAAAAATCTATCAAGCGAGAACCCATTCCCCATATAAAGTATATCGCTTGCCAGGCAAAAAAGTTAGCTGCAAGTTTTGTGCCTAGAATTCTCCCTGTTACCTCCAGATCAGATCCTCATTGGTAAATACGACGGACAACCCAAAAAAGTTACAGAAATCTTGGGGCTTCGCGAAAATCGCTTCTCGTTGTACGTTTGTTCGTGAAGATAAACAATTTTTTTGAGGGCGATCTTTTTTGAAGAGAGAAGCACATGCCCGTCCCTGAAGCCAAATCTCTTATTTCGGCAGGGGTCCTTTTGATGATGGGTCATTCAGCTCCGCCCCCCCTCCGCCTGGCCCGGTATCATTATAAAAATGAGTCATCGATTGTTCCCTAAGGATGATTTGTGTATCATAGCCCTTCATTGGAAGAAGATCGGGCTATGTCCTATCAAAAGGGCGTTCAGATCCTAGAAGCGACGGTCGGCGTTGAGGCCAATACAAGCGCTCTGTTTCCCCGTTTTCCTCTCAAAATCGACGTTCCATCGCTCCTCACGGATTTCAGGGACATGGTCGAAATTCCCTTTGGCCGAGCGTTGGACGGCTGCCTTGTTTTGGAAAACACCCGTTCCAGGCAAACGGAATATTCCTGTTCAGGAAGGAAGGCCGTTTTCCGCGGCCCCCTGCTCAAGCTCGAGAAGAACGCCTCGGACATCCGCTACAGCCTTTGGGGAAACCAGGGCTTTCTCTACAGGTTCATCCTCTATCTTCTGGAATGGCGCCACGCCATCTTCAGCTTCCATGCGGCCGGCCTTTATGACAAGCGGAATCACGTCTTGTTCGTCGTGGCCGGGGGGGCCGGAAGCGGCAAGACCGTCTATCTTCTGAGCGGCATCGCCAAGGGATTGAAGCTCTTTTCAACTGAGACCGTTCATTTTCGTTTTGAACAGAACGGTCTGACCTGGTTCAAGGGATCACTTGTCGACAACATCCGGCTGGGCACCTTGATCCATGACTTTCCGCAATTCTGTTCTCCCGAGATTGCTGCTATGTCCGGAGGCGAAGTGTGGCAAAAGAAGATCGCCCTCGATTTAGCCGTCCATCAAAGCGACGAAGACCGGATCATCCAACCCCGCCTGATCCTGGTCTTTCCCCGTATCGAGGAAGGCCGTGCGGAATTCGCCGCCCAGGGCATAAAAGACAAAAGAAAAGCAGCCAAGGCCGTCTTCGATAACCTGTCCCAAAAGATTGCCGAATCAGTGGTTCTTTATGATCATCTGCCGCTCCCCGGTCTGGATAACGCCGCTCTCGCCGAGGCACGTCTCAAAGCGTCGTTCCGTCTTGTTGAACACGGATCCATCGGCCTCGTCGCCTCTGTCCTGTCCAATCCGGCCCGATGCTGGGGAGATCTTTTAGAAGGCTGATAAAGGAGTTCCCTTCATGAGCAAGAAAGATAAAAAGGATGTCCATCCGAAAGCCTGGGAAGGAGTCATCCTCATGCCTCTCGGTGGACGGAGCCAAAAGCCCCGGACGACCGGCCTGACCATGGTCATTGACAAAGGGATCGGCCTGCACCAGCTTGACGACCTGCTCGACATCGCCGCCGACTATATCGACGTGATCAAGCTGACATTCGGAACGTCGGCCTTCTACGACCGGAAACTGCTCAAGGAAAAGAACGAAGAGATCTCGGACCGCGGGATCGAGATCATGCCCGGCGGAACGTTCCTCGAGGTCGCGGTCTGGCAGGGCGTCGTGGATGAGTACCTGGGCCGGGCCAAAGACCTAGGCTTTTCCGCCATCGAAGTCTCGGACGGAACGATCGAGATCGGCCCCAAGATCCGGGCCGATGTCATCAAAAAATGCCTTGACCGCGGCTTTCGGGTGATCACAGAGGTCGGGAAAAAGGACCCCAAGGATATCGTGCCCATCGCTCTCGTCCACCAACTGATCGCCGAGGACATCGAACACGGGGCTTTCAAGGTCATCATTGAAGCGCGAGAGGCGGGCAGGGGCGTCGGCATCTTCGACCAGGATGGCCGGACCCGGAAAGACGAGATAGAAAACATCATCGCCGGTGTTGCGAACCCGGATGTCTTGATCTGGGAGGCTCCCCTCAAGAACCAGCAGCAGGACCTGATCATGCGCTTCGGACTGAACGTCAACCTTGGGAATATCGCCGCCGAGGAGATCTTGGCCCTGGAAGCCCTGCGGCAGGGCGTCCGCGGCGACACGCTGAAAAAAGCTTATCTAGACAGCGGTAAATAAAAGCGGCATTCAATCCAGCGCTTCGAGAAGCTGGATCTCGACGACGTGGTCCCCATCCGCTACATCGAACTTGACCGAACGTCCCTTGAAGATCCGCTTGGGCTGGTTATCGATCAGAAGCTGGTATTTTCCTTTCTTTAAAAATCGGATTTCCACCTCTCGCTTGGCGATGGTCTTGATCTCGAACGAGACCTCATTTTCCGAATAGAGGAAGCGACGGACTACAGCGCTTCCGTCGACCGTGACGATCTCCTTCCCTTCCTCGCGGAGCAGGATCTCGCCCTTGGACGCCTCGACGTCATAGCTCCGGCCCTGAATCGCCGCCCGGGAGAGCTTGCCTTTCCTTTCCGGCTGGATCATGCCGAAGCGGAATCCTTCGAACGGCGTAAAATCCAGATATTCCTCGACCGCGATGAGGGCGAACAGCGGACCCCAGCTTTGGTATCTCTGGCCGGCAGCTTCCCCGGTCAGAGGATGAAAGTTCTCCGGGCAGAGCTGGAAGTTGGACCACGCCCGCATGAAGAGCGACGAGCTTTTCTTGGCGAACTCAGAAGCGATGGCGTCGAATCCATAGGCTTTGAGCCCCTGGTAGATCAGGTAATTTGTCGGCGGCCAGATCGTTCCGCGCCAGTACTGACGGTTCGGATTCTTTGGATCGTTGAAGGCCGGGTCGTCCCGCGAGATCGACGGAATGACATAATCCCCCCAGAATTCCTTTGGATTGCGAAGATGTCTGAGCATGAGCCGGGCCTGGCGCTCGTCGGGGATACGGGCCAGGAGCGGATAGAAATTGGAGGCCGCTTTCCGTGTCGAGAAACGGCCGTCCCAATAGCGGTCGAAGTAGAATCCCTCGCGTTGGTTCCAGAGGTTTGTGTTGATGAGTTCTTTCATCTTTGTGTATTCGTCTTGGTAATTTTCGTATTCCTCGGGCCTGTTGAGAATATTGGCCATTTCGGCGAGGCAGTAGGCGTCAAGCGCATAAAGGCAGCTGAGGTCGAGGCAGTTCATGGTCAGCGTGCCGGTCTGGGTATTAAACGGTACGTTGTCCCAGTTGGGCAGGTCGTCCTGGCCGGATTCCCATTTCGCTCTCTGCTCGCCAGAGGCGTTGACCTCCCAGGCTGGAACTTTATCAGCGAGAAGCTCCCTGTCAGAGCCCCATTCGAGAAGCCCGTCGCCGTTGCCGTCGCGGCGGGCCTGTCCGTTCGTCTTTCTAGCCTTCCAAAACCCATGCCACTTCCTCAGGAACGGATAGGAAAAATTCAGCAGCTCCATGTCGCCCGTCTTTTGAAAGAGTTTGAGCACGACATAAGCCCCGACCGGCGGCTGGGAGCGGTCCGCCGTTCCGCCGAAGCGGCTCCGCCAATTCGGGATGTTCCCGTTCGGGTATTGCGTTTCGAGGACGGCCTTCACCGTGTCCGCGGCAAGTTTCGTGCTTTCCAGAGAAAGCTCGAGGGCGCTGAAGAATGAATCCCAGGCGAAGATCTGCCAGTGATCGGGAGAACCGTCAGCCCGATTAAATATCCAGCGTCGGCCGGCGGGTGTGTACAGGCGATGGCTGCCCGGCTGGTAAAGGACCATCCAGAACAGATTATTGGTGATGGCCTCAGGGACCCCTTCATACAGGCCGTCCGTTATTACCCGTTTTCTGAGATACCTAGCCTGTTCCTCTTCGAGGATTGAATCGATGGTCTTCGTGTTCTTGTATCGATAGATGAGCTTTTTCAACGTTTCGGGATTTTCGCCGACTCCGGCGACGAAGTAGATGCTCCGCTCGTCGTTCTGGGAGAAGACAAGCGTGATCTCTTCCCCTTCGCTCGTCGAGGCGACCTCTCCTTTTCGGTGGGTCCACAAAAGGCTGTAGAAAGGTTTAGCGGCCTGAGATTCACCCTGAACCTGGCCGTCCGGAAGAAGCCGATAACGACCTTTGAAGTCCCAGGGAAAATATTGGCTCAGATGGATATTAACATCTTTCGGCCCCCGAATGCGCCCGATCACCGAGCGTTCGTCCTGCCGGGACCATTCGAGCGTCAGGGTGTCGGATTTGGCCGAAGGCTTAATCAAAATAGGCGTTTCATCTTTTTCAGCGGCCGGAAGGATGGGAAGACCCAGGTCGAACTTGACCCGGGCATAATGGCCGTCCGGAGGGTTCGGCCCGACTTCGGAGACCATATAAAAAAGGTCGTTTCCGTCGGCGATCTTCCCGTCTTTCTCGACTTTAAACCGAAAGGCGAAGGCGCTGTCCTTTTGGGGGGCCAGGACGAGGCCGCACCAGCCCATGCCATCCAAAGCCCCGATATAGACATCCTTCCAGGGATAATAGATCTCGGCGTGAAGAGTAAAGAAAAGCGCAACACAGATGACAAGGCCCGAAATCAAAAAGAGACATACTTTCTTCATTGGCCCGAACATTTTAGAAACCGGTCGTTTTTCCCATTTGGTACTGTAAGATAAAACCGGCCCAAAATCAACGGGCAGGTTGCGCCTCTCTGTTTCGGCAGGCCGTTCTTCACGAGATAGGTGACGCGTTCGATGGACACATCAAGCTCTCGAGCGTCGTATAAACGCTCGGCGTCACGCGGATCGCCCGGACGCTGTCGGGGAGCTGGGTGGCGTCACGAAAACCTTGGTTTTATCGGCCTGCTCCGCCGGCCTGCTTGGCGACAGCCCAATTGGAGAAGGCCAAAAACCACAACGCCCGCGAGGCGGGCTGACGCCTATATTTTTTAGCCCACCATTGCTTGTTTCTCTTTTTAAAAGAAAAGTTTCAATCCGAATTTGAGAAATACGGTCCGGAGGTTCGCGACGATCTCCTCGGTGGAGGTCCCCAGGTTCATGTCCCGGATGATCGTCTTAGCCGGGGCCATCCTCCGCAGATAGGAGACCTCACAGAAAAAGCTCAGGGCATCGCTGAATGCGATCCGCCCGCCGAGGCCGAAATACAAGCCCGGCCCGTCCTCGATCTTCTGTTCGATCTTGACCTCCGGAATGGACGCGTACGACCCTATCTTGAACCTGGCGAAGACAAAGGCGCCCCCGCCGAAGGCGTACGGGAAGAAGAATTTATTCTGAAGGAATTCACATTGGAGACAGATGAGGATCGGCGAGACCGTCATCCTCCCGTTATGGAGTTTGCGGAAAGACTCCTTGGACGTCGCCGGCCAATGGGAAAACTCTAAGGACAGGGAGAATCGTTTTCCGAGGGGATAGGAAAAGCCGAAGCCTGATTCGAACCCGCCGCGGAGATTGTTTTCTTCATGGAAGGCATACCCTCCGTGGGTCTGGATGGCCCGTCGCCCGAACTGGGCGAACGCCGCCGGCGAAGAAAGGATGGCGATAAATGCGATCCAAGTCATCCAGCGGAAACGGCGCATGGCGGCTAACATCTTCTTTGAATCGAATCGTGATGTCAATGTTCTTGATGAAATTCGGCCCGAGCTGTGATAAATTGGATTATCCTGAAGAGGAGGTGGCATGAACTTCAACCAATATTTTAAATCGCGGCAGGGCGAGATGATCAACCTGCTCAAAGATCTCGTTCAGCGTGAATCCCCGACCTCGGACAAAAAAGCCGTCGACGCCTGCTCTTTGTATCTCATCGAGCAATTCAAGAAGATCGGGGTCAAGACCAGAAAGTTTCCTCAGAAAGAGGTCGGCGATTTTCATCTTGTCGAGTATCCGGCTAAAGAAGACAAGAGCCTCGAAGGACAGATCCTCGTCCTGACCCACATCGATACGGTCTGGCCTGTGGGAAAGATCAAGAAGATGCCGTTCTATGTCTCCGGCGAGAAAGTCTTAGGGCCGGGCGTTCTGGACATGAAGGCAGGCCTCGTCCTATCCTATTTCGCCCTCAAGACCCTGAACGAACTCAACATCCGGCCGCAAAAGAAGATCGCCATTTTCATCAATTCCGCTGAAGAGACAGGAAACGATGAAGCCCATGACATCATCAGAAAGCTGGCAAAGAAGGCCGACTCCGTCCTTTGCCTTGAGCCGGCCCTGCCCGGTGGCGGACTCAAGGTCCAGAGAAAAGGACGGCTTGTCATTCGCTTGGATGCCTTCGGAAAATCCGCCCATGGCGGGACGCCGGAAAAAGGCGTGAACGCTGTCGAAGAGCTCATCGCCCAGCTCCGCCGCGTTCAGACGCTCAAGTCCAAGGACATCTCGGTCAATATCGGCCTCATTGGGGGCGGCGAAAAAGCCAACGTCGTGCCCGATAAGGCCTGGGCTATCTGCGACGTCCGGTTCTGGAACACGGTCCAGAAAGATAAGATCATCGGCTTTTTCAAGAAGCTGGTCCCGCGGCTCCGCGGAGCGAGGATCAAATTCTCTGTGGAGAGCCTGACGCCGCCCATGGAAAAGACCAGGGCTTCCACCGACCTCTTTCTCGAGGCCAAGAAGATTGCCGCGGACCTGGGCATCGCTCTTGAAGGCGGAAAGACCGGGGGCGGATCCGATGCCTCCATAGCGGCCGGCGTCGGCGTCGCGACGCTCGACGGCCTCGGCCCGGACGGCGATGGCATCCACGCCAACCACGAGCATTTGATCTTGCCTTCGCTCATTCAAAGGGCGGCCCTCCTCGTCGAGCTCCTCCGCCAGCTGTGACGGACTTGACAATATTCATTTTGTTGAGTTATTTTTTCTTATAGGAAAAAGGTTGAGACCATTCATAATCCGATAATATTTCATATCTCAAAGGAGGATTCATGATTAAAAAATATTATCTTCTCTCTCCCGGTCCCACTCCCGTTCCGGAGAACGTCCTGGCCGCGGCGGCCGAGCCGATCATCCACCACCGGACGCCCGAGTTTTCCAAGATCTTCATGGAGGTGACCGAAGGCTTGAAATACGTCTTCGGCACGAAGGAGGATGTGTATATCCTCACCTCATCCGGCACGGGGGCGATGGAGGCCGCCGTCGTGAATATCCTTTCCCCAGGCGACAAGGCACTCACGATCAACGGCGGGAAATTCGGCGAGCGGTGGGGCAACATTTGTAAGGCCTACGGCATTCAGCATAAAGAGATTGTCCTGGAATGGGGCCAGGATTACACGAAAGACGAGCTTGAAGCTGAGCTCAAGGCCAACCCCGACCTCAAAGCCATTTTCTGCCAGCTTTCGGAGACATCCACAGGCGCCATTTTCGACATCCAAGGCTATGGCGAAGTCGTATCCAAGACGAACGCCATTCTCGTCGTGGACGGCATCTCGGGTGCAGGCGTCATGCCTTGTCCCATGGACGACTGGAAAGTTGATATTTTCTTGTCCGGCTCCCAGAAGTCCTTCATGATTCCTCCCGGACTGGCCTACATCGCCTTCAGCCAGAAAGCCTGGAAGCTTGTCGAGACGGCCAAGTGCCCCAAATTCTATTTCGACGTCAAAAAAGCCAAAAAGAATCTGGCGGATAAGACTACGCCCTGGACGCCAGGCATTTCTCTTGTCATCCAGCAAAAAAAGTCGCTGGATATCATCATGGCCATGGGACTGGAGAAACTTTTCGCCCATCATCGCATCCTGGGCGATGCGACGAGAGCGGGCGTGAAGGCCCTCGGGCTCGAGCTTCTGGCCAAAAAACCGGGCAACATCCTGACCGCGGTGAAAACGCCGGCCGGCATTGAAGGCTCCAAGATCGTGAAAACGATGCAGGGCAAATATATGGCCTACATCGCGGGCGCCCAGGACCCCCATAAGGGCAAATTCTTCCGGATCGCTCATTTGGGCTACATGGGCGGGTTCGATATCATCACAGCTCTGACCGCGCTCGAAATGACTCTGAGCGACCTGAGTTATAAATTCGAGCTGGGCGCGTCGGTCAAAGCGGCCGAGCCTATTTTGAGGGAGGGCTGGTTATGAACAAGATCTTAGTCGCGGATTCTTTGGATAAAGAGGCCATGGAACTCCTCAAGGCTGTTCCGGGCTTCGAGGTAACGCTGAAAACCGGTATGGACGAAGCGGAGCTCGTCAAGACCATTCCCGGATTCAAGGCCATCGTCGTCCGCAGCGCGACAAAGGTAACCAAGCCCGTCGTAAACGCTTCGACCAACCTTGAGATCATTGTCCGCGCCGGCATCGGGCTGGATAACGTGGACGCAGCGGCGGCCAAGGCCAAGGGCATCACGGTTGCCAATACTCCGGCAGCGACGACAATCTCCGTGGCCGAACACGCGTTCGGCCTCATGCTGGGCGCGGTCCGTCAGCACGGTCTGGCCAACACCACCATGAAACAGCACAAATGGGAAAAGAAGGCCCTCCACGGCACGGAGCTCTATCAAAAGACGCTCGGGCTCATCGGCTGCGGCCGGATCGGGCTGGCCGTCGCCGAGCGGGCCATCGCCTTCGGGATGAATGTCATCGGCTATGATGTTATTCCTATCCGAACCGCGCTTCCCCTAAAACAGGTCACGTTTGATGAGCTCTTGGCCAAGGCCGATATCATCTCGCTCCACGTTCCGAAGACGGGGGGGCCGATCTTAGGTGCGGCCGAATTCCAAAAGATGAAGAACGGGGTCATCCTTGTCAATGCCGCGCGCGGCGGGGTCGTGGATGAAAAAGCGCTTTTGGACGCTTTGAATTCCGGCAAGGTCAAAGCGGCCGCCATCGATGTCTTCGCCAAAGAACCGCTGGAGGACTGGACGCTCGTCGACCACCCGAACGTTTTAGCCGCGCCCCACATCGGCGCCCAAGCCGAGGAAGGCCAGAAACGGGCCGGCCTCGAGGTCGTCAAGATCCTGAAAGAAAAGCTGGCCTGATAAATTCGGGGACACGTCCTTGGTCCGTGTCCCCGAATTTTTGCCTTTCATATCATCCTTAAAACATACAAGCCGATAGATTTAGTAGTATTTTTCTGCGTTTTTTTATACAATAACTCCTCGGACTTTAGGCCCGGAGATCAAGGAGCAGTGATGGATATGGTTTATCTCGATAACAACGCCACGACCCCGCTCGACCCTGCCGTCGCGGAAAAGATGTCCTGGTTTCTAAAAGAACATTTCGGCAACCCCTCTTCCCTCTACCCTATTGGCCGCCAGGTCCAGGAAATGATCAACGAAGCCCGCGAACACGTGGCCAAAGCGCTCGGTGCTTTCAAGTCCGAGGTTTATTTCACCGGATCGGGCACCGAATCCGATAACCATGCTATTTTGGGCGTCCTCGAGGCGTATCCCGACAAGAAGGAGTTCATCACGTCCGCGGTCGAGCATCCGGCCGTGCAGCAAACGGCGATCTATCTCGAAAAAAAGGGGTATAAGGTCGCGTATGTTCCTGTGGACCGCTATGGTCTCATCGACCTGGATTTTCTGCGGAGTGCTGTGACGCCCCGGACCGCCCTCGTCTCGATCATGTATGGAAATAATGAGATCGGCACGATCCAGCCGATCGAAGATGTCGTGCGCATCGCCAAAGAGAACGGCGCTCTCGTTCACACCGACGCCGTGCAGGCGTTCGGCAAGATCGATGTCCAGGTGGAGAAGCTGGGCGTTGACCTCCTCTCCGTGTCCTCTCACAAGATCTACGGACCTAAGGGCGTCGGAGCTCTCTACGTCAGGAGAGGGACATCTATCCTGCCTTTTCTCCATGGCGGCCACCAGGAGCGCGGCCTGCGGGCGGGGACCGAAAACACCATCGGCATCATCGGCTTCGGCGAAGCGGCGCGGATTCTTCCGGAGAAGTTCGAATCCGATCGGGCCCGCATCGAACGATTGGCCGCGCGATTGAAGGCGGGAATCGAAGAGAAGATCCCGAAGGTCCGGTTCAACGGCCATCCTGAGCAGAGGATCAAAAGCACGCTGAATTTCTCCTTCCTTGGGCTTGAAGCCGAGGCCGTTCTTCTGGCCCTCGCTACTAAGGAGATCTACGTTTCAACCGGATCGGCCTGCAGCGAAGAATTGGAAGAAGTATCCCACGTGCTGCTCGCGATCGGCCTCCGGCCAGAGATCGCCCGCTCCACGGTCCGCCTCTCACTCGGACGTTTCAACACCGAGGACGACATCGATATCGTCCTCAGAGAACTTCCCGATATTATCGAAAAACTCCGGAAGATCTCGGCGTTCAATCCCGAGGATGTCTAAAGGGGAATTCCAATGTCGGCTTTTATGATCTTAGACCTTTTGGCTAAACGAACAGTGCTTTTTGACGGTGCTCTGGGTACCGAGCTCATGAACCGCGGCCTGCCCCAAGGAACGTGTCCCGAGCTCTGGAATGTGAGCCATCCGGAGGTGGTCAAAGATATCCACCGGAGTTATTATGATGCCGGGTCGGACGCCGTCGTGACCAATTCCTTTGGCGGGAACAGGATCAAGCTCATCGCCTACGGTCTCGAAGACCGATGCCCTGAGCTCAACGCCGCGGCCGCCAAGTTAGTGGCCGAGATCAAACCCCAAGGGAAGTTCGCCGGCGGAGGCTTAGGACCAACGGGGAAATTTCTGAAGCCCCAGGGCGAATATTCCGAGGAACAGTTCGAACAAGCTTTCGCCGTTCAGGCCAAAGCCCTGGCCATGGGACAAGTGGATTTCCTGCTCATCGAAACGATGTTCGACCTGCGGGAAGCTCTCTGCGCCGTGCGAGGCGCCCGAAGCTCCGCGTCCATCCCTATTTTTGTGACCATGACCTTTAATCGAACCCCCCGCGGCTTTTTCACTCTCATGGGCAACAGCGTGGCGCAGTGCGTTGAGGCCTTCGAAAAACTGGATATTCCCGTGTTCGGCGCCAACTGCACGCTGACGAGCTCGGACTTGGCTGACTGCATAGGCGAAATGAGAAAACATACGTCTCGGCCGCTCATCGCCCAGCCCAATGCCGGAAAGCCGGAGCTGACGGGTGCCCTGGAAGTCGTCTATTCCCAAGGGATCGAAGAGTTTGTCCGAGATATACCGAAGATGATCGAAAGCGGGGCGAATGTCATCGGTGGATGCTGCGGGACGACCCCCGAATACATCCGGCGCGCCTCAGAAACCTTAAAAAAGATCAAGCCCTAAAGGGCGGTCCAAAAGCCGTCAATAACTTTTTATCTGGTTGAGGTAGGCCTGCCTTAATTCCAAAAAATATTTCTGATAGCCTTCTTTGGCGAAATCTGGATAGGTCCAATCAAGGCGGCGAATCTCTGTCTTTCCGAATAAAAATTCGAGATGGGCAAAGATTCCGTTTTGAAGCGGCACGCGATGCGAAAAATCCTTGGCCGTGGCCATGATCAGTGCGGCCGGGGTAATATAGCCGGGATCCAGGTTCACGATACGATAATTCTCTTGGAACTCTCGGACAATCTCTTTCTCCAGCGCATTTGTCCGGTGCTTGATCTCGCTCAATAGGACGGGGTCGATAAGCCGCTCGAAGCTGAGAAACGCCCTTTTCAATCCCTGACCCATCTGGGCCTCATAATAGTTCGTTAAATCGAATGCGAACCTGGGGCTGCGGCTGTCCAGGGGCCCGTACAGCTCAGCAAGCCGCATCTCCGCCCTTTGGAAATATTCATCTTTGGACGAGATGACGCCGCAGATGAGTTTGACAGGATGAAAGGACCTAATTTCAGCCATTTCCCAGTATTATATAATAAAAAGGGGAACTGTATCCCATCCAGAGCTAAGGTCCGATCGTTTTTCTTCATTGACCTTCCCCCGGTTCTCCCTTATAATTTTGAGGCCATGAAATGGGTTTATGTTGAAGACATCGCGGCTTACAAGGACAAAGACGTCGAGGTCCGCGGCTGGGTCTATAACAAGCGCTCGAGCGGCAAGGTCCGCTTTATCCTTGTCCGCGACGGCACGGGCATTCTCCAGACCACGATCTTCAGCGCGGATGAGAGCCATCCCCTCTTCGGGAAATTCGACGAACTGACCCAGGAATCGTCGCTCGTCGTCCGAGGCCGGGTCCGCGAAGATAAAAGGGCGCCCGGTGGATTCGAGCTCACCGTTCAGGATATCGACATTCTCCAAATCGCCAGGGACTATCCGATCACGCCCAAAGAGCACACGACGCCCTTCCTTATGGAACACCGCCACTTGTGGCTCCGTTCACGAAAACAGCACGCTGTCCTTCAGGTGCGCGCTGAGGTCATTAAGGCCATCCGCGACTTCTTCGACGGCCGCGGTTTCCGCCTCATGGACACGCCCATCCTCACGCCCAGCGCTTGCGAAGGGACGACGACCCTTTTCGAGACGAAATACTTCGATCAAATGGCCTATTTAAGCCAAAGCGGCCAGCTTTATAACGAAGCCACGGCCGCCGCATTCGGCAAAGTTTATTGCTTCGGGCCGACATTCCGCGCCGAAAAATCCAAAACAAGGCGTCACCTGATCGAGTTTTGGATGGTCGAACCGGAAGTTGCCTTCGCCACACTTGACGACGCCATTGATCTGGGCACGGACCTCATCCTGTTCATCATCGAGCGGGTTCTGACGGATTGCCGGGCCGACCTTGAAGAGCTCGAGCGGGATCCCAAGCTGTTGGAGCGGATCACAAAACCCTTCCCCCGCATGACCTACGACGAGGCGGTGCCCCAGCTCCAGGCCAAGGGTTCTCTGATGAAGTACGGCGATGATCTTGGCGCGCCCGAAGAGACACTCATCTCCGAACTCTCTCCGAATCCCGTCTGTATCACCCACTTTCCGGCTAAAATCAAAGCCTTTTATATGCAGCCTGATGCAACGCGGCCAGACCTAGCCTTGGGCGTTGATTTCATGGCGCCCGAAAGTTACGGCGAGATCATCGGCGGCGGACAGCGCATCCATGATTTAGAACTTCTTGAACAGAGAATCCGGGAGTACAACTTGCCGCGCGAAGCCTACGAATGGTATCTCGACCTCCGCAAGTACGGCTCCTGCCCGCACGCGGGCTTCGGCATGGGTGTGGAACGGACCGTGTCCTGGATGTGCGGGATCAAGCACATCCGGGAAACCATCCCCTTCCCCCGCCTGCTTTACAAAATTTATCCCTAGATTGGGTTCCCCATACCGAACGGGAATGATATCAACCTCCCCTGACGGCTTTGAAATATGTGAAATTCGATAAGCGGGCCCGCAATAAATGAAAAAAGTCTCCCTCATCACGTTCGGCTGCGCCAAGAATCTCGTCGACAGCGAAGTCATGGCCGGCTATCTTGGCCAGGCCGGGTTCGAGTTCGTCGAGGATCCCAAAAATGCCGATATCATCATCCTGAACACGTGCGGGTTCATCCAGCCTTCGAAGGATGAAGCCGAGGCTGCCATTCATGATGCTCTCTCCCTCAAAAAAAAGAGCGGCTCCCAAAGGATCGTCGTTGCGGGCTGTTATTCCGAACGGTATGAACCGATTTTAAGGGAGAGATATCCTGACATCGACGCCTGGCTGGGCGTTAAGGACTTCGATAAGATCGTCAAGGTCGTGGAAGGCAAAGGTTTTTCGGCGTCCGACCGGACGTATCTCTACAGCCATAAGACTCCCCGGGCGATATCGACCCCCGCTTCCTGGGCTTATCTCAAGATCTCCGAAGGGTGCTCCCACCAATGTGCGTTCTGCTCGATCCCGCTGATCAAAGGAGCGTACCGGTCGCGTCCAACTTCATCGATCGTTGAAGAAGTCCGGCATCTTGTATCCGGGGGCGTCAGGGAGATCAACCTGATCTCTCAGGACACGACGTATTTCGGCAGGGACAAAGGCAGGCCGGAGGGATTAGCCCGACTGCTTGAAGAACTCGTAAAGATCCGGGAGCTCGAGTGGATCCGCATCCTCTACGGTTATCCGGAAGAGATCACGGACGCTCTCGTCGAGGTCATGCAAGAGCCGAAGATATGCTCCTATCTTGATATCCCTTTTCAACACTCCGATCCCGTCCTCATCCAGAAGATGAAGCGGGCCATGAACGGCCGCCGCGCTCTCGAGCTCCTTGAAAAGATCCGCAAAAAGCTTTCCCCTGTCGCCATCCGGACCTCGATCATTGTCGGCTTTCCCGGCGAGGGACGCCGAGAATTCGAAGACCTGAGGGCGTTCGTCAAAGAAGCGGAGTTCGATCATCTCGGCGTGTTCACGTATTCCAAAGAAGACGGCACGGACGCTTACGCCTTGGGCGATCCCGTCGCAGAAAGCATCAAACAACGACGGAGAGATCAAATCATGGAGATCCAGGCCGGCATATCCTCGAAAAAATTGAAGGCCTATGTCGGCCGGACAGTCGATATCCTTATAGAAGGGATATGGAAAGATGATCCTCGTTTTCTCATCGGCCGCGGACGGTTTCAAGCCCCGGAGGTGGATGGCGTCATTTTCGCCAGGCCGGTCGAACAAGGAAATCCCGCCTTGGGCCCGATCCAAAAGGTTGAAATCACGGACTCGGAAGTATATGATTTACACGGAAAACTGGCCGGATGAGATTCCCAGCGAAAGTCCTTTCGACCTTCTTCGGAGCAGGATATTTTCCCGTGGCTCCGGGGACATTCGCCAGCCTGGTGGCGGCACTCCTTTATAAATACCTCCTGGTTCAATGGAATGTGCTGTTTTACGCGGCCCTTATCGTCCTAATCTTTTTTATCGGCGTGATGACATCCGGCGTTTTTTCCAAAGCGCTCGGTCAGAAAGACCCCCGCAAGATCGTCATCGATGAGGTCTGCGGCCAGTTCATCGCCTATGTCTTCGTGCCGGGCCAATGGTCCAATGTGCTCCTCGGCTTCTTCCTCTTCCGCGTTTTCGACGTCATTAAATTGTATCCTATCCGCAAACTCGAGAACCTGCCCGGCGGCTGGGGGATCATGGCCGACGATGTCCTGGCCGCGATCTACTCCGCGATCCTTGTCCACGTCTATCTCTGGCTAAAATGAAGATCGAGATTTTGGCCGTCGGCTCCGAGCTCCTCACGCCCTTTTTTCTCGACACGAATTCGCTTTATCTGACCCAGCGCCTCAACGATCTGGGTTTGGACGTCTCAAAAAAGATCGTCGTCGGCGACGATCGCGATAACCTGTTGAATTGTATCCAAGCCGCTTTGGCCGAAGCCGACCTTCTTTTAATCATGGGCGGTCTCGGCCCGACGGGAGACGACATCACCAGGGACGTCTGCGCCGAAGCGCTGGGCAAAAAGCTGGTCTTCAGGGAAGACATCCTGCAAAAGATCGAAGAGCGGTTCAAGCGCCGCGGCAGAGACATGCCTCTCTCCAACACGAAACAAGCCTATATCATCGAGGGAGCTGAGGCGTTTGAGAACAAAAACGGCACCGCCCCCGGGCAATGGCTCGTCCAGGGACAGACGCGCGTTGTTTTGCTCCCCGGCCCTCCCCGCGAGCTCAAGCCGATGTTCGAGGCGGGGATCTGGCCAAAACTCCAGGAATGGCAGAAAGGAACGATGGTTCGCAAGACCTTGAAGATTACCGGACTGACCGAGTCCGAGGTCGAAGGCTGCATTTCCGGCCTCTATCCAGCGAGCCGCGATCTTCGTCTGACGATCCTGGCTTCGCCCGGACAGATCGAGATTCATCTGACTTCGTTTGCCACAGAAGACTGGGGCGTAGCGGAGCTGAAGATCGAATCCCTGGCTCTGGAGATCGGCCGCCAGCTCGAGGACCATATCTTTTCCTCTTCGGGTGAAGAGCTCGAGGCGGTCGTCGGCAGGCTCTTGGGCGAGCAAAAGAGAACGCTCGCGACCGCCGAATCCTGCACCGGAGGCCTTCTCGCCGCCCGCATCACGAATGTTCCGGGAAGCTCGGAATATTTTTTGGAAGGCTTCATCACCTACAGCAACCGGGCGAAAAACCTGAGGTTGGACGTTCCCCTGGAACTGATCACGTCTCATGGGGCTGTAAGCTACGAAGCGGCGCGGGCCATGGCCGAAGGCGTCCGGGCTAAAGCGGAGGCGGATTTCGGGCTGGCGGTCACGGGAATCGCCGGTCCGACCGGAGGAACGCCGGAAAAGCCCGTCGGCCTGGTTTACACGGCCCTCGCCTGGGACGGCGGAGTGGATGTCGAAAAGAATCTTTTTTTGGGGCAAAGAGAGCAGGTCAAATTTCAGTCCTCGCAGAAAGCCCTGGACATGCTTCGCCGCGTTCTTCAGAAGACCGAGCGGATGTCATAATAAGGAAAAGGCCATGAGAACTTTTATTGCGATCGACCTGGACCCGGAGATCAAAAAGGCCATCTCTGACTTTTTACGCCGGCTGAAAAAGCTGGGCTCGTCGAATATCGGCTGGATTAAAGTGCAAGGGATGCATCTCACCCTTAAATTCCTTGGGGAAATCGATGACGCCCAAGCATCCCAAGTCAAAGAATTGATCGAGGACGCGACAAGGTCGTCGAAGACTTTCCTTCTGAAACTCAAGGGAACGGGTTTCTTCCCCCCGAATCCGAAATGCCCCCGAGTTCTCTGGATCGGCACCGTCAGCGAAGCGGCCCTCCTTGAGCTTCAAGAGCGGCTCGAGTCGCGCCTCGAGGGATTGGGATTTTCCCGGGAAAACAGGCCCTTTCATCCCCATTTGACCCTCGGGCGGGTGAAAAATCCGTCCGGTCTCGGGGACATTATCGCCGAGTTCGAAAAAGCCAAAGAGGCTGAGCTTGGCGAGATGACGGTCAAGAGAATCACTCTTTTCAAAAGCACGCTTAAACCTACCGGCGCCGAATATACGGTCCTTGGTGAGAGCCCCCTCTCATGAAGATCCTATTCGCCGCATTGGCCTACTTCATGGGCGCCTTTCCTTCGGGATTTCTATTCTTTCGGGCCGGCGAAAAAAAGGACATTCGGAGCTTCGGAAGCGGGGCCACGGGCGCCACGAATGTCCTTCGGCTCAAAGGCTGGAAATACGCCCTGCCGGTCGCTTTTATCGATCTTCTTAAAGGATTCCTGCCGGCCTTCCTGGCTTTGAAAATCTTTAGGGATCCAGGGCTCGCCGCCGTCTGCGCTTCTCTGGCTGTCTTGGGGCATTGCTTTCCCGTGTACATCGGTTTCAAGGGCGGAAAAGGCGTGGCCACGGCTGCCGGGGCCATGTTCGCCGTGGCCCTAAAACCGACCCTTTTGAGCCTAATCATCTTTGTCCTGACGGTCGCGCTGACAGGCTTCGTGTCTTTGGCTTCGATCCTCGCCGCGCTCTCGTTTCCCTTTTTCATGCTTCTCTTCAAAATGCCGGCCAACCTCATTCTATTGAGTTTACCCATCCTTTTGATTATCCTGATAAGGCATGCTGAGAACATCAAGCGACTCATCGGCGGCCAGGAACGGAAATTCGGCCAAAAGATCAAGGTAGAACAATGAACGCGAGCGTCATCGGCGCGGGGAGCTGGGGGTCGGCTTTCGCCCTGTATCTCGGCCGCTCGAAGATCAGGACAAGACTCTGGATCCGCGAGCCCGATATCTTCGAAACTGCGCTCAGAGAGCGGGAAAACAAGGTCTTTCTGTCGGGATATAAATTTCCGACAGAGGTGTCTTTTCACGACGACGTCGAAGAAACCCTTCACCCGTCCGATCTCGTCTTTATTGCCGTACCTTCGCAGTTCTGCCGCAAGGTTCTGACCCGGATCGCCCCCCTGTTGACGGTCCGCCATTCTGTCATCAGCCTCACCAAGGGCATCGAGAAGAAAACGCTTCTGCGGATGAGCGAAGTCATGACCGAAGTCTTCTCGCCGTTCGCCCTCCCGCGCATCGGCGTTCTCTCCGGGCCGAGCTTCTCCAAAGAAGTCGCCCAAGGCCAGCCCACGGCGCTTGTCCTGGCTTCGACCGACCAAGATTTGGCTAAAAAGATCCAGCATCTTATCTCCAGCCTGTCTCTCCGGATCTACACGAGCCACGATGTGATCGGAGTGGAAATCGGGGGCGCCCTCAAGAACGTCATCGCCATCGCGGCCGGGATCAGCGACTCCCTCGAGTTCGGATCCAACGCCCGCGCCGCCCTTATGACGAGGGGGCTGACCGAGATCACCCGGCTCGGCACCAAGCTCGGTGCCCAGAAAGAGACGTTCTCGGGATTGGCCGGAATCGGAGACCTTGTCCTCACCTGCACGGGACGGCTCAGTCGAAATCGGCATGTCGGCGCCGAGTTGGGCAAAGGGAAAACGCTTTCGAGCATCATCAGCAGCATGAGGATGGTCGCCGAGGGTATTGCCACGACTCTCTCGGCCCGCCAGTTGGCCCATCGGGAGCACGTCGAGATGCCGATCTTTGATCAGGTCTATCAGATCCTCTATAATAAAAAGGAACCCCGTAAAGCCCTTGTCGATTTGATGTCCAGGGCGCTCAAAGGCGAATAACAAAAGAGAGGTCATCTATGAAAAAGAATTTGGCAATTATTCTTTTAATGGTTTTTTTCTTATCCG
>JALHTW010000125.1 GCA_022866045.1 Candidatus Aminicenantota bacterium | reverse complement strand
TCGATCCAGAGGCGGATGGGAAGATAGGGAAGCCGGGTCCTCTTCCTTTTATAATTCCAAAGAATAGCGGCCAGCCGGAGGTAGTACCGTGTCTTGTTCATCATGGTCAGGCCTCGTCATTTTACTCAGAATCGCCCCCCCTGTCTACCTTAGCCGAAGACGCATACATTTTTCTAGCCCCCCTTAAATTCCAAGGGGAGCCAAAAATAGGTTCGTGTCTCCGGATTTGGGGGGCAAGGGGCTTAATATTCCCCACGAAAAGTCTTATCTCATCTAAGCTAATGTCTGGAAACGCCTCTTCGGAAATAAAACAGCCAGCGATCTGCCTTGAATCAGGGCCTTTTTTAAGATATGATTTTGGCGGCGCAGAGCTAAAAGACCATTCCGGATGAACCTTCAAAGCCGCAGGACTTCGAATATCTCGAAGATCTTTCAGGTCTTCTTCTACGCTCTCTTCGTCGTTCTGTGGTTCAAAGGCAATTTCCCCCTCCTGAGGACGATCCCTTTCACACCCGCTGTTCCTTTTGCCGGCCTGGCCATCATCACGGCCATCCGTGCGTTCTTAAAATTCAGGTCTTCGCCCGTGAAGCTAAAGTTCAAATTCAATAAGGACTGGGGCATTATCGCCCTCATTCTTCTTCTGTCAACGGCCGTTCATATTCCTTTCCTCGTCTATAATTTTGGCCTCATGGACAGCGACGAGGCCATCCCGGCCCTCCAGGGCAAACACATCGCCGAGGGCAAACTGCCAACGATCTTCTATTACAGCGCCCGCTTCCAGGGCAGCCTCCCCCAGCATTACTACGCCCTGCTCTTCAAGGTCTTCGGCTATTCGGTCTTTCTGGTCAAGCTCGCGGCCTATCTGGCGTTTGCCGCTTTCCTCGTCATCCAGTTCCTTCTTCTTAAAAATATCTTTTCAAGGGAGTTCGCCGCCGTCGTCAGCCTGTTCTATGTTTTTCCGTTCCACAACCTCCTCCTGTCGAGCTTCGATGTCGGGTCAGGCTTTGCCGTCGTCTTTCTCCTCGGCAGCCTGATCTTCACTCTGACGTATAAGATCTATGACCAGGGAAAAGACCAGCTTCTCCAGGTGCTCGGGTTCATAATGGGGCTCGCCTTCTGGACGCACCAGATCTCGATCGTCTTCATCCTCACGTCCGCTGTTTTCCTCCTCCTTCGATATAAGCTCCGGTTCATAAGATATCTGACTCTAGCCTTGTTCTTTGCCGTCGGCCTTCTCCCCGTCCTGATCAGCGAAATCTACTGGAACTTTCCCCTTATCCGCTGGCTCTTCGGGGGCGAGTCGGCCGGGGTCCTGAGCCGGGCCAAGATGATCCGCGCGGCGAAGTTCCTGCTGGAGCTTTTTTCGTCCGGGCCCGCTTTTGCCAACGCGGTCTATCTCGTCGTTCTTTTCCTCGGCATCATCGTCCTTATCTTTCAATCCGTCAAAAAGGCGGGATTCCGGATCTCGGGTTTATTCGCTGTCTATTTCCTGGCTTTCATAGCGGTCTATCTTCTGTCCGACTTCAGCAACTTGGAGATCATCCGTTACTTATACATTCTTTATGTCGGCCTTCCCGTGCTCTTCGCCGCTGCTTTTTTATGGATCAAGCCGAAAACGCTGCGTTATGCTTTGACCGGTCTGTTGTTCGTCCTGACCTTCTTTGGAAGCAGCGCCAAGACCAGCCTCGCATACTTCCAATCCGTCAAAGAACACCACCGGGACCTCAAGGCCGTCACCGCCGCCATGACCGCGACCGGCGAACGTTATTGGAAAGGCCATTACTGGATCTCCTACCTGATCAATGCCGAATCAAAGGAGCGGCTCATCGTCGCCTCGACCACGGTTGAAAGATATCCTCTTTACCAGATGGCCTACGACACCGAGTCGGCCCATGACAATTATGTCTTCCTCCGCGACACGCCGCAGCAGGACCGGCAAGCCCAGGAATTCGTGGACATGCTCGGCCGCCTCGGCAAGAAATTCGGGACACAGACCATCGGGCAATGGTTCCTGGTCTACGGCATCAACGGATACGTTTTTCAAAAGAACATTTATTTCCCGCCGGACGATGTTCCCAACGTGATGCTGGACAGAGTCGAAGCCGCTGAATCCTGCCTCGTTTTCCGGTTTGCGGCGAAGAATCCTCTCCTAACGGGCGGGTTCAGGCTCCATGTTGAAATCCCCGGCTATTGCTCCAGTTTCACGCCGATAGGACCCGGCGAGAGATTTTCGATCCGGATCCCCTATCCGCCTGAACGGCGGGTCCATCTTAAATATTTTCTGGATTTCCAGGGTTTCTATTTGGATCCGTCGCTCCGGGAAGTCGATTATGACCTGCCCCCCGCACCCGCGGCGTTGAATAGAGAGCCGGTGGAACTCCTGGCCGGCTTCGGCCCCCGCGAAAGCTTCTCGGGCAAAAACTGGCCCTCCCTCGAGAAGGAAGTCAGCTTTCAGGTCAATAAGTCGCTTGGCGAAACATCAAAAATCACTCTGGAGCTTTTCTCTCCTTTCTACTTTTCCGCCGATCCCTGGTGGCATGGCGATTTCGTCCAGGAGGCCGATATCTTTGTCAACAGCCAATTCGACAAAAAAGCGCGGTTCGGAGACGGCCACAATGTACTGACGATCGATTGCCGATTCCCCCCGTTCAAAAGCGGGGCGAACATCATCACCCTCAAGTTCAAGTATGCCATGGTCCTTTCCATCAAGAAGGACCACTGGAAAACGGCGGCGTATTTAGAGGGCCTGAAAATCGACTAGAGTTTATAAATCCCTTTTCTGAGGTTCCGTCGGATCCGGAGCATCCCCGTGAATTCCTCCCCCGCGTCCCGGACGAGCTTGACCGAGGACGCGTAGGCGCCGTGGCGCTCGTTCCAGTCAATGGGGATCTCCGCGATCGAGAGGCCGTTGGCCCTAGCGATGGCCAGGACTTCCATGTCCCAGGACCAGCGGTCCATCCGGCTGACTCGGCACATCTTTTGAAGCCAGGCCAAATCGAATCCTTTGAAGCCGGCATCCGGGTCTTTGACCTTCAACTCCGGCAATAAAACCCGGACGAAGAACCGGTGCGCCCGCCCGACCGCATCCCGCCGCCAGATGCGTTTGGTCTCGGATTCGCGGAGAAACCGGGAGCCGACGACGACCTGGCTGTCCCGAAGCCGAGCCTTCATCACGAGGACATGTTCGAGGTCCGTGGTCTGGGAAAGGTCGAGGTCGGAGAAGATCAAATGCCCGCCGGCCGAGCCGAGGGCCGCGAACCGGACCGCGTACCCTCTCCCGCGGTTTCTCTCGTAGCCGATGACCCGGATAGAAGGATGCGCTCTTTCGAGGTCCCGCGCTTTCGCCAGCGACCCGTCCGTGCTCCCGTCGTCGCAGAGAATGACTTCAAAATCACCCGGCAGCTCCCGTCCCAGGAAGGAATGGATGGCCAGGACGTTCTCGGCCAGGTTGCTCTCGTTGTTGTAGAAAGGGACGACGAAATGAAGCACTCAGCACCAATATTCTTCCAATTTCTGCTCGTCGGTCAACGTCTTCCACCATTCGGCGCAGAGGCGGATCCCGTCTTCGAGCGTCGTCCTGGGCACCCAGCCCAATTCGTTCTCGGCCAGCCAGTTGTGGACGCGTTTGATCTTCGGCTCGACGCGTGCCTGGGGAATGTAATCGATCTTGGCCGGGAAGTGTTTGACGACCTCCTTGGCGATCTCTTCGATCGTGATCGGACGGCCGCCCGTCAGGTTGTAGATCTTGTTTTCGGCCACAGGCTTCAAGGCATGGAGGTGCCCCTCGGCGAGATCGCCGACATACATGAATTCCCGGAACTGCTTTCCGTCGCCCATGATGCTCAAGACTCCTGTCCGCTCGGCCATCTCCATGAAGGCGCGGACGACGAGGCCCCGCCACATGCGCTCGCCGTAGGGAATGCCGTAGCGGAAGACAGTGTATTTCGGGCCTTTGTATTCGCTGTAGAACGAGAAGCAGAGGAGCTCCTGGCCGATCTTGCTCGCCCCGTAGATCGTGTTGATGTTGTCCAGGTGGAAAGGGCTCCTCTCGTTGACCACGTCGCCTTCCTGCGCGCCGCAGACCCAGGAGCTCGAGGCGAGCAGCACCCGCTCCACGTCGCCTTTCAGGGCCGCGTTCAAGACGTTCAGCGTCCCCTTGATGTTTATGTCGTGGCAGAGCTTCGGGTCTTCGGAGGATTTCCGGGCGTTGGCCAGGGCCGCCAGATGGAAAACGAGGTTGAAGTTCGAGAAAATGTTCCCCAAGTCGTCGCGAATGTCCTTCCTGAGCCATTCTACGTCCTGAACGGGCTTCCTCAGATCGAGGACGGAGACCTCATAGCCTTTATCCAAAAGCTTCTGGACGAGATGGCTTCCGATGAAACCGGAACCGCCCGTGACGCAGATCTTCATGGCTGAACCTCCTTCGTTCGCCTTGCCATCCGCCCGGCGGGCATCCCGACGTCAGCGCGTCTTCATAAAGAAGCCCCGGCTGGGCAAGAACCTTTTCATATTATAGACGAAATTAATGATACCTTCCCGAGCGGCCCGAATCAACGGGGGCAGCTTATAGTTCGTCCGCGGCAGGAGCTGATAGAGCCACCGCAGCCCATGGATCACAGGGAAGAGCTTCGTCGAAAGACGGACGTAGTAATCAAAGAAACCTTGGTATCCAAAGAGCGTTCGCCCGGAAAGCGTCGGGTGTTTAATTGTGATGTTCGTATAATAGATCTCGGCATCGTCGATCGGGTGCTCGAGCCAACCAGCCTTAAGGGAGTCCTCGCCGAGCTTGGTCCCGCGAAAGGGCATATAGACCGTGCACATGATCCGGTCGGGCTGGAGCTGTTTGTTGAGGCGGATGGTATCCCAGACCGTGGACAGATCCTCTTCGGGGAGCCCGATCATGTTGAAACTCCCCGTCCGGATGCCGAAACGGCGGGCGAGAGTGAAGGCCTCAATGACCTTCTCGGTTGAGATGTTCCTCTGCAGAATCGCATTCCGGATCTTCGGGTTCCCCGACTCGATGGCCATGTTGATGAAGTCGCAGCCGCCCTCTTTGAGCGTCTTGATCGTGTCCTCGTCGACGAGGTCGGGCCGCGTCTGACAGAGGAAGGGAATCGCATAGCGCCTGACGTATCGCTCACAGAACTCCTTGAGATGGTTTTTGTTCAGGGTGAAGGACTCGTCCGAAAAGGACAAGCGGGAAGGTTTATATTTAGCGATGATCTCGTCGATCTCGGCGAAGACATTCTCGATCGTCCGGTAGCGGACAAACCGTCCCTGGCCCTTGTAGAGGTCCATCAAGAACTCATTCTGGCAATAGGAGCAGGGAAACGGGCAACCCCGCGACGAGAGCATGTTGATTCCGTAGAGCTCGGCCTGGAGGCGCGCCGGGTCGAGCAGGTCCCGGTCGGGAAACGGCAGGCTGTCGATGTCCTGGACGAGAGGCCGGACGGCGTTTTGGGTGACGACGCCGTTCCGCTTGACCCAGAGGCCGGGGATCTTCGCGTAGTCGCTCCCCCCATCCAAAGCCGACAGAAGCTCGGTCATCGCTCCTTCGCCCTCGCCCCGGCAGATGATATCGACGACCGGGTCGCGGATCGTGTCTTCGGGCGCGATCGTCGGGTGGATCCCCCCGAAAATATTCAAGGCGTCCGGCTGCTTTTCCTTGACCACTCCGGCCAGGGCTGCGGAGATCTTATAGTTGACGGACATGACCGAAAACCCGACAACATCGGGTTTGAACGCGTCGAGCGTTGCGGCGAACGCTTCCTTCATCACCCGGAACGGATCTCCGCGAAGCGGCCGTTTCCTGAAGGCCGTGACGTCGAAGAAAGCGGCCCGGTGGCCGGCGGCCTTAACCGCGGAAGCGATATAGAGGATGTTCAGGGGCTGCTCGCGGACGATATAACCGGGATAGACGAGGAGAACGCTCTTCATGCGCTTCCCCGCAGAGGTGGAGGTCCATAGATCTTCCGGAACTTCAAGGCCATGAGGAGCGTTTTGATGAGTGTCCGTCCGCTCAGTTTCGTCTGTCCCTTCCGCCGATCGACAAAGACGATGGGCACCTCGCGGATTGACGCGTCCATGAGAATAAGCTTATAGAGGATCTCCAGGACAATTGACGGTCCCACCGAAACAAGGTCATCGAGACCCAACTTCTCCAGGATCTGCCGTTTGAAGCAGCGGAAGCCGGATGACACATCGCGGATCGATGTCCGAAACCGGCGGCGGATGAATCGGCCCACAAACCAGGTGATCATCCGCCGGCCGAAAGTCCGGTTGAAGTCCGCGGCGCCAATGATGAATCGCGAGCCAATGGCTACATCGCACCGTTCCATTTCGGCAAGGAGCGCGGGAATGAACCGGGGCTGATGAGAAAAATCGCCATCCATCTCGACGACGAGGTCGGCCCCGAGCGCGAGCGCGGCCTTGAAGCCGTCGATCCCAGCCGCGCCTCGCCCCCGCCTCTTCTTGCGAATGAGAACATGCGCGCGCGGGTCGTCCGCAGCCATGGCCCGGACGAGTTCCGCTGTCCCGTCCGGCGAATCGTCATCCACGACGAGGACGTGAAGATCATCGGCGGCCGGCAGGGCCAGGATTTCGCGGATCAGGGCTTGAATGTTCTCGGCCTCGTTATACGTCGGAATCATGACAACGACTTTTCGCTTGTGTTCGGGCATAGAAGCGTTTATAAGACTTTCCGGATCTCCTCGAAGACCTGTTCGGGAGAGATCTCATCCATGCAGGTCATGTCCGGGCAGGTGAATCGATAGCAGGGCGAGCAGGGCACGCCGGCGAAGAGCTTGGCCCCCCGGCCGTAGAGCGAGATCTCCTGGGGGCAGGTCGGGCCGAACAGGGCTACAACCTTTTTCCCGAGGGCGATGGCGAGATGCATTCCCAGCGAATCCGAGCTGACCACGACGTCCATGGCCTCGATGAAACCCGCGAATTCGAGGAGCGAATGGTCGTTCCCCGTGTTGGTGACGTTCTTCGGCGCCGCCCGCTCGAGCGACCTGTTCATCGCTCTTTCCCGGGCACCGCCGAGGAGAAACACATTGACCTTGAGCTTGGCCGTCAGCAGCCGGATGAGCTTCCGATAATGCGCCGGCGGCCACTGTTTGGTTTCGAACTTGGTCCCCGCTCCCGTATTCAGCCCGACGGCGGGCCGCGACGGTGCTATCCGGCGGCGCTTCCAAAATTCCCGCGCTTTGCGGCGGTCGTCCTCGGTCAGAGAAAAGACATACGGATCATCCCGATAGCTGATCTCGGCCATCTCATAGATGATCTCCTGGTAGGTCTTCCGGTTTTTGAAGAATTTCAGGTCGTTGTCCACTCCCAGACGATAAGCGTAGGCGGACGCGGCGTTGAAGACCGTAAGGTTCCCGTGTTCGTTCATGCCGAAGCCGATTTTTTTCGGGCTGGAGACCTTCATTGCCAGGGCTGTGGCTCCCGGGTCCTTGTCCAGGCAGATCAGGACATCGAACTTTTCGACAAGGAGCGACAGCCAATGTTCCGCCGTGAATGGGATGACGCGGTCCAGGTAGGGATTGTTCTTCAGAAGTTCGACGCTCTCCTCGTCCACGACCCAAAAGATGGAGCTTCGAGGATACATCCTCTTCAAGCCGGGAAGGAGAGAAGTCGTCCTGAGGACATCCCCCATGGCCGCCCGTTTGATGAGAAGGATCTTTTCATGGAACGGCTTGTAGTCCGGGCAGTCTTCACAGAGGCGGCCGTAGAAACAGGGCGTCTCGCCTTTGAAATGGAGGCAATCATTACGGATCATCAGCGGCTCGAGGGAAAAAATGAGCCCTATTTATGCCACAAATCCGGGATAAAGGCAAACGGGCTCGCTTCGAAGAAAGCAATTCTTTTTCCGGGGCGCAGGAAAGTCGAGCCGGGGTGGCGCGGCGAAGGGGCTCCCCGCCCGCGCCGAGCGGCCTGGCCGCGAGCACGGCCGGGGAAGAGCCGCAACAGGGTTCCCCAAAAAACGGAGCCGCTGAGGGCTAAGGCCCCCACGGTCGCGGCGCGCTTTCCCAGCTCGCCATGGGAAAAAGGCTGAGAGCAGTCTCTTGAGTAATTGACGTCATTGAGGATTTACGGGATTCTCCAGGAATTTTATTCTATGGCCGTGCTCGACCGCGCGCTTTCATACCCGCCCGTATCAACGGTCGTGATCACATAGTGATATTTTTCGTTGAAAGAGAGCTTTCGGTCTTGATATTCAAACGCATAGCCCGCGACGGCAGCGATCCGCTGATATTGAGAATCGTCCTGGCCGGCCTTCTTCCGGTAGATATTGTACTGGATGACCGTGATGGCCTCGTTCAGCGGGTTCCTCTTCCAGGAGACGATGTTGATTTTTTCGCTGCGGAACAAGGAACTGTTCGTCACGGTCCGGCAGGCCGCGTTTAGGGGCGGGAAGGTGACGATTTCGGTCGCGAATTCCGATCCTGTACTCTCCAATCCGTAGGGGTCTTTGGGGATCGTCGTCAGGCCGTATGTGTATTTCTCGGAAAGAGACCGCCCCCCATCCACGTACTGAAAAGTCGTCGCCGGAACTGCGGCGATCACGCTGAAATCGCTGTCGGACAGATTGGCTCTTTTGCGCCAAACCCGATACTCTAAAAGTTCGAGATTGTCGTTGGCCGGATTCCTCTGCCAGACGATCGTGTTGATCTTTAGAGTCTGGGAAGCGTCAAGCCGGGTATCCAAGAAGGGGTTCAGAGGAGGCTTGGGCTGGACGGGAATAGACGTCGTAGTGGATGTCGTGCTGGTCGTGGTACTCGTCGTCGTGCTTGTGCTCGTACTTGTGCTTGTCGATGTGCTCGTACTTGTGCTCGTGCTCGTCGTGGCCGTGCTCGTCGTGGTCGAGCTGGTCGAAGTCGAAGGAATGCTCGTCGTGCTCGTACTGGTGGTCGTCGGTCCCGAGGATACCGTCTGGTAGAAGATCTCCCAGTTTCCACTCACAGATTCGGCGTAAACAACATGAAGCAGGCCCGCTCGATCCACGGCGAGGCTTAGCATGTTCGAATCGGCCGTATTGTTCGTGAGGTTTGTCAATTCACTCCAAGTGCCCGTGAAAGTCCTGAGAAAGATCTCTCCACCTTCGGCCCAGCCTATATAGATATTGCCGTTTGCTTTATTGACGGCTACGGCCAGAGTGTTCTCCAGCGAATTCCCTGAGGTCTGGGAAACGTTGACTTCGCCACCCAGGGTGCCATCGTTAGACACCTTCCGGAGGAAGATCTCTCTGTTCCCCTGAGTTCCATCCTCCCAAATAAGATAGGCGTTTCCGAAGTTGTCGCAATCGATCTTCGGGTAGCTCCAGGGAACACCGGCATCGCCCTTGATCAGAATCGGCTGCGTCCACGTGTTTGAACTTTGGGGCGTCCTGTTTTTCGAATACCATAAGGTCGTCCCCCATGCTGTCCCCCAAACGAGATGGGCCGTTCCAGTGGCATCGATAGTGATCTGGGGCATGTAGCCGGTGCCGATGGGAAGGGTTTGGATTGCCCCCCACGAGCCCGAAGGGCTTTTGTATCTCAGACCGATGGTCCGTTCCGGCTCGCCTTCATGCTGCCAAACGACATAGAAGGAATTATCAGCGGGATTAACCGCGCAGCCGTGGTAGGTAGAGGCTGTATCGTTGCTGCTGACGTTAACTGCCGGCAGCCATCCGTTTTGGTAGATCAAATAATAAATATTATAAGTGATATCGCCGTTATGCGGACGGTAGTCGTGAAGCGTAACATGGGGTATGCCGGAGGAAGAAACAGCGAACCACGGCCATCCGGATTCTTCATTATCATAGTAAATCTGTTCGAACTGGGCGGGTGTTGTCCACTGACCGCTTTTGTTCGTCGAGAAATATAATTTTCTGTTGCGAAGATATTCGAACCAGACAGCGTAAGCAGCGCCGTTATCGTCCACGCCCAGGAGCGGCCAGTCGGAGTTCGATGAGGAATTCGAGATATTGACCCTTGGGGTTATCTCGAACGGCGCCGTAAACTTTCCCGGCTCTCTCCTCTGCGGCTTCACCATGGCGAACGCCGAGATGAGAAGCACTGCGCCGACGAGAATGATCATCGAAATCGCGGTTCTTCTCACCGGACGCTCTATCGTCATCGGGTTCATTATTGAGGGAGCACAATTATTTGTCAATAAAAGAAGCCCCGGCGGTCAGGAGCCTTCTTTGGCCGTGTTCGACCTCCGGCTTTCGTTTCCGTCCGCGTCCACGGACATCACGATATAATAATATCTCTCGTTGAAAGGTGTCTTCCGATCCTGATACTCAAAGACACGGCCGCCGACTGAGCCGATCATCTGGAATTGGGAATCCTCCTCATCGGACCTCTTCCGGTAGATCCGATATTGGGCG
>JALHTW010000124.1 GCA_022866045.1 Candidatus Aminicenantota bacterium | reverse complement strand
TTTTCCGGGCAAGGCCGCAGGAGGCGCCAGCCTGAACTCAGTCAGTTATTGAATGGCTTGATTGTCCTTCAGGAGGGGGCAGCTATGAAATCGAAAGCATTGGCATTATTCCTGAGTTTGGTTTTTCTTTTGTCCTGTGCGACATCCGACAGCGCCAAGCAGGTGAAAATCTATCAAGATAACTTGGCCCTGCTGGTTGGCAAAGATGTGGAGGAGGTGACCAAAACGATTGCCTATTCCTGGAAATTTGGGCTCCTTAACCGATGGGAAGCCGTCGACCCCGGCCTCGAGACGGTCACTAAAAATAATTTCCGGAAACACGGTTTTTCCAAGCAGGAAGCCCTGGAGATTTTCGCGCCCAAGGGAGCCTATATAGTGATGTTTTTTCAAAAACTCTTAGGCCAGGCGGAAGCGAGTACGGAAGTCCAGGTGGACATGGGGCTGGTCGGCGTGCACCAACAAAGTATCTCTCAAGAGCTCGCCTACATTCGGGTGGTCTTCAAGGATAATAAGCTCGTCCATCAACGGGTATGGTAAAAGGCATCCCGTTTTGACCTGGGCGAATGGTTTTTCTCTCCCTAGCTTTAGCGTGGGGTAACGGGCAAATAAAGTAAAGGGGGATGGCGCCGACCGGGGCGCGTTCTTTTTCAGCTCGATAGAATTGATCCCGCCGAAAATCCGGAAAAGCCAAAAATTCGCATTGTCTTGGAAACTTTCTTACCTTCATAATCGGAAAGCCCGAACGAGTTCAGGAGTTTGACAATTTCTCTCGTCAGTATAATAATATGAGCATCAGGGAAAAAACTAGGGAAATCCGGAAGCAGAAAAGGGACAGAATCTCCGTTTTTTTCCATTCCAGAAAAGGAGGCTTAGTTATGTCAATCGAACAACGTGGAAACCCGAGATTCCGGGCCGTTATCTTGGCGGTCGTCTCCCTCCTCGTCTTGAGCGCTTATGCCGCTCCCGACCAAGGTGACGCCGCTCGGGCGGCGGCGGCGGGCTTGAAGCCCTTTCTGGATTCCATCCCGACAGGGCAGGAACCGGCCTTCGGATTCGCAAACCGGGCGGAATTCAACCTGGCCTATCTCGGCCTCCCTTATGAAGTGGTCTCCATACATCCGCGATATCTGGCCGCAAGCGGCGGTGGAATCGAAGAGGTCCTCACCTCTATAGGCCAATTCCGTTTCCCCATCCTCTGCAACGGGAAGGCCTGCGCCCTGTTGACGGTGGCCCTGGTCGATGGCGAATGGAAGGCCGTTGAGATCGGGGCGGCCGGTTTGGCGGCCATGTTCGACCGGGTCGAACATAGTATTCCGCCCCCGGGAAAGCAGCCGAGGAATCTTCTCCTTCGCCTCTATCAGCTCAATATCGATTTCGCCGGCTATTATCAAGAGGGACAGAATCCGGAAGACGGCCGCTTCGTTCCGCTGCCTTCGGCCTTGATGGCTATAGGCGTCGGTCCCGAGGAGATCATCCTTTATTCCTTTTCCCAAGTGCTGAAAATCGCCCGCGACAAATTCGCCCTGCTTTCCGAAAGTCTCCGGGGCGACGTTAAGAAAGGAGTCATCCGATGAACGCCCGACAGGGATATCGTCGACTGGCTCTTGTCGTCGTCGCCTTCGGCCTCATCCTCTCCTCCGTCGCCTTCGCGAAAATCCTGGCCGTTTCGCTTGTCACTCAGGAGCAAAATCAATGGTGTTGGGCAGCGACGACGAAATGCGTCATCAATTACTACGGGACGAGCGTTACCCAGTGCCAGATCGCGGAATTCACCCGAACGCACAGCACTTGGTACAACTTCGGTTCGGTCAATTGCTGCACGGACCCCGGCCAGGGCTGTAACTACGCGAACTACCTCGTTGGAGGCGGCGGATCGGTCCAAGACATTCTCGCCCATTGGGGCCTGTCGAGCCCGATCTGGTACCGGGAATTGTGGCAAAACTAGGTTTCGTCGACCATCAACGATAACAGGCCTTTCATCATCCGTTGGGGCTGGACTTCGGGCGGCGGCCATTTTGTCGTCGGATACGGTCTTGAAGGGAACAACATGTATTACATGGATCCCTGGTATGGCGAGGGATTAAAGGTCGCTACGTACAACTGGGTGGTCAGTGGATCGGATCATACCTGGACGCATTCCGCGGTCTTGATGACGCCTATTTCCACAAAAATGCTCCAGACCGCCGTCAATGATGCGTCCCTTGGAACGACATCTCCCGCGCCGGGAATATATACGTATAGAACGGGGTCCGATGTCGAGGTTCGCGCCCTGCCGGCCCAATACTGCGCCTTTACGGTCTGGTATGGGGATGTTTTCGGCAAGGAGAATCCCATCATCGTCAATCTGGACCGCGACAAGACCGCGATGGCGAACTTCAGGCTGATCAGCCCCCCGTCTAACCTGAAGGCCGTCCGCCTGACGAACCGTTCCGTGACCCAGACCGAGTCCATCGTCGATCTGAGCTGGGACGCCAACACGGCCAACGCCGGGCTGAACCTCGTGGTGTATCGCGTGTATCAAATGGCGGGAGACAGTTGGGTCAAGCTCGGCGAACTCTCTAGCGGCAGCCGGACCTATCGCTGCCGGCTGGCCCCCAAGGAGGCGAGGACGTATGGCGTCACCTCGGTCTATGAAAACGGCGTAGAAAGCGCCAAAACCACGGTCGTGAAGTAGTCAAGGAACAGCCGATGAGAAAAATAATCGTATTCCTAGCTGTATCAATCATCGCGGCCGTCGGCCTGGACGCTCAGGAAAGAACCCTTTTGAAGGTCAAGGTCCAAGTGGCGAGTATCC
>JALHTW010000123.1 GCA_022866045.1 Candidatus Aminicenantota bacterium | reverse complement strand
GGTTCGGCCCGGGCGAGTTCGACCGGAAGATGGAATTTTCCGGCGGATCCAACAATGCCTTCACGAGCGACGATATGACCGGCTACACCGACTGGTTCCCGGCCAAGGCGCTCGAGTCCATGATCGAAATGGAAGCCGACCGAATCCAGAGCCTGATCTTCGACCCGCAGGTCTTCGAATCCGAACGGGGAGTCATTGCCTCCGAGCGGCGGATGAGCGTGGAGAACAATAACGACAGCATCCTCTCCGAAAATGTCCGCGCCACGGCCATCATGGCCCATCCCTATCACTGGGACGTCATCGGCTGGATGAGCGACATCCAGGGCTGGAAGCGCGACGAAGTCATGAATTATTACCGGACCTATTACTCGCCCAACAACGCCGTGCTCGTCGTCGTCGGCGATTTCGAGAGCGCCAAGGCCCTCGAGCTGATCAAGAAATATTACAGCGGGATTCCCGCCGGCCCTCCTCCTCCCGCCGTGACGACGGTCGAGCCGCCCCAGATGGGCCCGAAGAGCGTCTTGATCCGCAAGGAAGCGCAGGCGCCGTCGTTCAACATGGTCTTCCACGCACCGAACTGCACGTCTCCGGACTTCTGCCCCCTTTCCATCCTGGATATAACGCTCCTCAGCGGCCAGAGCAGCCGGCTCTATAAGCGCCTCGTCCGCGAAGAACAGCTGGCCATCAGCGTCTCCGGCGGCATCGGCGAGACCATCGATCCGTTGCTCTTCACCATCTATGTTAAACCGCGGCCCGGAGCGGACCTCGATAAGCTCGAGACTGTCATCGAGGAAGAGCTGACGAAGGTCAAGAATGAAGGCATCACGGAACAAGAATATCAAAAAGCGCTGAATATGATCCGCAGCCAGTTCTATTTCGGCCTCCAGACGATTTCCGGCAAAGCCGGTCAATTGGGCTCGGCCGAGATCCTGTATGGAAGCTATGAGAAGCTCTTCACCCAGATGGACGATTACGCCGCGGTCAAGCGGGAGCAGGTCCAGGAAGCGGCCAAAAAATATCTCTCGGAGAACAACAAAACGGTCGGAAAACTCATCCCCGCAGGAGGTGCGAAATGAAGACGACGGCGAAGATCGCGATTTTCACCCTGATCTTGATATCGGCCTCGCTCGTGGCCCAGGGCGCCTATCTCCCCTCTCCCGAAAGATTTTCGCTCAAGAACGGGATCACGGTCTATTATCTGAAGAGCGCGGACCTGCCTCTCATCAGCTTCCGGATGTGGATCAAAGGCGCGGGCTATGTTTTTGAACCGGCAGAGCTCGAGGGCGTGGCCAACCTGACGGCCACTCTCCTGCTCAAGGGCACGGCCAAGATGGATGCAAACGCCGTGGCCTCAGCCCTGGATTTCATGGGCGCCAGATTCGGCGTCTCCGCGGCAGACGAATACGCGAACGTCAGCGCGGAAAGCCTGAGCGAGCATTTTCCGCGCGTATTGGAGATCGCCGCGGACTGCCTGATGAACCCGTCGTTTCAAGAAGAAGAATTCACAAAAGAAAGAAAAACGCGCCTCGCCAGCCTCAAGGCGGTCAAGGATAATCCCGGCGCTGCGGTTCGCTCCTATTTTCAAAAAGCCTATTTCGGGGCCCACCCCATGGGCCATCTGGCCTCGGGCACCGAGACGTCTCTCAACAAGATCGCCCTGGCCGACGTTAAGAATTATTACCAGAAATATTTCCGTCCCGAGAAAGGCATTGCCGCCGTCGTCGGCAACATCGACAGGGCGAAACTCGTCGGGCTTTTGAACGCGACGATCGGGGCCTGGAGGAACACGGGCCCGGCTGCTCCGGCGACGACGATTCCTGCCTTGCCCAAGCCGAAAGGACAGAAACTCGTCCTCATCGACAAGCCCGACGCGACGCAAGCGTACTGGGTGCTCGGCGCCCCGGGCTATGCCGTGGGCGACAAGATCACGCCCCAGGCGGCGGTGATGAACACTCTCTTCGGCGGGCGGTTCACATCCTGGCTGAGCACGGAACTCCGGATCAAGCGGGGCTTGACGTACGGCGCGAGCAGCAATTTCCAGTCCTGGACGCCCGGCGGCATTTTCAGCGCCAGTTCTTACACGAGGAATGAAAAGATCGGGGAGATGCTCCAGATCGCGTTTGACCTCCTGAAAAAAGCCCGGGCAGAAGGATTCTCGGCCGAAGAGATCGAAAGCGGGCGGAATTATCTCCTCGGCCAGTTCCCGCCCACTCTCGAGACCAACGCCAGCAAAGCCGCGGCCTACGTCAGGTTGACGTTCTACAATCTAGGGTTCGAATACTACGACAGGTACCTGGCGAATATTTCGAACGTTTCAGGCCAGCAAGCGAAAGACGCTGCCGGAAAGTTGATGCCTGAGACCGATTTCGTCCTGGTCGTCATCGGCAAGGCCGCGGATATTAAAAAGCAGCTGGAGAAATTCGGGACGTGGACGGAAAAGAAAATCACAGATCCCGATTTTTAAAATAAAGATTGTTTGAGCGGGGCCGCAAGCCAACGGCCGTCTGATTACTTAAAAATATTCAGAAAGACGGTGATGATCAGGGCGTTCGTGAAATCGATAAAGAAAGCTCCGACCATAGATACCACCAGAAAGGCACGAGGAGCCTTCCCGTAGCGCTCGACGATGGTCTTCATGCTGGCCATGGCGTTGGCCGTGGTGCCGAGCATGAAACCTATAAATCCGCTGCTTGTGACCGCGGATTCATAATCGCGGCCCATCAACTGAAACAGGGGCCAGAAACAGGCCGCTGCAATCAGAGCAACTTGGCCCACCAGGATGACGACGAGCGGCAACACAAGGCCGGCCAGTTCCCACAGTTTTAGCGTCATCAGGGCCATAGCCAGGAACAGTGAGAGGGCCACATGCCCGATATCATCGATCGTCCGCTGAGAAAGGCCGACAGCATGTGTGACGTCGTCAAAATTCCGAATGATGGCCGCAACAAACATGGCCCCGATATAGGCGGGCAGCGTGAAGCCGAGGGAAATGAAGAACTGACTCAGCCAGGACCCGGCCCACATCGCGACGAGGATCACAACAAGATTCTTCATAAGAAGGAAGGCTCCTTCGTCCTCGTCGGGAGGAGCCGAGAGCTTGGGTTCATGCATTTTCTCCTCGACCATTTCTTCCGCGGACTCAATGTGGAGCGGCTTGGCCCCGTGGCGGGCCCTTTTCAGCTTGTTCCTTTCGATCAGGAGTGTCCCCACAGGACCACCGATAATCCCTCCGGAGACAATCCCGAACATCGCGGCGGCAACGGCGATCGTGGCGGCCCCGGACACTCCGGCCTTCTCAAAAAGCGGGGCAAAGGCCAGACCCGTGGCCGGCCCTCCCGTGAGAGTGACCGAACCGCTGAGGACGCCGAACAGGGGAGGAAGTCCGAAAGGCAGGGCGATCAGGATCCCGAGGACATTCTGAAGAACGGCGAACACCGTGGCCACAAGAAAGAATTTCGCGACCATGGGGCCGCCGACCTTTAGGAGGGAGACGCTGGCGCCGAAGCCGATCGTCGTAAAAAAAGCGATCATAAGCGGGTCGCGGAGCGTCGTATCAAACTCGAATGGCATCACGCCGAACCGGCGGGCCGCCAGCGTCAGGAAAGCGATGAGCAGGCCGCCGACGACCGGGGCGGGGATGTTATATCGCGCCAGTGGAGGGATCAGGCGGCGAAGCCCGTATCCGGCAAACAGGGCGATCCCGGAAAAGGCGACAGTGTGAATCAGGTTGAGCTTGAGCAGTGTGCTTCCCTCCAAACAAACAATGAAGACACGATCTGGTACAAGTCAACGATTATAGCACAACAGAAACACGGGAGGAACGTCGAATCAAAAAGCCGATTGACTTTCCCTTTCCATTTGAGCTATTGAATAGAAAATGCTTAATGAACTGCAATATTCGAATCTCGGAAAAAGGAGGAACGCGTGAAACTCAAAAAACAGCATGTTATGAGCGTTCTGCTTGCCGTTTTACTCATCCTGATCGGCGCATCCGTTTTTAGCGGGCCTCAGGAGAAAAAGTGCGAGACGTGCACGATCGATCTATCCCAGGAGGCCTGCACCGTCATCATGGTCGGCAAGAACGCCTCGACGGACGGCTCGGTCATGACGACCCACACCTGCGACTGCGGCCTATGCGACTGGACCTTCCGCTATGTCCCGGCCGCCGACCATAAGCCTGGCGAGATGCGGAGGATCTACCATATCGACCAGTTCGGGACCATTCCTCCCGACACCGGCCTGAAGTGGGACAGAGTCAAAGATAATTTCGCGGGTCTCGAAATCCTCGAAGTTTCTCACACCTACGGATACATTCACGGCGCTTTCGGCTACATGAACGACCTCCAGGTCTCGATCGGCGAGTCCACGATCGGCTGCCAGAAAAAAATGGAGAACCAGACGCCCACGCCCAAGTTCGACATCACCATGCTGACCCTC
>JALHTW010000122.1 GCA_022866045.1 Candidatus Aminicenantota bacterium | reverse complement strand
GCGATCTGTCGGTTGAATCTAGTTTGTTTATCTAAGAACGAATCGATACAATTGAATGTCGTTTCTAGAAAAGCCCGTTTTAAGAAAACAATGGGTTTGCCAAGTGTCTTCCGGTGGGAGGTGATCGTCCTTATATCAGGCTTAGATTCAATATGGATGTGGAGTGAGGAGAGGATCTCTCTGATATATGTCTCAAGCTCTTTTTCAGAGAATTCCTCCACGTTAGAAGGAAACTCCCGGTCTATTTCTTTGTTGACCAGCTTCTTAAGGTCATGAATCTCTTCTTTTTTTCTGTCCAATTCTTCCTTTAATCGCTGGATCTCTTTGGCCAGTTCTTCCATCTTTAATTATCTCTCAGTCCACGGGAACATCCCGGGCTATTGAATTCACCAAAGTGACAAATTTTATTATCGTCCCGATTTTAAAAAATATCATTCTTTATTTCAAGATGAGCTTGAGTTTTTCAGAGAAGAAGTTTTGGACTTGACTCACAGCGATCCCTTTTATGCAGAGGGCTTCGGTGAATTTACAATGTTCAGAACACGGATTGCACGAAAGTCCCAGCCGAACGATTTCATGATCTGGTCCCCAAGGTTTAAAGCGCTCGTATTCACCCGGGCCAAACAAGCCAATGACGGTAACTCCCGAGGCGACCGCCACATGCATGGGGCCAGAGTCATTGCCGACAAAGAACTGGCAGGACTTCAGGACGGAGGCCATTTCCCGTAGCGTGGTCTTACCGGCGAGATTGACAGTTCGTTTTTCTAGTAATCCCTTCTCTATATCATGGGCTAATTTTCGCTCGGCTTTCCCGGCCAAAATCAGAATAGTGGCCCGGTAGTTATCCTGCAGCCATTTGCCCAGCTCTACGAAACGACTCGCCGGCCAACGACGGTAGGCCCAGGCTGCCCCGGGCGCAAAGGCGATCAGCAAGTCTTTATCCGTGATGCCGTGCCGGTCAAGAACATTTTGGGCAAAACGCTCATCCTCCGGGGTCGTCCAGACTTCCAATCTCGTATCCTCGGGATGCGCTCCCAAGAAATGCAAAATATCCAGTTGGTATTCGATCTCATGTTTAGGAGCGCCTCTAGTCGGGCCTTGAGTGATCAAATGGTTCACATTATTTGAGCAATAAAGCTTATAGTCATTCAGGGCGTCGATATAGGCAATACGCTGGGGAGCGCCGCTCGAATACATCAGGATGAGGGAGGCCGCCTGACTAGCATCGTTATTCCACCTGAGGGATATGGCCAGGTCGAAACGATACTTCGAAAGACCCCGCACGGCCAGCCAAAAGGCCTTCAGCCACCAACGGACGTTACCCTGAAAGGCGTTCTTCCAATCTTTTACGGTTCTCCAGTTGAAGAGACGCAGTTCATCGATATAAGGGCATTTTTCAACGACATTGAACATGCTGGGCTGGACAACAAGGACGATCTTGGCCTGGGGCAGGAACCGTCGCAACTCGCGGAGAAAGGGGCTGGTTAAGATGATATCACCGAGATCGGCCAATTGGACGACCAAAACTTCCCGAGGGTGAAATGCGTCTGTTTGAGGATTTTTGCGGCGCCTGCCGCTCAGCCTAAAGTACCCTTTGTAGAGGGGAGGAAAAATCAAAAGCGCCGCATAAGAGGAGGCCTCTTGAATTTTTCTTCCCAGGATTTTTTTAAGGGACTTCGGTTTAGCCAGGTTCCGAGCCTGGACGAGAAAACTACCCCATTTCAGCCACCATTTCGCCCGATCGGCGAGCTCGGCTAAGGATTTAAGACGAGCCCGTTCCGGGATCAAAGGAAGTTCCCCGGAGACAATATGCTGACGATCGGTCTTTGCCTGTCCGACAGCATCATTCAACACCTCTTCAATAGAATTGATGGATTGCTCGAGCTCGAACCCCTCTTTGATCGTGCGTCTTGCCTGAGCGCGCAGGAATTCAAAAAGCTGAGGGTCTTTGAGCAGTCGCAGTATCTGTTGAGCGCATAACTCCGGATTCTCTCTCGGAATAACTAAGGCATTGACTTCATCTTTGAGGATTTCAGAATTACCGCCCGTCGCCGTGCTGACGATCCCCATTCCACAGGACATGGCTTCTAACACAGAGATGGACAATGGTTCCACAATCACGGACGGAAAGACAAAAATATCATGGGTCCGATATAGATCAGGCGTCATCTTGTCCGGGGCGTAGTCGACAAAAGTCATATTCTTAAGAACCCCGTATGAAGCGGCCAGATCGTGAAGATAAGTTATATAATCAGGGAACGCCTTATCGACGCCTGCGATCGTCATGGGCAAGACATCGTAACCATACTTTTGCTTTAAGATTCCCAGGGCTTGAATAGCGATATCAATGCCTTTTTGAGGCCTTATTGGCCCTAGGTAAAGCAAGCGACTTGGCTTTTGGCCGTTGGCTTCCTTATAGCAAAAACGGCGGACATCAATACCCCAGGGGACGACAGCCGTATGAGCCGCAGATTTGCCCACGTGTCTGGCCGCAGTCTCTAGATAGCGGCTT
>JALHTW010000121.1 GCA_022866045.1 Candidatus Aminicenantota bacterium | reverse complement strand
ATAGTCTGGTCGGGGGCTGGCTGGCCGTTCTGGGAGGGGTTTTTCTCAGCCCGATCCTGAAATTCGTCTTCCCTCCCTCTCGGGAGCCGGACCAGGTCACCCTTCCCTTGGCCGATTTTAAAGATATAGCGCCGAACACGGCGAAGAACTTCCCCTGGGGAAGCAAACCCGGCTTTATTAAAAGGACGGAGGACGGGACGCTCCAGGCCTTCGTAGCCGTCTGCACCCATCTCGACTGCAACGTGGCCTACCTTCCCGACAAGAGAAAATTTTTCTGCGCCTGTCATGAAGGCTGGTATGATGAGAACGGAGCCAATATCGCCGGCCCGCCGCCAGCGCCGCTTCGGCGTCTGGAGATCTCCGTCGAAGGCGAAAACCTGATCGTCAAAAAACCGGGAACAACGGGGACAAAAGGATGAGAAAACTCAGGATATGGCTCGAAGATCGCCTGGGAACGGTCCCCATCTTTACGTTCTTGAGGAAAAAGGATGTCCCTCAGCACAAGCATTCGTTCCTCTATTATACCGGCAGCTCCATCCTTCTCTTCCTGGGCATTCAAATCGTCACCGGCATCATGCTCGCGCTCTATTACCAACCCACGCTCAAGGAAGCTAATGCCAGCGTGGCCCGGATCATGACCGAAGTCCCGCTGGGCTGGATCATCCGGTCCATCCATAGCTGGTCGTCCTCCTTTATGATCGCCCTCGTCATGATCCATCTTCTCGGCATCATGCTGACAAAGGCCTACCGGAGCCCGAGAGAAGCGACGTGGATGAGCGGCGTTTTTCTTCTCGTTATCTCCATGTTGTTCGGCTTTACGGGATATCTCCTCCCCTGGGACGACCTATCGCTATCGGCAACGAAAGTCGGGACAGACATTCCCAATATCATTCCTGTCGTCGGGGCATGGGTGACCAAATTTTTGCGCGGAGGTGAGGATGTCACCGGCGACACCCTGACCCGCTTCTTCATCTTTCATGTCTGCGTCCTTCCCCTGATGATCTTTTTGATTCTGGCTGTTCACATTTTCCTCGTCCAAAAGCACGGCATGAGCATACCTCTCGAGGCGGAGAGGAAAAAGGAAAAAGTGAAGGCGCTTCCCTTCTGGCCGAATTTCGTCCTGCGGGAATCAGTAGCCTGGATGGTCTTGCTGGGCGTTATTCTCACTGTGGCCGTCATTCTCGCGCCGTCGCTCGGACCTGGGGCAGACCTGATGGCCCCCGCTCCCGAAGGCATCAAACCGGAATGGTATTTCCTTTTCTTGTTCCAGACCCTCAAGATCTTTCCGGCCAAAGTCTTTTTTGTCACGGGAGAAGCCCTCGCTGTCCTGGCCATTTTCCTGGTCGTGGCCTTCCTCTTTTTTCTGCCCCTGATCGATACCCGATCCTTGGAAAAGAAGGGCAAGATCATCACCTGGCTGACCTACGCCTTTCTCTTCTACGCCGGGGCCATGACCGTCTGGAGCCTGCTATGAGACGGAGCGCCCTTGCCTTCTGGCTTCTCCTGATCGCGCTGTCCTGGACCATAACGCCGTATCTCGCCGCTGGGGAACTCCAGGATGCGCCGAAAACCAAGGCCCAGACGCCAGCGAAGAACAGCGAACAAGTAACCATTCATCCGTCCCCGAAAAATATCAGGGAAAAGACAGCCGTTTTTGTTTTTGTAGCCTGGCTGTGGCTGTCGATCGGTATCCTGATCTATATCCTCAGGCTGAAGATTAAGGAAGCCGATCGCATGTTCCACTACAGGTACTACCCAGATTCGGAGTACCCAACAGAACCTCCCCCAGACCCATGCATCAAGCCATCGGGAAAAAAATAGACCCCCTGATCACCTGGAGGCCGGAGTACTGTAAGCGCTGCTTCACTTGCATCAATATCTGCCCGGTGAAGAATCTCATGTTCCAGGACGACGAGATGGTTTCCCTCGGGAAATGCATCCAGTGCCAGCTCTGCGAGAAATACTGCCCGGATTTCACGATCGAGGTCCCGCCGAGGAAAGAGGACAAAAAATGAAGCGGCTGATCATGGGCAACGAGGCCGTGGCTATGGGAGCCTTGAAGGCGGGCATGACGTTCTTTGCCGCTTACCCCATAACGCCCGCCTCGGAGATCATGCATATCCTGGCCGAGAAAGAAGGGGAGATCGTTTTCCTCCATGCCGAGGACGAGATCGCGTCCATCCATCTGGTCATCGGGGGAAGCCTGGCCGGCCGGAAAGCCATGACGAGCACGTCGGGACCGGGCATGTCCCTGAAACAGGAGGGCATCGGCCTGGCTCACATGATGGAAGTCCCGCTCGTTGTCGTCGATGTCCAGAGAGTCGGTCCGAGCACGGGCATGCCTACCCTTCCCTCCCAGGGGGACATCATCCAATCGATCCATGGGAGCCACGGCGATTATAATCCCATCGTCCTCTATCCCTCTTCCGTGGAGGAATGCTACCGGTACACGATCGAAGCCTTCAACGCCGCCGAGGAATCGAGAAGCCCGGTCGTTCTTCTCTTGGACGGATTCCTGGCTCATCTCTCGGAGACCGTGGACCTGGACCGCGTGTCCGTCGAGATAAAGCCGCGAACCCTGGCGCCCTTGGGACACGGAAAACGACATTTCACCGGACTCCTGGCCAAAGACGGCGTCCCGCTCACTAAGGATTCGCTGTATTATCGGGAGTGGTATGGCCGGGTCAAGACTAAAATGCTCGAGACAGCCATGAATTACCGTTTTTATGAATATCTTAAAAATGACCAGGCCGATACCCTGCTCATCGCTTACGGTATTGTGTTCAGGGTCATCCTGCCCCTCAAAAAGGAGTTTTCTCTCTTCAAGCCCGTATCGCTTTTTCCCGTGCTGGAGAAGGAGATCCAAGCGGCCGCTTCCGGGCATAAAAGGATCGTGGTCATCGAGATGAACGATGGTCAGTACCGGGGCGAAATTCAAAAGGTTCTCCCGAGAGAAGTCTTGGGTATCTCTGTGCTCGGAGGGACGATCAGTTTAAAGGAGATCCGGGAGCGCCTCCATGATCTATAAAGACTACGTCAAATGGGACAGGATGCCGACGAATTGGTGTCCGGGATGTTCTATCGGCACGGTTTTTAGGCACCTGACCCTTGCCCTGGAAAAAGCGGCCGTTCCTCGCGAACAGATGGTCGTCGTCTCCGGCATCGGATGCAGCGGACGCGCCGCCGGATATTTCAACGTGGACAGCGTCCATGTCACGCACGGCCGAGCCATCCCGGTGGCCGAGGGGATCAAAAGGAGTAATGAAAAGCTTAAGGTCATCGTCTTTAGCGGCGACGGCGACCTGGTCGGGATCGGCGGGAATCACTTCCTCCATTCCGCGAGGCGCGACTCCGACATTAAGGTTATCTGCATCAACAACGGCATTTACGGGATGACGGGAGGGCAGATGGCGCCGACGACGCCCTTCGGAGAAAAGACCCTCACGTCCCCCTTCGGGACATCGTATGCGCCGTTGAACATCCAGGGCATCGTGACGTCCAACGCCAGATATTGGTATGCGCGGACGTCGTCGTACCATGTCAACCATCTTCTGAAATGCCTCGGAGAGGCGCTGGAATGGCCGGGTTTCGCCTTCATCGAGGTGATGTCCTTCTGCATCGAAAATTTCGGCCGCCGCCAGGGTTTCAAGAACGGATTCGACATGTTGTTCAAACTCAAGCAGGACTATAAGCTCAACCCGAAGCCGGATGGGCTCCTGAAAAATCATGAGCTCGGAGTGGTGAAAAATGTTGGTCAGGCAAGCTAATCCTCAAGACTGCCAGGCGATCAACCGGTTGATGGGCCTTCTCATCGATGAAATCTACGCCCGGGAATCGGATGAGGTTCGGCGGGTTCTGAAGGCCAACTTCACCGAGGACGCCCTCCGGGAGCTTTGCCAAGACGAACACGCGCTCTTGTATGTCGTCGAGGCAGAGGGCAGCATCATCGCTTTCCTCTACGGCTGGATGTTTCAATTCGTTTTCACTATCTACTGGATCTACTGCCTGAAGGAATTCCGGGGCAAAGGAGCAGTCAGAATTCTTCTGGGCCATGCCGAACAAGAGCTCCTCCGAAAAGGATTCTCCAAGATCGAAATGTACGCTTATGCCGAGCACAACAAATTCCTCGATTTCTCGGCCAAGCTGGGGTTCAAAAAAGGAGTGCTTATCAAAAAAAGCATGTTCGGATTCAAGATCCAGAATATCTTCAAGTTCATCGGAGATGGGGAACGATTGGCCCGGGAGAAGAAGATCAAAATTGTCGGCGAGGCCGGCCAGGGCGTCAAGCTCCTCTCCCTCACCCTGGCCTCGATCCTGGCCCAGCTTGGAAACGAAGTCTCGCTTAACCTCGATTATGATGCCGCCGTGAGGAGCGGGACGATCAGCGCGGACCTCATCTATTCCGACCTCAAGATCGAGAACCCGATCATCGACGAAGCCGACGTGCTCATCAAATTCACCAAGACCCGGGAGTGGTTCCCGGCCAAGGCCCTCGTCATCGACGAGAGCCTCTGCGACACAGAATCCCTCGAATGCTCGATCAAGAGCTCAGAGGGGACTCTGTATGGGTTCGAGAACGTTGCCCTCTCCAAATTCGGAAGCAAGATTTATATCAATATGATCGCCCTGGGAAGAATTCTCCGCTACATCGGCATCAACATCCTTCTTCTGAACATCAAAGACCTCCTCCCCTCCAAATCCGTCGAGAAGAACCTGGAGGCCGTCAAATACGGGTTCAACTATCGAGACGATATCTGATTCGTCTTCAGGCCGTCGTTGAGATTTCGGCGTCATCAAAAATAATGGACTAGTTTTTCATTCCATTTCAAAGCTCAGCCCAGATTTTCATAAAACGGGAAAAAGACCATTGACGGGCCATGGAATATTTGATATCAAATAGGCTCGATGAAGAAGAATTTTTCCCTCTCTCTCATCCTCAAAAAATTTCCCCGGCGAGCGTGAACCATGAACACGAAGTCCTTTTTATTGGTCCTCCTCAGTGTCTCGGCTTTGATTTTCGCTGTTTATTTCCTCAGGGATGCTTATAACCGGCGTAAAACCTTTTCCAAGGCCTCGTGGGTGCCGCTTGCTGGAATCGGCTTCATCACCAACTTCTTTGATACCCTGGGCATCGGGAGCTTCGCCCCGACGACGGCTTTCTACAAGTTCACGAAACTGGTGCACGACCGGGTCATTCCGGGAACGCTCAATGTCGGCCACTGCCTGCCGGTCGTTGCCCAGGCCCTGATTTTCATCGCGGTCGTGGAAGTTGCACCCGTGACCCTCATCTCGATGATGTTTGCCGCCACTCTGGGCGCGGTCCTGGGCGCGGGCGTTGTGGCAAAGATGCCGGTCAATAAAATCCGGTTGGGCCTTGGCGGGGCGCTTCTCATTGTGGCCTTCGCTATGCTGGCCGGGATTTTAAAGCTCTTCCCGAACGAGGGGAATTCCTTCGGCCTTACAGGCTGGAAGCTTATCGTCGCCCTCGTAGTCATCTTCATCTTCGGTGCACTTCAGACCATCGGTATAGGACTCTATGCGCCCTGCATGGCCCTGGTTTATGCCTTGGGAATGAACCAGCGAGCGGCCTACCCGATTATGATGGGGGCCTGCGCCCTGCTCATGCCCTGGTGCAGCCTGAAGTTCATCAAGGAAGCCGCTTATGATCTCAAGGCTGCCGTAGGACTGACATCCCTAGGCATCGTGGGCGTGCTGATTGCGGCCTATATTGTCAAGTCTCTCCCCCTGACAATCCTGAAGTGGGTGGTTGTGGTCGTGATCCTTTATACCTCGATCATGATGTTCCGCTCGGTCAAAAAGAAAGAGGCTTCCGCCACGCCGCCTGAAGCGGCGAAGATCTGACCCGATCCGTCTTCTTGCCCACAGGACTGCGGACCTTCCTCCCCTGCTCCTCGTCGCGAGAAGCAGAGGCTATCGCCTCGCCCACTCCAGCTGTTCTCCTCTAGTTTGGCCAGGATGAAGTCCTTCACGGCCCGGTCGCGTAACTTTTCTTTCCTTCGATCAATACAATATTTTTCGAATTGACCCACTACCAGCTATTTTTAGTCGATTTTTGCAGCGCGCGGTTTTTAATAAACCGATATCCCGGATTTCGAGTTGAGAAAATGGACAGCATGGAGTATATAAAATATAGAGGTTTTTTGAATGAAGACGAAACTGATGTCCCTTTTTCTTCTCAGTGCGGGTTTGTTCCCGGCCGGCTATGCTCAACAATCCGGAATCTCTTTTCCCCAAACACAGGCCGAAAAGAAAGTTGAAGCCTATATAAAAGCTTTCAACGCTGGTGAAGCGGAGATCCGCGAATTCTTCGGCGCGCATACCGCGAAAGACGCGCTTCAAAAAATTCCCCTGGAGACCCGGCTAGCTCGGTACCGTCAGATGCACGAGAGGTTGGGCTTCCTCGAGATCCGAAAAGTCGTCGAGACGCGCAACGATTATGCAAGCATCGTCGCCCGCGGAAGCAATGGCCCGATCGTCCAGATGGAGTTTGATTTTGAGCCGGCGGAGCCGTTCGGTCTCATCGGCATCCGGGTCATGGATGCCGGAGAAGAGCTCCCGCCTGCCAACCCCAAGAAGGACAACATAGAGCTCATCGCCGCAATCAAGGATTATGCCCAAAAGATCTCTGGGACGGACGAGTTTTCGGGCGTGATCCTGGTCGCCCAAAACGGAAAGTCCCTCTTCGCGGAAGCATACGGTTATGCCGACCGGGAAAAGAAGATTCCGAATCGGGTCGACACAAAATTCAATATCGGCTCCATAAACAAATCCTTCACGAGCCTCGCCATTCGTCAGTTGATCGAGCAGAAAAAGATCGCTTTGAGCGACCCGATCAAAAAGTACCTGCCGGACTATCCGAACAGCGACGCCGCGGCAAAGGTCACGGTCCGCCATCTTCTCGAAATGACCTCGGGTATCGGCGATTTCTTCGGCAACCGCTACGAATCGACACCAAAAGAGAAGATCCGTTCGCTCGCGGATTACCTCCCCCTTTTCGCCGATAAACAGCTCGAGTTCGAGCCCGGCACGAAAAACCAGTATTCGAACGGCGGCTATATCGTTCTCGGCTTGATTATCGAAAAAGCCTCGGGCGAGGACTATTACGCCTACGTCCGCAAACATATTTATAAGCCCGCCGGAATGCTCGATTCGGACTGGTATGATAAAGATTCCAACGTTCCGAATCGGGCGCTCGGCTACACGCGAGACGGTTCGACCCTGAAATCGAACTATCCGAGTTTGCCCGGCAGAGGAAGTTCCGCGGGCGGAGGATACTCCACGGCCGGCGATCTACTCAAATATACGATCGCCCTCAATGAGGGAAAGTTTGGTGGAACCAGCGAGGACATGCGGGGCGGATTCGGTATTGCCGGCGGTGCTCCAGGAATCAATGCGGCGCTTGACTGGGATCAAAAAAGCGCGTGCGCGATCGTCGTCCTGTCCAACTTCGATCCTCCGAGCGCCGCGCGCGTCGCCAGACAAATCCACTCCTGGCTGCCGCGCTGAAGAGCTGTTTTTCATGAATCCGAAGGCAAAATCGCCAACCGTAGCTTTTTGTCTTAGGGCATGATGCCGGCGAAATTCCGGTGACGATCGTTCTCTCTGCTGCGGCCTGAAAGGTAAGACGAAGCGTCAGAATATGAACCCAGCCCCGATGCTGAGGGTCAGACCTCCCAGGCCGGCCTCGTCCTCGAGCGGTTTGATTTTGACCGAAGTATACTTCACGCGCGCATCGATTCCGAAGGAACTCAGGCGGGCGGTGAGGCCTCCGCAGACCGCGAAGCCGTAACCCCATCCCTCGACCGTGCCGATGATGTTCTCCTCCCCGTATTTGCAGACAGTTGCTCCAGCTCCGACATAAGGCAAGATGGATCCGGACAAAGCATGAAAAATGAGCATCGCGTCAATGGGATAGATCGTCATCGTCGTCGCGTCTTGAGTCAAGGTCAACGCGCCCGTTTTTTTGAAATAGCCACCCTCCAAAGATAAATAAAATCCGCTCGCAATATGGACCCGGAATTCTCCGCCGTAAACGGAACCGCTACCATAGACCGTTTTGAAGATCTCATCGCTTGGTGCGAACGACCCAAATCGCCCGAAGATCATTATCGAAGGCCAACGACGTTGGATCTCGGCCACAGGGGACGGACTTGTCTGAGGCGGCGGTTCGGCCCTGCCGGTGCTGATGATATCGACTTGTTGGACACCCGTCGCCGGTTTGGCCCCGCCGATGCTGACGACATCGACAACGCTGCTGTTGATGTATCCGGATACCGCCGTCCCCTTGTCATCGGTGATCATGATTTCAAACCAATCCCCGATTTTCTGGCGCGATTCGAGCAGCGTTCCGAGATTCACCTCCTTAACGATGGCGCTGTTCGTGTCCCGATCGATCCGGATTCTGGCCACTTGGACCTTGACCTTCAAAAGGATCGTTTCCGCTTTGGCCCCGCCGATGCCGACGACATCGACAACGCTGCTGTTGATGTATCCGGATATCGCCGTCCCCTTGTCATCGGTGATCATGATTTCAAACCAATCCCCGATTTTCTGGCGCGATTCGAGCTGCGTTCCGAGATCCACCTGCTTAACGACGGCGCTGTTCGTGTTCGGATCGGCCCGGATACTCGCCACTTGGACCTTGACCTTCAAAAGGGTTCTTTCCTGAGCGTCCAGGCCGACGGCCGCGATGATTGATACAGCTAGGAATACGATTATTTTTCTCATCGGCTGTTCCTTGACTACTTCACGACCGTGGTT
>JALHTW010000120.1 GCA_022866045.1 Candidatus Aminicenantota bacterium | reverse complement strand
CGCAAGATGCTCCGGAAAAAAATGACGCCCTATCTGGGCGGAGAAGGAGGGGCAGATGAGGTGTAAAGAAGCTCAAAAATGGATTCTTTGGTCTCTGGATCGGACGTTGCCGCCGGACCGGACAAAGAGTCTCGACGACCATGTCCGTCGCTGTCCGCGGTGTTTGAAACTGGGGAAGGATTACGGGACGATCCTCGAGCGCCTAAGAGAGGAGCCGGCCATCGAGCCCCTTCCCAATTTCTGGCAGCATGTCGAGTCCCGGATCAGGGAGAGGGAGCGCCTGGAGCCCTGGACGGTCTGGCTGAAATGGAGCCGCCGGGCCATTCCGGTATCCCTGCTTCTCATCGGATTCTTCATCGGGGCGATCGCCTTCCTGAGCCCGGCGCTCGAAGACGAGATGAGCCAGCCCGAAGCACTCCTTCTTCGGAACGTCAATCCCCTCGCCGAGACCAACACGCTGTTCAACGAGGAAAAGATCGAGAATAAAAGCATGATGATCATTTTCGCCGGGGATGAGCGCGTCCCCAGCCGGAGATATGGGCCATGAAAAAATCAAAATTGTGGATTATCCTTTCTCTCATCCTGATCTTCGCCGCCGGCATCGGCGGCGGGATCTTCGCCGAGCACTGGTGGTTGGCGAAGAAGCCGGAAGCCCGCCGAAGCATCATGGCGGCGCGCTATCCGTCGCACGACCGGTGGGCGAAGGAGCTGGGGCTTACAGCCGAACAGCAGGAGAAGATCCGGGAAATCTTCAAGAAGAACGATGTGCGGATCAAGGGATTGCGGACCGACTACTTCAAGCGTGTCGGGGAGATGCGGGATGAGCTGAAGAAAGAGATTGATGCCGTCCTGACGCCCGCGCAGAAGCAAAAAATGGAAGCCATGATCCAGAAGTTTTCGGAGGAGCATCGGAGAGAGAGCGAAAAAAAGGGAAAAACAAAACGAATCCCAAAGAAATAGAAATTTAAAAAAGGAGAGCGACAATGAAAAAAAAGGTGATCGTCGGAGCGGTGATCCTGGTGGTTCTCTTTGGAGCCATCCTGGGCTATACCCTTATTAAGAAAGGGAAGACCGCTCAAGTCAAATACCGGACAGAGATCCTGGCCAAGGGCGATGTCGAAGCCCTGGTAACGACCTCGGGCTCTCTCAATCCCGTCGATGTCGTCGATGTCGGAAGCCAGGTCTCGGGCAAGATCGCCAGGCTTTACGCCGACTTCAACAGCAAGGTGAAGAAAGGCCAGCTCCTGGCCGAGCTCGACCTGGAACTCCTCCAGGCGAAAGTGGACCAGGCCGAGTCGAGCTACAAAAGCAGCGTTGCGTCCCTGGATCAAGCCAAACTTGCCCTCGATAATGCCCAGAAAAAATTCGGCCGGTCCAAGGAGCTTTTCGCCAAGACCCAGATCTCGATCGAGGAAATGGAGACCGCTGAGAGCAACTACTTGAACGCCAAAGCGAACGTCGTCTCGGCGGAATCGCGGCTGTCTCAGTCCGAATCCTCGCTCAAATCGAGCAAGGTAGACCGGTCCTACGCCATCATCCGGGCCCCGATCGACGGCATCGTGATCTCCCGGAACGTCAACCTGGGCCAGACCGTGGCGGCCAGCTACCAGGCGCCATTGCTCTTCAAACTCGCCAGTGACCTGACCAAGATG
>JALHTW010000119.1 GCA_022866045.1 Candidatus Aminicenantota bacterium | reverse complement strand
CTCCTCTTCCTCTCTTCTGTCTTGCTGCTCTTTGTCGCGTTTCTTTTCATTGAATGCCCGGCCAAAAAAAAGGAGGCGCCGCCGGCCGCTCAAACAGCCGCGTCCCAAAAACCGAATGAGCCGGGCGTCGAGCCGCGGCAAGGCCAAGACGCGGCCCGCCTCCAAAAAACGGAAACCCTCGTCAAGAAAGCGGCGGTGATCATCGACGACCTGGGATACAGCCTCGAAGCGGCGCGGAGCCTATGTTCGCTGAAGAAGCCTGTGACCGCCGCCATCCTCCCGTTCGCCCCTGCATCCCTTGAGACCGCGAGATTCGCCCACGAATGCGGCCTGGAGATCATGCTCCATCTCCCTCTGGAATCGCTGTTCCAAAACCCGGAGAAGGCCGCCGAAGGCATGATCTCCGCCGGAATGACCGGCGAAGAGGTTCGGCGGGACATCCTTGCCTGCCTCGAACGTGTCCCCTGGTCGAAAGGCGTGAACAATCACACGGGCTCAAAGATCACTGAAGACGCGGGCATGATGCCCGAAATCCTCAGCGTCCTAAAAGAAAAGGGGCTCTATTTCATCGACAGCCGGACAAGCAAGGACACGGTGGCCTTTGAGGCCGCCCGGCGCATGGGCGTCCGAGCGGCATCGCGCCAGGTCTTTCTCGATCAAGATCTCGACGAAGCCGCGATCAAAGAGAAGCTCGAGGAATTATTCCGGCTGGCGGGGGAAAAGGGCCGGGCCGTGGGGATCTGCCACACCAAAAAAGAGACCCTCGAGGCGCTCGGAAAATACCTAGGGCTTGCCGACCGCTACGGCGTCAAGCTCGTCTTCGCCTCGGAGATCGTGGAATAATTCCTACTTCGCTTCCACTGAAAAAATAAGCGTGTTCTCGGCAATCTCGGCCATGGCGTGGCTCCGAAGCCCTCTCGGCACGATCCAACAGACTGCGTATTTTCCGCGGAAATAGCGCAGGGCGTTCTCGATGACCTTCCGGACCGGGAAGGCGTCCTGGCTGACGATGTTCACGACGATCATGAGCCAGTTCATGGAAAAATGGCTGATGTTCGAGCCCCTCTTCAAGAGCTGGATCACGGACGGCCCGGCCGTTTTTTTCTTGGCGTGGCCGAAATCCGGCGCGTCGGGCTTACCCACGGTCTCCAGTCCGCTGGCCTTACGGAACTCGACGGCGGCCCATTGGGCGACGGTGTCGCAGTTCGAGATCCGTGAATAATCGCAGTCATGAATGTCCATGATCAGCTCAAAGGCGGAACACAGGCCGCGATCCATGGGCGGCTTAAAATCGGTCGAAAAGACCGCGGCGGCATCCATGAGCTTCGGCCGGTAAATTTGGGAGACGACGTCGATCCCGCGGAGCTCGGTCTTCTTTAAAGCGGCCTTGTAGATTTTCGTGGCCTTCCGGACATCCTTGATTTCGGCGAACGATCCTCTCGGCAAGTGCCAGCACACGGCAGACCCTGCGCCGAAATAATCCAGGGAGAAGTCGACGGCTTCGTCCACGGGCAGGGCCGCACAGGTGAAAATATTGGCGCAGGCCTTGTCGCCGAAGCGGCGGTAATTGATGGCACTCGTCTCGATATACTGGACGAGCGTCTCCCCGTCTCCGAGCTCGGGGTTCGAGACAATGGGCTCGCCGAAGGCGACCATCCGGATGGCCTTGCAGGCTTCACGGCTCCATTTTTCGACCTGCTTTGTGGTCGGCCGACGGCCGCCCGGAAGCTCGATGTCCATTACGATCTCTTCGCCGTATTTGTCGAGTTCGAGCCTTTTCTGGAACTCGGGGGAGGGATAGGCCGTGATCTCGGGCGAATACCAGCTTGTCTTGATGCCGGCCTTCCTGAAATTCTTCTTCGCGTTCCGGTCGGCGTTCTTGAAGACGCGCTTTCCCTTGGACCCCGCCGTCAGGCTGAACGGCCCGCCTTGGTAGCTGAAGTTCGCGAACTGGACAACGCGGACGTCGTCGAATGTCCGCTCGATCTGGCGCCAGCTTCCCGGCGCCTCGAACGGCTGAAGGATGAGCGCGCCGGTCTGGTGGATGGCGATGCCGTCCTCTTCGAGCGCGTCGTAAACGCTCGTGTAGAAGCTCGTGTTGAAGAGGCTCTTGGCCGGGCCGATCGGGTCCGTGGAATCGATCATGATGGCGTCGCATTTGCCCCTCATCGCGCGGACGACCTCGGCGCCGTCGCCGATGATCAGGTCGAACCTCGGATCGTCGAAAATCCCCGCGGAGATGGACGGCATGTGCTCCCGGCAGAGGTCCACGACCATCTTGTCGATCTCGACCATGGTCACTTTCTTGATGTATTTGTGGCGGAGGACCTCTCTGGCGACGCCGCCGTCGCCGCCGCCGATGACCAGCACCTGCTCGGACGGCTTCGATAGGGCGAAGAGGGGCCAGTGGGCGATCCACTCGTGATAGATCCCCTCGTCCTCTTCGGTGAGCTGGACGATGCCGTCCAGAACCAGGATGCGCCCCAGCCGGTCGGATTCCAGGATCATTAGTTTTTGGAAGCCGGTATCGGTCTCGGGGACAATGACCCTGGAGACTTCGAATCCATATGTCACGTCTTTATAGAGTTCCTCGAAAAACCAGAGCTTGTTGCCTTTCTTGACCAATCCCATGGCGTCTCTCCTTGGAAAGGATTCAAAATAAATATGATGAATCGGGGGAAATGTCAATAAAAAAGGCTCGGGAAGGGGGCGGGTATCTGAATTATTTTTACCAGACAACAGTTATGCGATCGATCAGATAAAAACCGATGAGGTCGAAGGCGAAGAGCCCGATCCAAAACGCAAGCTTGAGAACGATCTTCTGCCGGACGCTCCCATAGAATGAGCGGAGGAAGACATCGATGGCCCAGATTTCCAGGGCGAAGGGGACAAAGCCGCCATAACCGAAAAGGGGCATCTGGAAGATCCGCCCGAAGTCCAGGTAGGAAATATGGTACTCCCAATGCGCGCCCGCCCAGAAATTGAAGAGTTCCCAGACAATTCCCGCGGCCAACCCGGCCGACATCCAGCTCAGCAGCCTTGTCGTGCCGCCGGTTTCCAGGTCTTTCAAAAGGGACGGCCTCTGCCGGCGGTAGTTGAGAGGCTCGAGCAAAAAAATGAATCCCAGCCAGACGAGAGGGAAAAAGAGCCGCGGAAAAATGAGGGGCAGGAGCAAAATCAGGATGCCTATTCCTAAGCTGATGTTGAGAAGCGCAGGAGTGACGCGCAAAGAACCGAACAGCCGTATTTTTCTCTTGAAAAAACTGTGGAAGAACAAGGCAAGCTCCTTGAGGGCGGGGATGACCGAGGCAAAAGCGATGAAATATCCCGCCCAGCGGATGGCGAGCCCGGAGGGAAGACTAAGATAAGACCAGTTTTTGAGCCTGAGGTTGAAGAGCTCGAAGATGAGCCAGGCCGGAACCGAGATGAAAGCCGTAAAAAGGAATTCCGGGACGGATGCAAAAAAAACGGAAGTTCCGCACCTTCGATGATTCAAGCCGTCGAGGGCCAGGATGAACGACCACCAGGCGAAGCTGTAGAACCAAGTTCTCATGAACGGCAGGCCGACGGCTAGGCACACCGCCGCCCCCGTCAACAACATGATGCCGAAGTACAGGTTCAGCCTGACGATCCGAGTTTTCAATAGCGACATCGGCAATATTCTATCAAAAATCTCGCAAAAAATGCGTCCGAGCTTTCCTTGATTAAATTGCGGCCATCCGGTATCATTAATTTGAAGGAGGAAAACTACGATGGATCATGGACGCAAAACGATCGGCCTGATCGCTTGCCTGGCAATCCTCTCCCCGTTGGTGGTCTTCCTCGCGAGCTGCAAAGTGCCGGCGGACGAAGAGATCAAGAAATCTCTGGAAGTCGTCGATCTGGATTCCAAATGGATGGCCAAAGAATACCGGCAGTGGCCCCATCCGAAGCTCACCCTGGTCCCGGTCATTACATTCCGAATCAAAAATCTTTCTTCTGTGCCCTTGAAATACGTCAACTTCAACGCCCTCTTTAAAGAGCAACACGCCGTGGAAAACCGCGGGGACTGCTTCCTGGCGGCCATCCGCAAAAAGCCCGTCCTTCCCGGCGAGCTGAGCGATCTCATCACCATGAAGAGCAACTTCGGCGCTGAGGGCATGAACCTCGATTCCTTCAAAAACAATCTTGGCTGGCAAACCTTTACCGTTAAGTTATTTGTCCAGATGAAGGGCTCCCGGCATGTCCTGTTGGGTGAGTGGATCGTGTCCCGGAAGATCGATTTCAAGGAAGACCAGCCCGTTCAGCTGAAAGAAATCAAGAAAGAACCGGAAAAGAAAAAATAAAAAACACGGAGACATTCCTTCCGCTGGACTCAAACAAGGATAAATATATTTGTGCTTGGGAAAAAGTGATTTGCGTTCCCGTGTTTATTTGTCGGTCCCGAGCGGGTTGGGCTTGAGGATCTTGATATAGCTCTTTTTCTTAATGGTTCCCAGGAATTCGGTGAGCTTCGCATCCTGCTTTTGGCCGTAGAGCTTTTCTTCGATCCCCTTCTTCGCCTCTTCAAACGACAGCAGCCGGCTCTCTTTCTTGTCTTCCATCTTCAGCAGATACCAGCCGGCTTTGGCCTGAACCCAGGGTGAGATCTCGCCCTTCTTCAATTTTTCTAAGGCCTGCTGGATCGTCTTGTCCAATGTGCCTTTTTTGGCGGTCCCCAGATCCCCCTTGGATTCCTTGAGCGGGTCATCCGAATATGTCCCGGAGGTCTCCGTGAAATCCGCGCCGGATTTGATCTTGTCGTCGACCTCTCTCTTCTTCGCCTCCAACGCGGCCGCGTCGGCATCGACGGCGTTGAGATAGACCGCCCGGATTGTAAATTCCTCGGGCTCGATGAACTCTGGCTGATGTTTTTTATAATAATCGACGACTTCGGCGTCGTCCAGGACGATCAGCCTGTTCACTTCTTGGACAACGACGGCCTGGCGGAGGATCGTCTCTTCCACCTGCTTCAGCCACGTTTCCCACTCGAGCCCCTGGCTCTGGAGCGCCCGCTTCAAATCCTCATCCGATTCGAGGTTGTTCTCTTTCTTGATGTTCTCGATCGTCATTTTCACCTGTTCGGACACGTTCACGTTCCTCTCTCGGGCCAGCTGGAGCAAGAGCCTGTCGGTGATCATGGAGTCCAGAAGCTGGGTTTTGATCTCCGCCAGAGCCTTGTCCAGGTCTTCTCGAGAGATCTGGCCTTTAGCTTGTTGGAATTCGGCCTGGATCGCCTGGACGCGCGTTTCATACTCGCGCTTGTATTGGGACAGCGTGATCACCTCGTCGTTGATGATGGCCACGATCTCTTCCACAATCTCTTGAGCCAGGCCGAAAACGGCCAGGAGGCCGAGGACGATGAATAGGAGCGTCGTTTTATGTCTCATCATGTTTCGTTCCTTTGAAATGTAAACGGCAAATTTTCGGTGGTGGATTTCCAGTCAAGCGACGCTTTGAGCTCTTCAAGGTGCGCAGCGATAGCCTGCTTACTCTTTTGGTCGAGGAGCTTGGCCTGGATGGACGGAGCGGCTTCGGCCTGCGTCATCAGGCGCGCCTCGATTTTCTTGTCCAGCCGGAAGATATGGTAGCCGTAGGCGGATTCGACGACCGGGCTGACCTCCCCTTCTTTCATGGGAAAGATGAACTTCTCGAGCTCCGGGGGAAGCTGGCCGGCGCTGAACATACCCATCCGGCCGCCTTTGGACGCCTCGGGCCCGGTCGATTCCGTCCGGGCAATGGCCCGGAACTCCTCTTCGGCTGCATTCTTTAGCCGGTCCCTCACT
>JALHTW010000118.1 GCA_022866045.1 Candidatus Aminicenantota bacterium | reverse complement strand
GGGCATAATACTCAAAAAGTGTTGCTGCACATTTATGTATTTTGTTGTTTATGAATAAAATAGGTTAAAAAAAGTAGCCCATTAATAAAAGGGTTCAATAATGGTAAAAAAAGCGGTGCCCCTATTGTTCATCCAAGAAGGTCAAGTTCTCTGGGAAAACCGGCCAGGGCAGAAAGCGATTTTGCTGCAAAGTATGCAAGAGGACCTATGTCTGGAAGCGTATTGATAGAAAACGGTCTCAGGAATATCGCTGGTTCCAACTTTGGGTTATGGAGGGCTATTCGGTACGACAGCTCTGTGGCTTTTCGGGACACAGCCGAGCCAAGATCAATCGGATTAGGGATTATTGGCTGGCGAGACCGCCGGAGGAAGTCTTTGATTATTCCCGGTATAAATATCTTATCTTCGATGGGACATACTTTCATAAAGATGGGTGCTTGATCAGTCTGATGGACGCCGTAAGTCAAAAAACCATTTCATCGCTCTATGAAAGACGGGAGGGCTATGAGAGTTTGTATCCTTGGTTCCGGAGGCTGAAGCAGATGAAGCTGCAGCCTCTGGCGATCACGATGGACGGGGAAAAATCGGTGATGCGGGCAATCGGCCAAGTATGGCCTGGGACCAAGATCCAGCGCTGTTTATACCATATCCAACGGGAAGGGATGAGATGGTTGAGGAGCTTTCCCAAGACACTGGCCGGCCAGGAACTACGAAAGCTTCTGGGCACTCTATGCAGGATTGATAGTCGGAAGGCTCGGGAAGAATTCATTTTTTCTTATGCACGCTGGTTGGAGAAGCATGGAGATTTTGTCTTATCTCTGCCTCGCAAAGATGTGGCATCCAAAGACCTAAGGAAGGCGATGACCCTGATTTATAACGGGCTGGATGACATGTTTCATTTTTTAAAAGACAAGAATGTTCCTAAGACGACCAACACCTTGGAAAGTTATTATTCCAGATTAAAATCGGATTATCGGAGGCATCGAGGGATGACCGAAAAGCATAAGATTCTGTATCTGAGATGGTACTGCTACTTCAAAAACAACAAAAAGAGCAACACTTTTTGAGTATTATGCCCGCGATGACCGGAGGGAGCGGATCGCAATAACAACGGGTTAACGGCGACGCGATGACATTGAAAGCGACTTGCTAGCCCTCAGTCCTGAATGCCGCGCCGGCCCAGGGCCCGGCCCGGCGAAAGGCCTAAACCAAGCAGAAAGCCGATAAGGCTGAGACCCAAGCCGTAGGGGACGGAGAATGGCCAGGGAGGAAGGCCGAGGGCGAGCAAGCCGGAGCCATTCAAGAAGCACGCAAACGCGAACCCGCCGCCCAACACGAGAGAGAGGAGCCCGGCCAGGGGCGCGCGCTTTTTCATGAACAGCATGGCCAGGCCGGGAATAAAAAGCCCTTCGGCCATGACCTCCGAGGCGAGGCCGATCGTTTTCAATATGCTCGTGAACCGGGTGGCCGCGAGAAACGCCAGCGCTCCGACGCACAGTGTCGCCAGGCGGCCTTTCAGGATTTCCGCTTTTCCGCTGGCGGCGCCCTTCGATTGAAGGCGGCCGGAGCCGAAAGCATCCTGGGCCAGAGACAGCGCGCCGGTGTTGATGGCCGTATCCATGGTGGACAGGATGGCCGCCAGAACCGCCACGAAAAGAAGCCCGGCGATAAACGTCCCCGGCCGCGAGGCGATGAACTCGGCCATCAGGGGATTTCCCAGCCGGCGTCCGCCGAAAAGGGGCAGGGCCATCATGCCGATGAACGCGATCAGGCTGTAGACCAG
>JALHTW010000117.1 GCA_022866045.1 Candidatus Aminicenantota bacterium | reverse complement strand
TTTTTCAGCTTGACTTGACTTCCCTCGACGTCACGTCTTATCATCCATGACGCTGGGAGGAGGAATATTCTACGCAATTCCTGGGCACGAATGATCTCTCTCAGCCATGGCAGCGGATAAGGAGTTTCTTTTAGATGGGAGAGCGGGGATAAGGATGATTAATCGGCCGGCGCAGCCGAAAATAAATTCCTGTAAACTTTTTATCGAGGAGGTCTGAAATGTTGAATCGACGAGCGTTTCTGCGTTTGTGTGGTGCCCTTGGGACGGCCGCATATGCGGCGAAGGCCAGCGGCCTCGAGGGCATTGAGGCCGCTTCGCAGTCGGTTGCGGACCGACTGCCCGGGGAAGTTGCGAAAGACGAGTTTTACTGGAGGGAAATCCAACTAGCCTTCAAGCTCGACCGTACGCTTATCAACCTCAATAACGGATTTACCTGCCCCTGCCCTCGGGTCGTGCTCGAATCGGTCTGGCGCTATATGGAAATGATCAACATGTTGCCCGTCCATTACCAAGGCATGGTCGCGAATAATGTCCAGACGGTTCGCCTCCGGATGGCGGCGGAGTTCGGCTGCGACCCCGAAGAGATGGCCCTAACGCGCGGCGCCAGCGAGTCTCTGCAGATCGCCCAGAACGGGATCGACCTCAAGGCCGGCGACGAGGTGATCACGACCGAGCAGGATTACCCCCGCATGTTGACGACGTGGGACCAGCGCATGCGGCGCGAAGGAATCAAGGTGACGCGTCTCCAATTCCCGGTGCCGGCGACACAGGATGATCTCTACGAGCGGTTCGAGAAAGCCATCACGCCGCGGACGAAAGTCTTCCATTTCTGTCACATTACCAACCTGACGGCCCAGATGTTTCCGGTGCAGCGGCTTTCCCGCCTGGCCCGCTCGAAGGGGATCGTCACAATCGTTGACGGCGCGCATGCCTTGGGGCATTTCCCGTTCAAGCTGCGGGACCTTGAGTGCGACGCGTACGGCGTCAGCCTGCACAAGTGGCTGCTGGCGCCGATCGGCAACGGCTGCTTGTACGTGCGCCGGGAGATGATCCCGAAATTCTGGCCGCTGCAGGCGGCGCCTGAACGGCAGGATGACGACATTCGCAAGTTCGAGGCGATCGGCACGCACCCGTGGGCCATTCGGGCGGCACTCGGCGAAGCGTTGGCGTTCCATCAGGCCATCGGGGCCGAGCGCAAGGCGGCGCGGCTGCGCTACCTGACGCTGCGCTGGGCCAACGCGCTCAAAACCCATCCACGCGTCAAAATATTGTCTAACCTCGGGGAGCCGCCCGAGACATGGGGCGTCGCAGCGGTCAATATCGAGGGGATCGACGTCAGGACGCTGGCCAAGTTTCTGATGGACAAATACCGAATCATCTCGGTTCCACTCGTTGGGGGAGCCCCGCCCAACCAGGTCTTCGATTATCAGGCCCTCCGAGTGTCACCGAACGTCTACACGACGCTCGAGGAAATAGACACGTTCGTGACGGCCATGGAAGATGCGCTTAAGAATGGCGTTCCGGCCACTGAGGCTTCGGCCTGGAGCGGCGTACAAGAGGGCGTAGATTAGGCTGAGATCCGATCTGTGTCAGGGGCCGGCGGGAGCAGCCGGCGCTTGACGCACCTTTTCAGACTGTTTACGTCGGACTGAAGCTAACGAGAAAAAGGAGAATTCGTATGAAGCGTATGGTCATATTGGCTGTTGTGGCACTAGCCTTTGCCCTCATCGCAGGCGGTGCTGTAACCTATGCCCAGGGCACTTTTAAAATCCCGTTCAAGTTCGAAGCGGGCGGAAAGAAGTTCCCGCCGGGCGAATCCTGGGTTGCGCAGAAAGGAGACGGCCAGATCATTCTTCGCCAGGAATCGAAGACCGAGGAAATCCCGATACCCTTCATCCAGAAGTTGGCGGAGCCAAAGCCGGCCATCGAGGAGCCCCAGCTTGTCTTTGACATGGTGGGAAACTCTGAGCCGTCGTATACGGAATACGTTACGGACTACGTGCTGGCAGAAGTGTGGCTGCCCGGGGAGGGCGGATTTTTGGTGTTCACCACGAAGGGAGCGCACCAGCACCAGACCATCAAAGGGCAGAGAGTAAAGAAGTAGTACGGGTCGAAGGTTTTTCGGTCCATAGCCGGATGCGGGCTAAGACCAAACTGGCGGCCGCAAATCGAACAAGGAGGATCGGAATGGACGAAAAAAAATCTCTGCCGCTTGTTCCCCCCGAAAGCCAGATCAAGGAATTCACCTTTCGGGCGATCCTGCTCGGGGTGATCATGGCCGCCTTCATGGGCGCCGCCAACGCCTACCTGGGCCTCAAGGCGGGAATGACGATCGCCGCCACCTACACCACCGCCGTCGTCGGGATGGCCGTGATCAAGGCCTTCGGCGGGACGATCCTCGAGGAGAACATGGCTCGGACTGTTGGCTCGATCGGCGGCAATGTCGCCTCGGGAGCGATCTTCACCCTGCCGGCCTTCTTCATCGCCGGCATCTGGCTGCCGTTCTACGAATTCAGCCATTACCTGGTGGCGACGGCTATCCTGGCTGCGGGCGGCATCCTGGGCATCATGTTCGTCACCATCACCCGGCGCGTCCTCATCGCCGACAAGGACCTTCCCTTTCCTGAGTCCATCGCTGCCGCCGAGATCCACAAGGCCGGACAGGGTAGCGCCCGCGGCACCGGCCATCTCCTGTTCGGGATGGGCCTCGGGGCCGTCTTCACCGCCCTGACCGAATTCAAAATTGTGGCCCTTAAATGGCAGAAGGTCGTCTCGGCCGGAAAGGGATCCCTCCTCCTGCGCGGCCCGGAGATGAGCCCGGCCTTCCTCGGCGTCGGCTACATCATCGGCCCCAAGCTGGCCGCCATCAATTTCAGCGGCGGCGTGATCGCCTGGGGCTTGTTGGCGCCGGCCCTAGCCTTTTTCCTGAACTACAACGACCTGGCCGGAGTGTCCGACTGGGCGGCCGAGATCAGCCGGGTCTGGAAGGATTACGTCCGCTATATCGCTATCGGCGGCATGCTTGTCGGAGCCTTCTCCACTCTGTTCAAGATGAGGAAGAACTTGATCCAAGGCATAGCCCGGTCCGTGTCCACGCTCGGACGCGGCAAGACCGGCCCGGCCGAAGCCGTGCCCCGGACTGACCGCGACCTCGACATAAAATGGGCCTTGGCCACGGCCCTCTCTGTCGCCGTCCTCGTCTTCTTCATCTTCAACCGCTACGCCGGCAGCATTCCCGCCTCCCTTGTCGCCGTCCTGCTGATGATCTTCTTGGGTTTTGTCTTCGCCGCGGTCTCCGGCTATCTTGTCGGCATCATCGGCGTCAGCAGCAATCCGACGAGCGGCCTGACGGTGTCGGTGCTGATCATCGTCGCCTTCATCATGGTCCTGATGGGCCTGCAGGGCGGGACCGGAATCTCGGCCGTGCTCATAGTGGCCGCCTTCACCTGCGTTTCAGTCTCGGTGGCCGGGGAGATGATGCAGGACCTCAAAGCCGGCCACATCTTGGGCGGTACGCCTCGGCGCATGCAGGTCGGTGACATATTCGGGATCGTCTCCGCCGCCCTGGTCATGTTCTTCGTCCTGTCCATCCTCCACCTGGGGAACATCAAGCAGGTCGTCGGGACGAAGCTGGCCGAGATGGAAGCCGCCGGGGTCACCGAGGTGATCTACGATGGACGCCACGCGGCGATCCCGGCCGGGACCTACAAGCTCAATGATATCAAGGCTATGATCCCGGAAAAGCAGAACGAGATCCTGAAGGCCAACGCCGGCTTCGGCGGCGAGAAGATCGCTGCTCCCCAGGCCAGCCTGATGGCGGTCGTAGCCAAGGGCATCTTCGAGCGAAAGACGGAATGGATCCTGATCCTGGTCGGAGTGTTCATGGGGCTGGCCTTCATACTGATGCAGGTCCGCAGCCCGATGTTGATCGCGGTCGGCATGTACCTGCCGATCGACACCTCGTTTGCTATCTTCCTGGGAGGGATCTTCAAATCGATTCTCGAGCGCAGGTTGGAGAAGAAGAAGATCGTCGGCGAGGATAAGGAACGTGTCGCCAATACCGGCACGCTTCTGGCCTCCGGCCTGATTGCCGGCGAGGCCTTGATCGGGATCGTCTTCGCCGCTCTGGCCTTTTTCGAGATCGGGCTGTTCGAAATCTTCAAGCGGCCATCGTATCTTCTCGCCCTGGCCGGGATCCTGGCCCTGGGCGGGTTTCTGGTCGTCCGGGCCATGAGCGGCGCCGTCCGGAAGGCGGCCTGACGAATGCGCCGGCTGGGAACGGTTCTCTTTAGAAGGAGGGGAGAACCGTCCCCCTTGGCGCACACCAGCACCAGACCTTCAAAGGGCAGAGAGTAAAGAAGTCGCGGAGGCGCGGATCATCTCGGCACGGCCGTTTTTTATTTCTTCTTTTCATGCCACTTGGATCTGTCGGGGTCTCCAGACAGGTGCCGAATTCGGGGACATGACCCAAATTCTCCGGAATTTGGGATCGTGTCCCCCTCGTCTTGAATTCGGCGCCATCTGCGAATTCTTTTCTCGAGGAAACGACGCAATTCATGTTATTCCTTGGCGAGTTTTTGAACCTCAGAAGTGATGATCTCGAAAGCTTCTTCGACTTCGGCCTGATGCGTGCGAAAGCTGAGAATACAGACGCGGAGGACAAATTGGCCTTTAAGCAGGGTCGAAGAAAGAAAGAGTTTTTGGCTCCGGATAATATTTTTGAGCAGTCTCCGGTTGAACTCATGGATGTCTCCCGATTTTGGATGGAAGCGGAAAGGAATGACGGAAAGGTCGGGTGCGGAGAGACATTCAAACCCCGGCTCTTCTTCGAACTTGTGATAGAGCCATTCGGTCAAGTGCAATTTTTCAGCAAGATTTTCGCGGAAAGCCTGGACGCCGAACAATTTCAAAGGGAGCCAGACGCGCAAGCCGCGAAAAGCGCGGGACAGCTCCGGCGAATATTCTGTGGCGCTCACTTCACCTTCCGGTGTTTCATGGTCCTGTAAATAATCGGCCGACATCATATGGGCCCGGCGCAGGAGCTCACCCTCCCTGACTAGCAGACTCCCCGAGCCGTAGGGGAGGAAGAGCCCTTTGTGGGGATCAAGAACAACAGAGTCGGACATTTCGATTCCGGCAAGCTTTTTCCGGCCTTCTTCACACAAATTGAAGAAGCCGCCGTAGGCTGCGTCGATGTGATACCAAAGGCCGAACTTCTTGGCTAGAGAGGCGAGATCGGGAAGAGGATCGACAGCACCCGTGTTGGTGGTCCCGGCATTACCCACGAGAAGAAAAGGTTTCAGTCCTTTTTCGAGGTCGGCCTGTATCGCTTCTTCGAAGAGATGCGGAACAGCCCTGTAATTTTCATCCACATCCAGAAGGCGAATATTGCGCTCAGGAATGCCGGCCAGACCTGCGACTTTCATCACGCAATGGTGGGTCTGATCAGAGGCATATAGAGTTCCCCGGCTCAGGTCGTCGCCAAGAAGATGTCTGCGCGCCGTCACGACGGCGCTGAAATTGGCCAGAGATCCGCCGCTCGTGAGGATGCCACGGGACGATTCAGGATAGCCCATCCATTGAGCAAACCACTCCAGGACATTAGCTTCCAGACGCGCGGCGGCAGGCGCGGCGAACCAGGCGCCGGTATACCTATTGGTCGCGGCTCCCAGAAAATCGGCGATCGCCGAAGGGTAAAGCCCGCCGCCGGGTATGTACCCGATATAGGCCGGGTGTGGAGTATTAATGGAAACAGGAACGATGGTGTTCATGAAAAACTGAAGGAGGGACGGAAAATCGGTGCCCTGCTCGGGCGGCGGTTCGCGGAGACTCCGAAGGAATTCCTCGCTCACTTCAAGATTGGAACGCGGAGCTTTGGGAAGAGCCGCAATATGATCCACGACGGCTCTGAGCGCGTCCTCTCCCATTTTAAGCATAGCCTCTTGGGTTAATTCGAGATTCGTGGGCTTTTTCATTATTTATTAGCCTTGTAAACTAATTTGCCGCCAAGATATGTTTGAAGGACACGGAGAGAAAGCAATTTGGCCGGGGGGAGCGTCGATATGTCATCAGAAAGAACGATGAAATCGGCCAACATGCCGGGCTGGATTTTTCCCTTGAAATTCTCCTCAAAGCCGGAATAGGCCGCCTCGATCGTGTAGGCTCTCAACACCTCTTTGCGTGTAAGACATTGCTCCGGATACCATCCCCCTGCCGGTTTCCCATCCGGAGTCTGCCGGGTCTCTGCGGCATACATTCCAGAGAAGGGGTTGAGCGTTTCTCCGGGAAAATCAGAATTGAGCGTGAGATGAATCCCCGTCTCAAGAAATGAACGCCAGGCATAAGCGCCTTTTATTCTCTCGGGGCCGACGCGCGTCTCTGCCCAGGCCATATCGGACGTGGCGTGCGGCGGCTGCATGCTCAAGACAATCCCCAGGGGAGCGAACTTGGAAATATCTTCAAGCGCGACAACCTGGGCGTGTTCCACCCGTAATCGACGGTCCTTTGCCGCCGGGACAGCTTCCAGGGCGCGTTTGAAAGCATTCAGGGTGAGGCGATTGGCCAGGTCACCTATGGCATGCACGGCAACCTGGAAGTTGGATTTTAAGGCGCGAACGGTCAATGGATAAAGAGCGTCTTCCGGCGTGACGACAACTCCTCTGATGCCGGGAGCATCGCTGTAGGGCTCAAGAAATGCCGCGCCCCGCGAGCCGAGGGCGCCGTCGACAAAGATTTTAATGCAGCGGATCGTCAGCATCCGGTTCGGATCGATTTCAGGACCTTTACCGAGAAAAGGCTCGATGAGATTTTGATTTGTCCCATCAAGCATGGCGTAAACGCGGATTTTGAGCTCATCTTTTTTTATCAAGCGCCGGAAAGCCGCAAGCATTTCTGAAGTCGTATTAGCCTCATGGACGGTTGTCAACCCGTTTTTCAGACATTCTTCCTGGGCAAGCTCCAAGGCCTTTTCAATTTGATCCGGAGCGGGCGGCGGAATGTGCTTTTCGACAAGGCTCTGAGCTTTATTGGTCAGGATCCCTGTCGGACGGTGCGTCTTCGCCTCTTTTAAAATCTCTCCGTTGGGAGGATTCGGCGTTGAGGCCGTTATTCCGGCGGCCTCCATCGCTTTGGCATTCACCCAGCTGGCAAAGCCATGAAGGCCGCGGAGATAAACGGGATTTTTCGGCGCCGCCTCGCTGAGGACTCTATCCGTAGGATAATTTTTCGCCCAGGCGCCCTCGTCCCACCCCCATCCTGTGATCCACGCACCGGCTGGAGTTTGAAGCGCACGCTGCCGGACTTTCTCTGCGGCTTCTTCGGGAGTCGCGATTCCTTCAAGGTTCAACTCGAGAAAGCTTTGCCCAAGGCTTAAAAGATGGCCATGCGATTCTATGATCCCCGGCATAACCGTCTTGCCGGCGAGATCGACGACGTCGGCTCCCGGATAAGACTTTTTGATTTTATTTGAATTGCCGACAGCCAAAATTTTCCCCTGACCGATGGCCAAAGCTTCCGCTTCAGGCTGACTTTCATCCATGGTGAGGATATGTCCATTAACGAAAATTTTCTCCGCCTGAGATATCGTGTTTTGCTTGCCGCAGCAGGCCATCAAAAATA